>JADFQE010000045.1 GCA_022561985.1 Chloroflexota bacterium
CACGTGGTCGTTCAGCGGCCCGGCGGCCACGTCGAGGAGCGCGTACGCCTTCTCCTCCCCCGCGAGGAGCACCACGAGGACCTCCGCGCCGAGCGGGAGCCGCCCGTCGCTCGTGGCCTGCTCCGAGACCGGGAAGATGAAGCGCCCCCGGTTGGCCGCGTCCTTCATCCGCTCCGATGGGTCCGGGCTCCTCGCCAGCAGAGCCTTCGCGTTGCTCATGACGAGCGTGCCGGGGTGGAGCGCCCGCCACTCGCCGAACGTCGCCATCAGCGATGGCACGAGGCTCATCGACATCCCCGAGAGCTCCCCGACGATGGCCCGTCCGCTCACCTGATGCCAGTACGAGCCGGTCTGGTGGTCGTACATCACCATGTCGTTGTCGTAGAGCGCGCTCGTGTTCCCGAGGAGCAGCGTCCGGCCGTCGACCCGGCGGTCGAACACGACGCCCGACACGCACAGGGGGCAGAACGTCACCGCGACCGGCACGCCGTCGAGCACCTCGTTCACGATCTCGCGGAAGACGAGCGTCCTGACGGGGTAGGCGTAGGCGCCGCCGCCGGCCGTGACGCCGATCACGCGGTCGCCGTCGGCCAGCCACGCGCGCGCCTCCTCGGCCGTGTCGTAGGCCGGGTTGTAGATCGGGCGGATGGCATCGCGCAGCCGCCTGATCGTCGATGGCTCGGCCCGCGATAGCGCCACGTAGTCGCCGTCGAAGGTGTCGAAGACGACGTCGTCGAGATCGATGACGTGCGACGACGTGTCCACGGGCGGCACGGCATCGAGGTCGGGCGTGACCCGCGCACGGGCCGGGGTGGGCGTGGTGAGGCCCGATGCGTCCTGCGGCGCCGCCACCGGCGTCGCACCGTTGCAGGCAGCAGCAGCCAGCGACAGACCTGCAACGAGTAGGAGCTTCGATCGCATCGGGCCTCCACCGACTTAGACGGCGCAGCGGACGCGGACGGTGCACCAGGGCAGGGCACAGCCCTGCACCCACTCGCTCGCGCAGACCGCCTGTGTCAACGAACGCGGATGAGCGCGAGCCGGGCCGCCCGGGCCGGCGGCGCTGAGGACCGACCCGCTCGTGCTGAGCCCGTCGAAGTACGAGCAGAGGCCTGCCGTGAGGGTCGCTGCTCGCAGGCGAGCCCTCCCTCCCCCTTCGACAAGCTCAGGGTGAGCGGTTCAAGCCAGGAGCACGGATCTCCGCCCCAGCGGCAGCGGCTCTGGCGCGCCGCAGTTGGGCGAAGAGGTAGGTCGTGACGAGCCCCCGGTAGGGCGACCAGCGCTCCTGCGCGAACTCGGCCAGGCGCCGCTCGTGCATGGGCTCGCCGCCGAAGTAGAGCTCCGAGACCACGCGCTTGAGCGCCAGGTCGCCCTCCGGCAGCACATCAGGCCGCCCGAGCGCCCGTATGAGCACCCACTGCGCCGTCCAGCGCCCGACCCCGCGGACGCTCGTGAGCGCGGCGATGGCCTCGTCGTCGTCCATCGCGCCGAGGCGCTCGTCGTCGATGGCGCCTTCGAGCGTCTGGACCGCGATGCCGTGGATGTATTCGGATTTCCGCCAACTGAGCTTGTGGGCACGGAGTCCATCGACTCCTGTGGCCACCAGCGCCTCGGGCGTTGGGAAGGCGTGCAGCTCGTGGCCGTCGGCCTCCAGCCGCGTGCCGTAGGAGACCATCAGGCCGTCTCGGATAACGCGGGCGACCGCCCCCGAGATCTGCTGCGCCGCGACCGCCATGACCAGCGCCTCGAACACGGTCTCCGCGCGTGCGGGACGCAACCCGTGGAGCGCGCCGAGGGTCGAGGCGAGCACCGGGTCGGAGGCGAGCCGCGCGTAGAAGCCCGGCAGGTCGGCCTCGAAGCCGAGCAGCCGCGGAACCGCCTCGACCGCGAGCGCCAAGTCGCTCGCGGAGCCACCCGCGGGCAACCTCACGTCGAGAAAGCCGTCGCCCGCCGGAGCGGCGCGCACGGCGAACGCGCCGCCGCCCGGCCGGCGCAGGGCGCGGTAGTACGCGCCGTCGGCGTAGAGATCGGCGCCGGCGCGGCCCCGGTAGTACGTCTGGTGCTCGACGGTCAGGTCGAAGTCAAACGGCTCCGGCGCCTGGATACGTGCCGTCAATGTCACGGCTGATGCCTCCGTCCGGAGCTGTCGGCCAAGGGGACGCGCCCCTTTCATGGGTGCAGGGCTGTGCCCTGCCCGGGTTGGCAGGTGCGGCACCAGCTCGTGATGCGCTGGTTGGGGGTGATCTCGGAGATCGTCGTGCCGCAGCGGGGGCAGGGGCCGCCGCCCTTGCGGAAGGGCGACACGCGCGCCTCCCACAGGATCTCGTCCACGTACGCATTGCCGATGCCCGCGAGGAACTTGCCGCGCGCCAGCACGCCCTTGATCTCGCCGGTGTAGGGACGAAGGCGCTCCTTGAACTCCTCGTAGCTCACGCCGCCGTCCAGGGCGTCGGGGCCCTGGTCCTGGAGCCGCGCGATCGTGTCGAGCTGGTCGGGGCGCACGTAGTGGATGCGGCCCATCGACCGGCCGTCGAGGTAGCGCAGGTCGGCGTCCGCCGTGCCCAGGGTGAAGAACGTCTGCTTGGAGACCCGCGCCGAGGGCTCCGTGTACTGGAACCGGCCGGTGAGCATGAGGTTGGCCACCAGCAGCCGGTCGGGATCGAGGGGGAACAACAGGTCCTTGCCGATGCGGCGGATCGTCCCGAAGCGGCGGCCAACGACGTCCTGCTCGAAATGCTCCGCCGCGAGCGAGCGGACGATCCACGCCTTCGGCGCCGTGGCCCGAACGACCTCCCGCCCGGCGATGCGCTCGTTCAGGAAGTCCTTGATGACCTCGAGGTCCGGTATCTCCGGCACGCGTGCCCCTTTCGTTGGGCAGTATAGGACGGGCGGGAGAGCGACCGCGCCCGGACGCTCACGGCCGCTTCCTAGACAACGGTGCGGGGGGCCCCTACCATGCGCAAGCCGGAGACGCTGTGTTCAACCGCCCCCCATCCAATCCGCTGACACCCATCCCGACCCTGATCGCCGCGGCCGTCGCGCTCTACGCACGGACGTTCAAGCCGCTGTTCGTGACCACCGTGGCCATCGCGCTCGCCCTCTCGACCGCCAGCGCGATGCTGCTCCCGCAACCGGACATCGAGCAGCCGGAGACCTTCCGCGCGGTGCTGTTCGCCTCGGTCATCCTCCAGGCGGTGAGCGTCGGCGTCCTCTCCGTCGTGCTGTGGCGGGCCGCGCTGCTCCGGCGTGGCGAACCCTCGTCCCTCAAAGGGGCTCTGAGCGCGGTCATCGCCTTCGGCCCACGCTCCTTCGCGGGCACGATGCTGCTCAGCCTGCCGCTCTTCGTCCTCCTCGGCTCCGCTGGGGCACTGGCGTTCCCAGCGCTTGGGCTGACCCTGTTCGTCTGGGTCCGGGCGTCGCTCTACGTCCCCGCCGTGGTCCTGGAGAACCAGAGCATCGTCGGCGCGTTCGTCCGGAGCTGGACGCTCGTCCAGGGCCGCTGGCGGCGGACGTTCCTGCTGGAGCTGATCGTCGCCATCCCCATCTTCGTCCTCACCCTGGTCATCGGAGCCCTGCTCGCCGGCGCCTCCCTTCCCGTTCTGGTCGCCGTGGACACACTGGCCACCGGCATCTTCATCCCCTTCGTGAGCATCTTCGGCCTGCTCCTCTTCGAGGACTACGTGCGGGCCTCCGCGGGGACGCCGCCCCAGGAGCTCGGCGGCCAGCCCCCGGACGGCGCCGCGCCGCCCCGTTAGGTCCTCCCCGTCGGTTCGCGGCGACGTGAAAAGACCCCGGACGAGCCGGGGTCTTTTCTTTTATCGCTCGATCGGGGGAGGCCTACTCCAGGAAGTCGCGCAGCTTGCGCGAGCGGCTCGGGTGGCGCAGCTTCCGCAGCGCCTTGGCCTCGATCTGGCGGATGCGCTCGCGGGTCACGCCGAAGTCGCGGCCGACCTCTTCGAGCGTGCGTGAGCGGCCGTCCTCCAGCCCGAAGCGCAGCTGCAGGACGCGCCGCTCGCGCTCGCTGAGCGTGCCAAGCACTTCCTCGACCTGCTCCCGCAGGAGCTGGAAGGTCGCGGCCTCCGCCGGCGCCGGTGCGCTGCGGTCCTCGATGAAGTCGCCGAGGTGGGAGTCCTCCTCTTCGCCGATGGGCGTTTCGAGGGAGACGGGCTCCTGGGAGACCTTCAGGATCTCGCGGACCCGCTCCGGGGTAACTTCCATCCCGACCGCGATCTCCTGGGTCGTGGGCTCGCGCCCGTACTCCTGCACCAGCCGGCGGCTGACGCGCATGAGCTTGTTGATCGTCTCGACCATGTGCACGGGGATGCGGATCGTGCGTGCCTGGTCGGCGATGGCCCGCGTGATGGCCTGGCGGATCCACCAGGTCGCGTAGGTGGAGAACTTGTACCCCTTGCGGTAGTCGAACTTCTCCACGGCGCGGATGAGGCCGATGTTGCCCTCTTGGATCAGGTCCAGCAGGGACATGCCGCGGCCGATGTACTTCTTCGCGACGCTCACCACGAGGCGCAGGTTCGCCTCGGCCAGGTGACGCTGGGCGTTCACGCCCTCCCGCTTCACGGCGGCGAAGTGCATGCGGAGCATGAGCTCGTTGGATTCGAGCCGCTGCCCGATGTCCGCGTCCTCGAGCGCGTCGTCCAGGTTCTTCACCGGAACGTCCTCGCCCATCACGTCGAGTGTCTCCTCGGGGAGGACGTGGCTGTTCAGCGAGAGCTGGATGATCTCCCGCGCGACGTCCAGCACCGGGTCCTTGTCCCACCGCTCGGCGAAGGTCTCCAGCATCTCCACGCTGAGCTCGGAGTCGATGCCCGCGCGCAGCTTCTCGTTGGTGAGCAGCGTCTTGAGCGTCATCGCGTCTTCGATGGCCATGTGGTCGGCGAGGGCCTCGATCAGCTCGTTGGACTCGCGGATACGCTTGAGGAACGTGCGCACGAGGTCCGCGGCCTGCGCCGGCCGCCCCGTCTCCTCCTGGATGTCCTTCTCGAGCTTCTCGACGTGCTTGCCGGAGCCGAGCGCCTGCGCCAGGCGGCGCTCGTCCGCCGCGGTCAGCAGGGTCACGCGGCCGATCTCGCGCAGGTACATGCGCACCGGGTCGTCGATGAGCTCGGTGCCGTCGATGTCCTTGGCAGCCTCCTCCTCGGCGGCCTTGGCCTCAGCCTTGGCCTTGGCGAGGTCCGCCTTGGTGGGTCCCGCAGGGGGAGCGTTGGCGGCGGCACCTTCGACCGCGTCTGCGATCGCCGCGGCCGCGACGCTTCCCGCGTCGGTCTTCGGCTCGGCGACCGCCGTCGAGCCGGTACTCTTCGCTGCTGCCCGGGACGGGCGCTTGGATTTCGCTTCTGCCAAGTTCGATCCTCCCTGTTGCTCTGGCCTGTTGCTCTGGCCTATTCGCCTGGCCTGGCCGTGTTCGTCGTGCCGCTAGGGCTTCGCGGTCTCGCCGGTGAAGAGGTCCCTCAACCGCTCGTTGGTATCGAGCGCCTGACGGCTCACCGCCTCGCGGTACTCTTCGTCGCCGGGAGCCTGCTCGGTGAGTGCGATGGTCTCCTGCTCTTTGAGATCACGGAGATAGCGCTCTTCGAGCCTGCGGAGGCATTCGGTCCATTCCGCCGCGCGCTGCTTGGGATCGGCCGGGGGGAGGACTCTTCGTGAGAGCTGGTCGAGATGCTCGGCCATGGGGCCGTCCGCCTGCGCATGGGCAACCTCTATTGTACCAGCCTCCTGGAGCGCACTCAATATCGCCCGGTTATCCGGCCGCACGAACCGGTCGGCCTGGGCCTCGCCCACCCGCGCCAGGATCTCCGGGTACTGGAGCGCCAACGCCAGCGCGTGCTCCTCCACCGGCTCGCGCCCGGCCGTGCGCAGCACCGACTCCACCGCGCCCTCGGGCGCCTCGCGCCCCCGAGCCCGGCCCCGGCCAGCCTGCGGACGCCCGATCTGCGCGCGCGAGGCCATGCGGCCCATCGCCGCCTCCAGCGTCGTGCGGCCCACGCCGAGCCGGTCCGCGAGGCGCTGCACCAGCCGGTCCTGGGCGGCCCAGTCCGAGAGCTCCGCGATCAGCCGCCAGAAGCGCTGCACCGTCGGCGCGTTGGCCTCCTCGGCCGTGAGCCCGCCGCGCGCGCTCTCCGCCTCGATCAGGTAGTCCAGGATGGGCGTCGGCTCCGCGACGAGGGTCTTCCAGCTTCCCGGGTCCGCCCGGATGATCTCATCCGGGTCCTTCCCCCCCTGGAGCGTCACGACGCCCCACCGCGAGAGGTCCCCCGAGCGCTCGCGGGCCCATGCCGGCGCACCCGAGCCGGTGACGCTCTCGGCGACCGCCCACAGCCTCCGGCGCATCGCCTCCTGGCCCGCGGCGTCCGCGTCCAGCGCGAGCACGATGCGGTGCGCCCGCGCCCGCAGCAGCGCCACCTGCTCGTCCGTCAGCGCGGTGCCCATCGACGCGACCACGTTGGCGTAGCCGTGCTCGTGCGCCGTGATGACGTCCGTGTACCCCTCGACCACCACCGCGACGCCCTCCCGGGCGATGGCGTCCTTCGCCCGGTCGAAGCCATAGAGCATGCGGCCCTTGTCGAAGACGGCCGTCTGGGGCGTGTTGATGTACTTCGGGTCCGTGCCGTCCAGCGAGCGGCCAGCGAAGCCCACGACCTCGCCGTCCGCGTTGCGCAGCGTGAAGACGAGCCGTCCGCGCAGCATGTCGCGGACCTCCCCGTTCTGGCCGCGGATCACGACGCCTGCCGCAAGCAACAGCTCCTCGGCGAAGCCCGCCTCCCCGAGCCGCTTGAGGAGCTCGCCGCCCGAGCTCGGCGCATAGCCGATGCCGAAGGTAACGATGGCCTCCAAGCCGAGGTGCCGCCGCTCGGCGTAGCTCCTGGCCAGCGCGCCGCGGTCGGCCGTCAGTTCGTCCCGGAAGAAGCGCAGCGCCGCCTCGTTCACATCGAAGATGGGGTTGCGCGGCGTGTCCGCTCGGCGGCGCTCCGGGATGACCACGCCCGCGCGCTCCGCGAGCGAGCGCATCGCCTGCGGGAAGGCGACACCGTCCGCCTTCATCACGAAGGAGAAGACGTCGCCGCCGACCGCGCACGCGCCGAAGCACCGCCAGCTCTGCCGGTCGGGGAAGACGACGAAGGACGGCGTGCGCTCCTGGTGGAAGGGACAGCGCGCCGTGAAGTTGCGCCCGGACTTCTTGAGCTCCGGCACGTACTGCGAGACCACGTCGACGATGTCGACGCGCGCCTTGATATCGTCGGTCACGGCCACGGCTTGTGCCCTCCCCGGCCACGCTGGGAGCACGAGGGCGGCGCCACCGCCCCACACGAGCATTCTAAGCAAGCCTATGGAGACACCGGCAAGTGGCGCCAGGCCGATATGGCGCCCGTTGCGAGCGCCCGGCGATGCGCGGGGGCGCTTCTAGCTCACGGCGGCGCGCTCCGATTCGAGCAGCACGCGCACCGCGGCCCAGTCGGGGAAGTTCTCGACCACGGGGAGGAAGTGGAAGACGTTCTCCCTCGGGCCCACCAGGATGATGCGCTTGTCCGCCGCGACCGCCAGTCCAAACTCGACGTGCCGCCCGCCCCGGGTGTTCGTCTCCCGCGGCTGCTCGGAGAAGCAGATGATGCAGTCTGCCTCCGCCACGTCCTTGAGGTCCTCGACGGAGACGCGCTCCTCATACGCCTTCGAGTGCCCGGAGACCTGGTCCGGGTGGTGGCTCGACTGCGGGGGGCCGACGACCCAGCGCGCGCTGACCCGGTGGCCGAGCGCGATCAGATCGTCCGCGTACGCCTGCATCTCCTTGCGCCGGGAGAACCGCGCGGCCAGATACACATTCAACGTCGTGTCTCCTTTGCCGGGCTGGGTGCCGGGCTGGGTGCCGGGCCGGGCCCGGTCTCCGGACCCGGCCCCCAGAACGTTCGGGGCTTGGAGCTAGGGCTGGTCGCAGTAGGCGAAGGCGTTGCCCACCGGCGATGCGTAGACGTCGACGTAGTCGACGATCGTCGTCGGGCGCCCCTCCGTGACCGCGGCCGCCGCGATCCAGGCGCACGTCTCGCGCGTGCCGAGTGCCGGGCCCCCGAGCGAGGGCATGCCGGTGACGTTGCGGGCGCGGCGCCCCGTGTCCTGGCTGGTGTCCCCGGCCGGGATGACGTAGGAGTCGAAGTGCTCCGCCATCCCGCGGGCGTCGCCCACCTTCAGGCACTCCAGCGTCCGGTGGTCGAATTCTTTGTTCAGCCAGGCGCCCGGCATGCCCGGTGTGTGCCACAGGCCGCCCGAAGCCACGACGCCGACGCGCAGGCCGCCCGGCATCTCGTCGATGGCCTCGCGCACCGCCCGCCCGAACTGGTAGCTACGGATCCCCGTCACCTGGGGCGCGAAGTACAGGTTCATCATCACGGGCACGATGGGCAGGCTGAAGTCCGTCAGCTCCTCGGCCGTGCGGATCACGCCGCTGGCGAGTCCGCGGTCCGGCTTCGGCATGTCCATGCAGAAGGCGGGGTCGAACCCGCGCTTCATCACGCCCGTGAGCAACGCCGTCGCGAGCTCCGGATGGCCGTTGAAGGCGAACCCCAGCTCCGCGTGCCTGCCGGCCTGCCGGGCATCGGGGCCACCACGGCGGCGCGTCGACTTCGTGAACCGCTCCCCCACGAAGATCGCGAAGCCGGGGAAGTTGTTGAAGTCGAAGCACTCCTGCTGGTCGTCGCTGAACACGACGAGGACGTCGGCCTCGAGCTCGGCGACCTTCTCCCGCAGCACGCGGAACCCTTCGTGCGTGCGCGCCGCCTTCTCCGCGTTGGCCTCGTCGTCCTCGATGGGGACGTCGTCGCGGATGGGGCGCCGGAGACGCTGCTCGCGCCAGAGGTCCGGCGGCATGGAGGTCGAGCCGCCGTGGGAGTGGAAGAAGGTGCCGACGAGTGTGGCCATGCCGATGCCAGTTATAGCACGTGACCGGGCCGGGAGTCCCGCCCGGTCAGGACGCCAGGAGGGGCCCGGGGCGGGCCTAGGCCCGGATCTCCTCGCGCATGAACTTCGTGTAGGAGACGGCGAGCAGCCCGCCGACCATGGCGACCAGCGCGACGATGTGCGGCCACACGAGCTGGAGGCTCTGGCCGGCGGAGACCGGCGTGGCCAGCAACCCCTGCAGCCGCTCGGGAGCGACCGAGATCAACGTGAGCACCCGCCCGCCGATCGGGTCCAGCAGGATGCTCACCGCCTCGGTGAACAGCGCGCCGGGGGAGAGCCGCGACGCCCAGGTGAGGATGTTGAAGTGCCGGAGTGCCTGCTCGGACGTCGTCACCTCGGGCACGAGCTGGTCCGCCAGCACCGAGGCGGCGATGGTCACGAAGAAGCTCAGGCCGATCCACAGGCCGATGGAGATCAGCGCGGAGGTGACGGTGTTGCGCAGCAGCACGGAGGCCGTCATCGCCATGGCGAGCCAGAACGCCAGATAGGCGATGGTCACGAGCCCGAACCCGATCAGCCGGATCACCTCCTCGCCGGCGGGGGCCATCCCGAGGCGGAACATGCCCAGGCCGACCACGGAGATGCCCATGCTCCACACGACGATGGTGAGCGTCAGCAGCCCCGCGAGGAACTTCCCGTTGAACACGGCGTCTCGGTACACAGGCTGCGCCAGCACGCGCGCGAGGGTCCCCTGGGTGCGCTCGGAATTGATCGAGTCGAACCCCAGCGCGATGCCGATCACGGGGCCAAAGAGGCTGATGAACGTCAGCAGCGAGATGGGGATGCCGATGCGCGAGGTGAAGAGGTCGAGGAAGAAGAAGCCGTCGCCCTGGCGCACGAGCTGCTCGGTATCGACGAGCACGCCCCACAGCGTGCCCATGACCACGAGGCCGAAGAGCAGCACGAAGCGCCGCCGCCCGAAGTGGTCTGCCATCTCTTTCCAGAAGATCGCGCGCATCGCCTCGTCCTGCCCTAATCCTGCTGGAAGTACCGGAGATAGATGTCTTCGAGGGTCCGGTTCTGCGACCGCAGCTCCACGAGCTCGCCGCCGCCCCCGATCACCACGGCGGCCGCGGCGGCCCGCACGTCGCGGTCGCTCTCGATGTTGATGCGCGAGCCGGTCTGCTCGCACCGGCTGACGCCCTCGATCGCCGCCAGGGCGTCGCGCACCCCGGTCCCGGAGCGCGCGTCGGCGCGCACCTCGAGGACGATCGAGAAGCCGGCGCCCGCCGTCTGCGCCGTCAGCTCGCTCACGGTGCCTTCGAGCACGATCCGGCCGTGGGACATGATGCCCACCCGGTGGCAAACGCGCTGCACCTCGTGGAGCTGGTGCGACGAGAGGAACACCGCGATGTTCCGCTGGGAGCTCAGCTCCTCGATCATGCCGAGGAGCCACTCGATCCCCGTGGGGTCGAGCCCCAGGGTCGGGTCGTCGAGGATCACCAGCCGCGGGCGCTTGAGCAGGACGTCGGCGAGGCCGAGGCGCTGCCGCATGCCGCGGGAGTACTGGGCGACCGGCTGGTTGGCGGCGTCGCTGAGCTCGACCATCGCCAGGAGATCGGTGATCCGCGAGTTGGCCTCGGCGCGGTCGATGTTGTTGAGCTCCGCGGTGTAGCGCAGGTTCTCGCGCCCCGTGAGGTCTCCGTAGAAGCCCAGGTTCTCCGGCAGGTAGCCCACCTGACGCTTGACCGCGATGGGGTTGCGCGTCGGGTCGTGGCCGCACACGCGCACCGTCCCCTCCGTCGGCTCCGTCAGCCCCAGCATCATCAGGATCGTCGTGCTCTTCCCCGAGCCGTTGGGGCCTAAGAAGCCGTACACCTCGCCCTCGCTCAGGAGCAGGTCGACGCCGTCGACGGCCACGAAGTCGCCGTACTCCTTCACCAGCGCATGGGTCTCGACGAGGAGTTCGGGGCTCATCGCCGTCCCAGCCTCACGAACAGCCCGAGGAGCCCGCCGAGGACGCTCAAGACCAGCACGATGCCGAGCCAGCCCCAGATCGTCGACTGCGTGACGGTCACGCGCATCTCGACCGTGTCGGTGGACTCGGCGTTGGAGGCCCGCAGCGTGACGAGGTAGTCGCCCGGCACCGCGTCCCCCGGAGGCTCGATCGTGAGCGCGATGTCGGCCCAGTTCTCGCCGCTTAGGTCGGAGAGCTCATCGACGGCGTCCCTGCTGTAGGTGACCTTCCAGTCGGGCGGCCGGTCGGCCGAGAGGTTGATGTCGGTGAGCGGCGCCGTGCCGAGGTTCCACAGCCGCAGGACGATGCTCGCCGCGCTCCCGGCCGTGGCATCCACGTTGAGCAGGCCGGTGTCCGTCGTCGCCGAGAGCGACCCCTGCCCGCGGATGTTGAGCGTGAGCGCCGAGATCTCCTCGTACACCTGGCCCTCGCTGCTCACGGTCACCGGGATCAGATAGTCGCCGGGGGGCGTGTTCCGTGGCGGCGTGACCCGCACCTTGACGTTCTCGGTCAGGTTGTTGGGGACGGAGATGGTGGAGATGATCTTCTCGTCGCCGAAGCGGGGAAGGAAGGCGATCTGCCAGTTCTGCACGGGCTCGAGGCTCTCGTTCAGCACATCCGCCTTGAGGTCGAAGGACCGCTCCTCCCCCGTCTCGTTCCGGATCACGACCTCGAACTCGTAGCGCGACGTCGCCGGGCCGCTCAGCACCGGGAAGCTGGAGCGCAGGATGAGCGATCCGGCCTCTTCGTCCTCCTCGGGGGGCGCCTCGGGCAGCGTCACCGTGAACACGGCCCGTTCGTACAGCACGCTGCCGTCGGGCGACGTCACGTTCAGAACGAACGGGTAGTCGCCTGCGGGGGGGCGCTCGTAGTCCTCGTCGTCGGTGGCAGGCAGGGCGATCCGCAGCCGCAGGTTCTGTGGGGGCGTGTCCTCGGTCGTGGGCTCCACCAGCAGCTCGCCGATCTTGTAATCGAAGAACCGGTTCCAGACGGCGATCGCCCACCCCTCCGGCAGCTCCTCGCCCGGCAACGCCTCGATGGTGAGCTTCACGAGCCGGCGGTCCTCGGCGGAGTTCCGCAGCTTGACGTCCAGGTCGACCCGGACCTCGCTCACGCCCAGCTCGAAGGAGCGGAAGGGCGAATCGAGGGTGATGTCCGAGGCCTCCTGGGCGGAGGCGACCGCAGCCACGCTCATCAGCAGCAGCACGACGGCCGCCAGTGAACCGGTTGTCCGAAACAGTGCTTTCATCGAAAACTCGTCCTCAACCACGGGATTCTCGCGCGCGGTCGCGCCGTCTCGATCTTGGACCAGGGGACTCGGGGCCAGGGCTCGCACCCGCGCGGAGCGGCCGCTAGGTCAATAGCATCGCCGCAGGCCACTGTCAAGGCGCCGAGGCGGTCGCTATCTCCCTCCCCAGCCCTCAGTCACTCCAACGCCCGTCGGCGTCGCTCGGTTTTCCACGCGCCCATTCACGTCGCGGCCTTGGCCCGCTCCCACGCGGCGAGCTTCTCCGCCGCCGGCACCTCGGAAAGCGTCGTGCCACGCTCCCGCATCTCGGCCTCCACCCGCCCGAACCGCGTGGCGAACCGCGCGTTGGCGCCGCGCAGCGCCTGCTCCGCGTCCACGCCGAGGCGATGGGCGGCGGCGCCCAGCGCGAACAGCAGGTCGCCGAGCTCCTCCTCCCGGCGCTGGAGCGTTGGGGCGGCGCGCACCTCGGCGAGCTCCTCGGCGACCTTGTCGAAGACCGTGTCCGGGTCGTCCCAATCGAACCCCGCGCGCCGGGCCCGGGCGACGACCGCCTGGGCGTAGGCGAGCGCGGGCATGTTGGTCGAGACCCCGGCGAGCATCGAGCGGTCCCCCTCGCCCTTGGACGCGCGCTCGGTGGCCTTGAGCCGCTCCCAGAGGCCCCTCACCTCCTCGGCCGTGCGGGCCGTCTCCTCGCCGAAGACGTGGGGGTGGCGCCGCACGAGCTTCGCGTCGAGCTGGCCCACCACGTCGTCGATGGTGAACGTCCCCTCGTCGGCACCGATCTGGGCGTTGAAGACGACCTGGAGGAGCACGTCGCCCAGCTCCTCGACGATGGCCGCCGGCTCGCCCGCGGTGAGCGCGTCGAGCGCCTCGTAGGTCTCCTGGAGCAGCGGGTCGCGGAGCGAGGCGTGCGTCTGCTCGAGGTCCCAGGGGCACCCGGTCTCCGGGTCCCGGAGGCGCCGCATCGTCGCGAGCAGGCGGTCGAAGGTTGACGGGCTGCCCGTGGGACGGCTGCTCTTGGACGGGCTATCGGTCGCATCGGCCATGGCGGCACGCTCCAGGAACGCGGGCTTTGGGCTGCGCGTGCATTATAGGCTCGCGGGGCCGGCGCTCGATGGCGGATGCCCCCGCGCGGAGGCAGCAGGCCTGGGCGGGCGGGCCAGGGCGGCTGCTAGACTGTCCCCCGTGGCATCCATGCACCGTTCCTGGGCCGTGGTGGGCTGGCTGGCGCCGGTGGCGCTCATGCTGCTGCTCGTCACGAGCAACGTCCGCTTCACCGCCGGCAGCCTCCCGGTCTACGACGCCCTCTTCGAGCGCTACGGCGTCGCCGAGCGCACCGGCATCACGCCGGAGGGCTTGCGCGGCGTGGGCGCCCAGGTCCAGGACTACCTCGCGACCGACACCGAGCCGCTGCGCGTGCGCGCCGAGGTCTACGGCGTGGAGCGCGACCTCTTCGGGGCCGACGAGGTCTCGCACATGGCGGACGTGAAGGTGCTCTTCCAGCAGACGTTCCGCCTGCAGGGGGGCTCGGCGCTGTTCCTGGCGATCGTGGGGGGTCTCGCCGCCTCCAGCTTCCGGCGCGCCGCCTGGGCCACCATCGCGGCGTGGCTCCGGCGCGGCGCGCTGATGACGGTGGCCGTCATCGCCGTCGTGGGCATCGGGAGCCTCGTCGCCTTCGACCAGCTCTTCTTGCTGTTCCACTACATCGGCTTCCCCCAGGGCAACTTCCTCTTCGACACCCGCACCTCCTACCTGGTGCAGGTGTTCCCCTTCGGCTTCTGGCGCGACATCACGCTCCTCATCGGCGCCATGACGCTCGCGGAGGCGGCGGCGCTCTACGGCGTGGGGTTCCTGGTCCGCCGGGTGCAGGCGCGCCCGTGAGCGAGCTGCCCGTGCTCTTGGACACCTTCGAGAACGAGATGCTCGCCCGGTTCTGGGCCGGCGTGCTGGAGGGCGAAGGGATCCCGAGCATGGTGCAGCCGCAGATGGGCGGATACGGGATGTGGGGACACGACTCGTTCATCCCCCACGGCCTGTACGTGAGCGGCGGGCAGGCCGATGAGGCGCGGGCCATCGTCGCGTCGCAGCGCGAGGCCGGTCGAGACGCTGAGCGAGACACGGGCGAGCGCTCATAGAAAGGACCCCGCCGGTTGGCGGGGTCCTTCTTCATGAACTTGGATCGTGGGGCAGGGGAGCTTCAGCAGCCGCAACCTCCGCCGCAGCACCCGCCGGCGCTCGGCGCGCTGAAACTGGACGGCTCTTCGCCGGCCCCGGCGCGCACGGGCGCCGCGACCATCGAGAGCACGCGGCGCGCTGGCTGCCCGCAGGCCGGGCACTCGGAGGTCTTGGCGGCGCTCATCGTCTCCAGCTTCTCGAACCGCTCGTCGCAGAGACCGCAGTTGTATTCATAGAGTGGCATGTCGTTCCTCCTGTGTGGGCACTTCGCGGCGGGCGTTGGACACATTCTACGCGGGCGCCGGGTGGCGCGGCAAATCACGCCTGCTTGGCGGGCGACGCGCGCGGGACGGGCCTGCGCTCGATGGCGACGAGCGCCGTGAGCGCGCTGGCGAAGGCGAGCAGCGCGCCGATCACCATGATGCCCTTGAACGCGTCGACGAACGCCGCGTCGATGGCCCCCTCGACCGTCGCCGCGAGAGCGGGCGAGAGGCCCGCGGGCACCTCTGCGCCGGCGAGCTTCACGCGCTCGCCCTCGAGCTGCGCGACCACGTCGGCCGGCACGCCGGCGTCGGCGAGGCGGGTGTCCAGCGAGCCGTTGAAGAGCACGAGCGCGACCATCCCGAAGGCGGCGAGCGCCAGCAGCGAGGCGACGCGCGAGATGGCGTTGTTGATCCCCGACGCCAGCCCGGCGAGGGTCGGGTCCACGGTGCCCATGACCACGGTGACGAGCGGGGCCACGGTGATGGACATACCGAGCCCGAAGACGACGACCGCTGGGAAGAAGGTCGTCCAGTAGCTGCCGCCGATCCCCGGCACCGCGAACAGCAGGAAGCCGACGCCCGCGACGGCGGGCCCGATCACCAGCGGCAGCTTCGCGCCGGTGCGCGCGACGAGGCCGCCCATGAACCGGGAGAGCACCCCGAGCAGCAGGATGAACGGCAGGAGCGCCGCCCCCGCCTGCGTCGCCGTGTACCCCTGCACCAGCACCAGGTTCAGCGGCAGGAAGAAGAGCGTCCCGCCCAAGCCCGCGTAGAGCAGCAGCGTGAGCACGTTCGCCCCCGCGAAGCTCCGCGAGCGGAACACGCCCAGCGGCATCATGGGCGAGCGCACGCGGCTCTCGGCGAAGACGAAGGCGGCCAGCCCGGCCCCGCCGAGCACGATCGCCGCCACCACGAGCGGGTCGCCCAAGCCGCGGTTCGCCGACTCGATGAGTCCGTACACGAGCGCGCCGAGCCCGAAGGTCGCCAGCGCGCCGCCCAACCAGTCGACGCGCCCCCCGGCCGCGCCGACGCTCTCCGGCACGCGCGCCAGGGCAATCACGACCACGACGACGGCGATGGGCACGTTGATGAAGAAGACCCACCGCCAGGAGAACTCCTCCGCCAGGAACCCGCCGAGGAGCGGGCCCACCGCGGCCATCAGGCCGCTGGCGCCCGACCACGTCCCGATCGCCTTGCCGCGCTCCTCGTCCGTGAAGCAGGCGCCGATGAGCGCGAGGCTGCCGGGCACGAACAGCGCCCCGCCGATGCCCTGGAGCGCCCGCGCCGCGATGAGCTGCCCGACGCCCGGCGCGAGACCGGCCCAGACCGAGGCCACGGCGAAGACCACGATGCCCACGACGAAGACGCGCCGGCGCCCCAGGCGGTCGCCGAGCGAGCCGCCGACCAGCAGCAGCGACCCGAGGAAGAGCGCGTAGGCCACGATCACCCACTGGAGCTGCGTGAGCGTCGCGCCCAGCTCGCGCTGCATCACGGGCAGCGCGACGTTCACGGCGGTGCCGTCGATGAACGCCATGCTGGACCCGAGGATCGTCGCGACGAGGATCCACCCCTTCGAGTAGCGGGGGCCAGCGCCGCCTTCGACGGGCCTCCCCCCGCGGGATGCCGGAAACGTCGCCATCGTGTCTCCTTCGCTGAGGGTCCGCCACCGCTCCCGCGACCGCCCACCTGCGCGCCGGCCCCTGAGTGGGTCCAGGGCTGTGCCCTGGCTGTGCCCTGGCTAGGTGTGGAAGCGGTAGCCGACGTTCCAGACCGTGTCGATGAATGTGTGGGTTGCGTCCTCGATCTTGGAGCGCAGCCGCCGCACGTGCACGTCCACCGTCCGTGTCCCGCCGAAGTAGTGGTAGCCCCACACCTGCTCCAGCAGCGCCTCCCGGTTGTACACCCGCCCGGGGTTGCTCGCCAGGAGCTTGAGCAGCTCGTACTCCTTGAAGGTCAGCAGCACCGGCCGGCCGGCCAGGTGGACGTCGTAGCGGTTCGTGTCGATCACGAGGTCGTTGGAGCGGATCACGCCCGGCTCGTCGGCCGGCTCGCGCGCCGCCTGAAGCCGCCGGATGCGCAAGCGCAGCTCGCCGAGGCGCCAGGGCACCACGATCACGTCCTTGGTGTGGATACGGAGGTCCGGAGCCCCCAGGTGCTCCCACGAGATCGCGGCGATGGCCGGGCGCGGGCCGGCGGCCTCCCGCTTGCTCAAGCCCTCGGCGCTCCCGCGGTCGGCCGAGGTGAGGTCGAGCAGCCGGATGTCGGCCGGCTCATCGTCGTCGAGGGTGTAGGCAACGCCCTCGTCGCGCAGGCACGCGATGAGGTCCGCCGAGGGCATGCCCCCCCCCTCGCAGACGACCGAAACCGTGTACGCGGGCCCGGGGGCGCCTGCGGGCTCGGGCTCGTCCGGGGACGAGGCGCCGCCGAAGGGCTCGACGTCCGCTACCACCAGACCTTCCCCTCGACGCTCTTGCGCAGCTCCGCGTAGTCGCGGGTCCACAGCCCCGTGCTCAGGTACTTCCAGCCGCCGTCGGCGAAGAGACACACGACGTTGGCCTGGTCCAGGTCCTCCGTCACGCGGAGCGCGGCGGCGAGCACGGCGCCCGAGGAGACGCCGGCGAAGACGCCCTCGCGCGCGAGCAGGGCGGCCGTCATCCCGAAGCTCTCCGCCGCGCCGATCATGATGCGGCGGTCGAGGAGCGACAGGTCCAGGATGGGCGGCACGAACCCCTCCTCGAGGCTCCGCAGCCCCTGGATCAGCTCGTTGGGCTCGGGGGCGGCGGCGATCACCTCGACGGCCGGGTTGAACTCCTTGAGGCGCCGGCCCACGCCCATGAGCGTCCCTCCCGTGCCCAGGCCGGCGACGAAGTGCGTGACCTCCGGCAGGTCGCGGATGATCTCCGGGCCCGTGGTCTCGTAGTGGGCGAGCGGGTTGGCCGCGTTGCCGTACTGGAACAGCATCAGGTAGCCGTCGTCGCCGGCCGCCATCTTCTGGGCGACGACGATGGCGCCGTTGGAGCCCTCCTCCCCCGGCGAATACACGATCGTGGCGCCGTAGGCCTCCAGAAGCTGCACCCGCTCGGGGCTCACGCTCTTGGGCATCACGGCGACGAAGGGGTACCCCAGGCGGCGCAACAGCATGGCCAGCGAGATGCCGGTGTTGCCGCTGGTCGGCTCCAGGACGGTCTTGCCCGGCACGAGGGTGCCGTCATCGAGCGCGGCTTGGACCATGGCCCGTGCGATCCGGTCCTTCACCGAGCCGGTGGGGTTGTTCCCCTCGAGCTTGGCGAAGAGCCGGACGCCGGGGCGGGGGCTGAAGGCGGGTAGCTCCACCAGCGGCGTGTTGCCGATGGCGTCTGCGATATTCGCGCTACGCATGTGTGCTCCGGCCGCGGGCGCGGCTCATCGGCGGCGGGGCCACGCGATCAGTCCGCGTCGCCGCCACTGCCGCCCTCAGGCGCAGGGGCGAGTCCGCAGAACACCTCGTAGTCGATCAGCTCGGTGACGCTCGGGTTGTCGCCACAGAGCGGGCAGGCGGGGTCCCGGCGCGTCCTGACGATCCGGAACTCCATGGTGAGCGCGTCGACGAGCAGCAGGCGGCCCACCAGCGGCTCGCCCATCTCCAGGATGACCTTCACCGCCTCGGTCGCCTGCATGGCGCCCACCGTGCCGGTGAGCGCGCCGAGCACGCCGGCCTCGGCGCAGTTCGGCACCATGCCCGGCGGCGGCGGCTCGGGGAAGAGGCAGCGGTAGCACCCGCGGCCGGGGAGGAACGTCGTGACCTGCGCGTCGAAGATCAGGACGCTGCCGTCCACCAGCGGCTTGCCGCTCAGGTAGGAGGCGTCGTTGACCAGGTAGCGGGTGGCGAAGTTGTCGGCGCCGTTCACGACCAGGTCGTAGGCGCCGATGAGCTCCATCGCGTTCTCCGAGGTGATCGCCACCTCGTGGGTGACCACGTTGACCTCGGGGTTGTAGCGGTTGAGCGTCTGCTTGGCCGAGTCGACCTTCGGCATGCCGACGGTCTCGGTGTTGTGCAGCACCTGGCGCTGGAGGTTGGAGAGCTCGACCACGTCGAAGTCGACGATGCCGATGGTGCCCACGCCGGCGAGCGCCAGGTAGAGCGCCGCGGGGCCGCCGAGGCCGCCCGCGCCGATCACGAGCACCTTGGCGTCCATGAGCTTGCGCTGCCCCCGGCTGCCGATCTGGGGCATGATGATGTGCCTGCTGTAGCGCTTCACCTGCTCCGGGGTGAGCTGTGGGGCCGTCGACATCCGTTTGCTCCCTTCCGCTGTCCGTAAGTCTCGCGCGTCCCTAAATCGGGCCGCCGCCCGCGGTGCGCGCGGCGCGGCGTTGATGTTCCCCTGGATACGATGCGGGCCTGGTGCGGCGCGTTGCCGCGTTGACGAGTATGAGAGCACGGCGGGGGCCGGTTCGCGCCCCGCCGATACTTTAACCCAGCGCCCCGGAGGGGGAAAGGCGTCCTGCGCTCAGTGGCCCGCGCCGACGAGCTCGACCTCGTCGCGCGGCTGGCGCTCCACGAGGTCCCGGACGGTGGTCGCGCGCAGCACGGCGTGGACCGCCTCCTCGACGTCCCGCCAGATGTCCCGCTGCGTACAGCTGGGCGAGAGGACGCACTCGGAGGCGTCCTCGATACAGTCGAGGGGGACGGTGCGGCCTTCGAGGGTGGCGACGACCTCGTCGAGGGTGATCTGCCCTGGGGGCCGCGCGAGGGCGTGACCGCCCTGGGGGCCGCGGCGGCTGCGGATGAAGCCGAACTTGTTCAGCGTCGTGAGGACCTGGTCGAGGTAGGGCTCGGGGATGGCCTCGCGCCTGGCGATCTCGGCGGTGCGGATGAGCCGTCCGGGCGTGGCGTACTGGGCGAGGTCCACGAGGGCCCGGACGCCGTAGTCCACCTTCATCGGGATGCGCATGCCGCCACCTCCGTCCCTGCCTGCGCGGCCCAGCACAGGGCCTGCGCGGCTTCGCCGCCTGCTCCATGATACCCCCGGCCTGCCCTAAAGACAACGAAGTTTATCGACTTACAGACAACGGCCAACCAGACACCACCCGGCTAAATCGAGAAA
>JADFQE010000127.1 GCA_022561985.1 Chloroflexota bacterium
AGCGGCCGAACGGGCACGACTGGAAATCGTGTAGGGGCGCGAGCCTCTCGCGGGTTCGAATCCCGCTCTCTCCGCCAGCTTTGCTGGCTTGACTGTGCGCCTACGCTGCGCTCCGGCTCCGGACTGAAGCGGCACGCGCTGCTGCGGCCGCCTTGCCCGGCGCACGCCGACGTTTGTCGGTCCCCGACGCCGCGCCCCTTTCGTGGGTGCAGGGCTGTGCCCTGCCGGCACGCGCTGCTGCGGCCGCCTTGCCCCGCGCACGCCGGCGTTTGTCGGTCCCCGACGCCGCGCCCCTTTCGTGGGTGCAGGGCTGTGCCCTGCCGGCACGCGCTGCTGCGGCCGCCTTGCCCCGCGCACGCCGACGTTTGTCGGTCCCCGACGCCGCGGCCCCTTTCGTGGGTCAAGGGCCGTGCCCTGCCGGCACGCGCTGCTCCGGCCGTCTTGCTGGGCATGCCGCTCGCCCGACTGTGCGCCGCGCCCCTCATGTGGGTCCAGGGCTGTGCCCTGGTGCCCTGGTGGTGCCATTCCCCTCTTGCGCCGAGAGGTAGGCTATCCGCGACAATCACGCGGACCCATCCACGCCCCGAGCGAGAAACAGCCGATGACGTCGCTGGTCCCCGACCTCCCCTACTGGATCGCCTTCACCCGCGTGCCCTTCGTGGGCCGCGTCCGCATCGGCCTGCTGGAGGAGCGCTTCGGCTCGCTGGAGGCGGCCTGGGGGGCCAGCGCGGGCGAGCTGCGGGCCGCTGGGCTCGATACGCGCGTCGTGAGCGCCATCACCGAGGTGCGGACCAAGATCGACCCGCACGACGAGCTCGACCGCGTCCAGAAGGCCGGTGTCGACGTCCTCACCTGGCACGACCCCACCTACCCACGCCTCCTGCGCGAGATCGACGACCTCCCCCCCGTGCTGTACGTCAGAGGCGAGCTGACCGACGACGATCAGCGCAGCGTCACCATCGTCGGGACGCGCAAGCCGACCGCTTATGGCAAGGAGGCCGCCCGCCACCTGTCCGGGGACCTGGCCTCGGCCGGCGTCACCGTCGTCAGCGGCCTGGCGCGCGGCATCGACGGCATCGCGCACCGCGCGGCGCTGGAGGCCGGCGGACGCACCCTCGGCGTCATGGGCTCCGGCCTCGACGTGCCCTACCCGCCGGAGCACGCCGGCCTGATGCGGCAGATGGCGGAGAACGGTGCCGTCATCTCCGAATATCCGCTGGGCACCAAGCCCGACGCCCGCCACTTCCCACGCCGGAACCGGCTCCTCAGCGGCCTGAGCCTCGGCACCCTCGTCATCGAGGCGCCGGAGCGCAGCGGGACATTCTCGACCATCCGCTCGGCGCTCGAGCAGAACCGGGAGGTCCTGTGCGTCCCGGGGAGCATCTACTCCCCGGCCAGCGCGCTCACGAACCAGATGATCCGCGAGGGCGCGAAGCTCGTGATGAACGCGGAGGACGTCTTGGAGGAGCTCAACCTGGGCGCAGCCACCGCGCACCAGAGCCCGCTGCCCGGCCTCGACGAGCCCGTCTCCGGCGACGAGGCGGCGATCTACGAGGTGCTCAATCTCGATCCGCAGCACATCGACGACCTGAGCCGCCGCACCGAGATCCCCGTGACGCGGGTCATGGGAGCGCTTTCGGTGATGGAGCTCCGGGGCCAGGTCAGGCAGGTGGGCCGGATGAATTTCATTCGCGCGCGCGTTTCTCCCGCGCACGACACGCGGGCGTGACCCCCTTGACAACCGCCCCGCCCAAGGCCTTATTTTGGAAATATGGCAACGAGACCGAAGACACCGAAGACACCGAAGACACCCAAGCCAGCTACCCGGCGCAGCGGCACCGACGAAGCGGCGAGTAGCACCTCGACGGGGAGCGGCCGCCACCTGGTGATCGTGGAGTCCCCCGCCAAGGCGACGACCATCGGCCGTATCCTGGGGCGCTCCTACATCGTCAAGGCGTCCATGGGCCACGTCCGTGACCTCCCGGAAGGCAAGCTCGGCGTCGACACGGAGCGGGACTTCCAGCCGGACTACCAGGTGATGAAGGACAAGCGCGCCATCATCGCCGACCTGAAGAAGGCCGGGGCGGCCGCCGACGACATCTACCTGGCCACGGACCCCGACCGCGAGGGTGAAGCCATCTCCTGGCACCTCCTGGAGGCCGCGGGATGGAAGAACAAGCCCGTCCGGCGCGTCGTCTTCCACTCCATCACTCCCGAGGCCATCAAGGAGGCCTTCGAGAACGACCGCGAGATCGACATGCGGCTCGTCAACGCCCAGCAGGCGCGCCGCATCCTCGACCGGCTCGTCGGCTACCAGCTCAGCCCCCTGCTCTGGCGCAAGGTCCGCCGTGGGCTCTCGGCCGGGCGCGTCCAGTCCGTCACGCTCCGCCTCGTCGTCGACCGCGACCACGATATCGACGCCTTCAAGCCCGTGGAGTACTGGTCGCTCGCCGCCTCCCTGCAGCCCGATGGCGGCCGCGCCTTCGACGCGAAGCTGCACAACGTGGCTGGCGGCAAGGGCGCCATCGAGCTTCCCGACCAGCCGGCGGTCGACCACATCGCCGCCGACCTCAAGGGCGCCGGCTACAAGGTGAGCGCGGTCAAGAAGCGGGAGATCAAGCGCCGTCCGGCGGCGCCGTTCATCACCAGCACCCTCCAGCAGGAGGCATGGCGGCAGCTCCGCATGTCCGCGCGCCAGGCCATGAGCGTTGCGCAGCAGCTCTACGAGGGCATCAACATCGGGGAGGGCGGCTCCGTCGGGCTCATCACCTACATGCGGACCGACTCGCCGCAGGTGGCTGAGAGCGCCATCGAGGAGACGCGCTCCTACGTGAAGGGCAAGTGGGGCGCCGAGTACGTGCCCCAGGCGCCGCGGCGCTACACCACGCGCTCCAAGGTCGCGCAGGAGGCCCACGAGGCGATCCGGCCGACCGCCCCCGCCCGCTCGCCGGAATCGCTGCGCGGGCATCTCTCCAACGACCAGGCGCGGCTCTACGACCTCATCTGGAAGCGCATGGTCGCCAGCCAGATGGCCGACGCCGTGCTCGACTCGACGCAGATCGAGATCACGGCGAACGGCACGTCGGGCGCCGCCTACGTCTTCCGCGTGAGCGGCTCGGTCGTGAAGTTCGCCGGCTTCCGCGTGCTCTACCTCGAAGCCAAGGACGAGGACGCGGAGGACGACGAGGACGAGAACGAGCGCGTGCTCCCTGCGCTCGCCGAGAACCAGGTGCTGAGCTTCCTCGGACTCGACCCGCAGCAGCACTTCACCCAGCCGCCCCCGCACTACACGGAGGCCAGCCTGATCAAGGCGCTGGAGGAGCGCGGCATCGGCCGGCCGAGCACCTACGCCCCCACGGTCAGCGTCATCGTCGACCGGGAGTACGTGACGCGGGAGCGCGGCACGCTCAAGTCGACGCGGCTCGGCCAGGTGGTGTGCGAGCAGCTCACCGGCTACTTCCCCAACATCATGGATCTCGACTTCACCGCCCGGCTCGAGCAGCAGCTGGACGACGTCGCCAACGGCAAGCTGGAGTGGGTGCCGCTCCTCACCGAGTTCTACGGACCGTTCAAGGAGCGGCTCGACCGGGCGATGGAGGAGATGCCGCGCGTGCGGGTCGAGGAGCCGACCGACGAGACCTGCGAGGTCTGCGGGCGCCCCATGGTGATCAAGCACGGGCGCAACGGGCAGTTCGTCTCCTGCTCGGGCTTCCCGGACTGCAAGAACAGCCATCCCCTCCAGAAGAAGACCGGCGCGAAATGCCCGCGGGACGGCGGCGACCTGGTCGAGCGGCGCGCCCGCGGCCGCGTCTTCTACGGCTGCTCCAACTACCCGGAGTGCGAGTTCACGGTCAGCAGGCGCCCGCTCCCCGTGGTCTGCCCGGAGTGCGATGGGCTGCTGGTCGCCGCCGGCCGCAACCAGGCGCAGTGCACCAACTGCGCCTATCGGGGCCCGGTGCCCGAGGAAGAGGCCGCGCCCCCAGAGAAGGCGGAAGCGGCCGGCGCCGCGTAGGCGCCCAGGCCAAGCCCCATGACCCCCGCCAACGCCGCGCTCGCCAACGCCGCGCTCGTCACGACGTATGGACGGCACCTCGCCAGCCGCGGTCTGGCCCCCGCCACCGTCCGGAACTACCTGGCCGACGTGGCCCCCTTCGAGGAGTACCTCGCCGCCCAGGGCATCGCCCTCGGGGAGCGTGCGGAGGGGCTTCGCGCCTTCGTCGAGCGCGGCGGGCCCTAGCGCGTGCCGGCCGAGTACCGCAACCTCGTGCGCGACTACGTGGCGTGGCTGCTGGAGCGCCGCGAGCTCACCAGCGGACGGCGCGCCGGGCGCCGGGGCCATGCCCGCGG
>JADFQE010000128.1 GCA_022561985.1 Chloroflexota bacterium
CAAGTACGCGTCCAACGCCTTCTTGGCGACGCGCGTCTCGTTCATCAACGAGGTCGCGGCGCTGTGCGAGCGCGTCGGCGCCGACGTCACCGAGGTCGCGGAGGGCATGGGCAGCGACCCGCGGATCGGGCGTGCGTACCTGGACGCGGGGCTCGGGTTCGGCGGCCCCTGTCTCGAGAAGGACCTCAACGCGCTTGTGAACATCGGACGTGGCCACGGGTACGACCCGTCGTTCTTCCGCGCGGTGCTCGAGCGCAACGACCGTCAGATCGACGACACGGTGGCCAAGCTCCGGCACCTCGTCGACGCGCCGCTGGTCGGGCTCACGATCGCCGCCTTCGGCCTCGCCTTCAAGGCGGGGACGAACGACGTGCGCTCCTCGCTCGCGCTCCGCGTGGTCGACCGCCTGGTCGCCGACGGCGCGCAGGTCCGGGCGCACGACCCGGTCGCCATCGACGGCGCCCGCGCGATCAGGCCGGACCTGTCCTACCACGAGGACCCCTACGACGCGGTGGCCGGCGCCGACGCCCTCGTGATCCTGACGGAATGGGAGCAGTTCGTGGCGCTGGACTACGACAGGATCAGGGAGCTCATGCGCGTCCCGCGCATCCTGGACTGCCGCAACCTGCTGGAGCCGGGGTCGCTGCGCAGCCTCGGCTACACCTACGCCGGGGTCGGCCGCCCGTGAGGGTGCTCGTGACCGGCTGCGCGGGCTTCATCGCCGGGCGCGTCTGCTGGACTGGAAGCCCGAAGTCGGCCTCGCCGAGGGCCTCCGGCGGACCGTGGAGTGGTCGATCGAATTCGCGGAGCTGGCACAGGGCTCGCTAACGAGGTGATGTGACGATGGACCTGATCGCAGAGATCGGCTGGAACCACATGGGCGACATGGACCTCCTCAAAAGGATGGTCCACGCGGCCAAGGGCGCCGGAGCGACGCATGCCAAGTTCCAGACGTGGCACGAGAGCCGCCTGGGCCCCGGCCCCTGGGACACAGATGGCCGCCGCGACATCTACAAGAAGGCGGAGCTCTCCAACGAGCAGTTCGCCCAGGTGCGGAGGATCTGCGACGCGGAGGGCATCCGGTTCATGACCAGCGTGTTCGACGCCCGCGACGTGGAGGCGATGGCGGCCGTCTCGGACGGCGAGGTGAAGATCCCCTCGCCCGAGGTGGTCAACGTCCCGCTGCTCGAGGAGGCCGCCCGGCGCTTCAAGCGGGTGTTCCTCTCGACGGGCGCGACCACCGGAGACGAGGTCGACGCGGCGCTCCGCATCCTGCGGGCCGGGAGCGTGGACATCGTGCTGATGCACTGCGTCTCCACGTACCCCTGCGCGGACGAGCGCGTCAACCTGCCGCGGCTCGATCACCTGCGCGCCAAGCACCCGGTCATCGGCTTCAGCGACCACACGCCCGACGCGATGAGCGCGGTGTTCGCGATCGGCTGGGGCGTGGCGGCCATCGAGAAGCACTTCACCATCGACAACGGCCTGCCCGGGCGCGACAACAAGTTCGCGCTGCTGCCGGATGCGATGGCGCAGATCGCGGAGGCCGCCGCCCGCTTCGAGCAGATGTCCGTCGATCACGGCCTCGACTACCAGAGCGCGGAGGAGGACCAGCGGATCACCTACCGGGGACGCTGGTCGGCGGGGGGGAGCTAGGCCGCACCATGCCACGCGTCACCATCGTCATACGCGCGAAGAACGAGGAGTTCTGGCTCGGCAAGTGCCTGGGCCAGATCGCCGCGCAGGACTTCAAGGACTACGAGGTCGTGCTCGTCGATTCGGGCAGCACCGACAACACCCGGGACATCTTCCGGGCGGGCGTGCCCCGCGGGAAGGTCGTCGACTCCCCGGAGCCCTTCCTGCCGGGCCGCGCCATCAACAAGGGCATCGCGGCGGGCAGCGGCGAGCTCGCCGTCATCCTGTCGGCGCACTGCGTCCCGGCGAGCGAGCGGTGGCTGAGCGCGCTGGTGCGTGCGGTGGCGCCGAGCGACGTCTGCGGCGCCTACGGGAGGCAGCTCCCGCTCCCCTCGTCGCAGCCGGCCGACACCCGCGACCTGCTCAACCTCTTCGGCGTCGAGCCGCGGCTGCACCGGCGCGACACCTTCTTCCACAACGCGAACAGCATCGTGCGGCGCTCGGTGTGGGAGGACGTCCCCTTCGATCCGGACACGCCGCACATCGAGGACCGCATCTGGGCCGAGCACGTGATCCCGCTGGGCTGGACCATCGCGTATGAGCCCGAGGCGGCGGTGTACCACCACCACGGGGTCAACCACCTCGACGACCGCTCGCGGGCGTCGTCCATATCGGACATCCTCACCGCACGCTCCCTGGAGGAGCACACCGCCGTCCCCGCGTTCCTGCTGCCCGAGAACGAGCAGACGCTGTACTGCGTCCTGGGCCACGACGACTCGACCGCCGCGCATCTCGCGCCGCTGCTCGAAGAGCTGGAGCGCCGGTGCCCGCCGGGGCGCGTCCTCGTGCACAGCGCTACGCCCAAGGCGATGAAGCGCGAGCACGCGACCGTGGTCCCAAGGGTCCCCGAAGACGACGGGGTCGGCATGGTCGAGGTGCTCGCGCGCATGGTGGCCGAGGCTTCGGCCGCGCGCTTCTATCCGACCTGCGTGGTCTACCTCAACCTGCGGCGGCACGCCGAGCTCCGGCCCGAGAGCATCGGACGGCTCGTGGAGCGCTTCTACGAGGGGACCTACGACTCGGTGTTCACCGCGCGCAAGGAGTACAGCGGCCGCCGCGTCTGGGTGCGCAGCGGGGGAACGTACCGCGCCGTGGACTCCGACTTCGGCTCGGCCGCCCCGGACGACCCCGTCTACATAGCGGAGTATGGCCTCGGTCTGGCGACCCGGCCCGAGTTCATCCGCTCCGGCACGCTTGTTGGCGCCAACGTCGGGATCGTGGAGGTCTAGGCGCATGGCTCCCCGCATCCTTGGCGTGACGCTGGCCAGAGGCGGCTCGAAGGGCGTGCCGCGCAAGAACATCCGCCCGATCCTAGGGGTCCCCCTCATCGCCTATACCATCGTCGAGGCTCGGCGGGCCAAGCACATCAGCCGCTACATCGTCTCGACGGACGACGAGGAGATACGCGACGTGGCACGGCTCTACGGCGCCGAGGTGCCCTTCCTGCGCCCGGCGCACCTGGCCACGGACAAGGCGACCTCGCGGGACGCGCTCCAGCACGCGGTGGCCTGGGCCGAGGAGCAGGAGGGCGAGCCCTACGAGTACGTGATCGACCTGCCGTGCACGAACCCCATGCGGACCTCCGAGGACATCGACGCGGCGCTGGAGAAGCTGATGGCGACGGGCGCTGACTCCGTGATCGGCGTCACGCAGCTCGAAGACCACCACCCCCTGCGCATCAAGAAGATCGTGGACGACCGGATCGTGGACTTCTGCCTGCCCGAGCCCATCGAGGCGATGCGCCAGGACCTCAAGCCGGACGCGTACATCCGCAACGGCTCGATCTACTCGGTGCGCCGCGACGTGCTGATGCTTCAGAATGCGCGCTACGGGACAGCCGACAGCCGGCCGTACATCTTCCCGCCGGAGCGGACCGTGAACGTCGACACGGAGACCGACATCCTGCTGGCCGAGCTGCTGTTCCAGCGCTCGCCCCGCGACTACGTCGTGCCTGTCTCCGGTGGCGGGGCTTCTGGCGGCGGGGCGTCCGGATGATCGTCACCGACGTCATCGGGTACGCCCTCTCCTCACCCTATGGGGCCAACGACTCGCTCGGGCAGCCCTTGGGCGTGAAGAGCATCGGGCTCATCGAGGTGCACACGGACGCCGGGCTTGTGGGCTTCGGCGAGACGTACAGCGGCGTCTATGCGCCGGAGCTGGTCGAGCCGGCGGCCGCGTTCTGGAAGCCCAGCCTGCTCGGCAAGGACCCCCTGGACGAGGCAGCCTCGGCCGACCTCCTGCTGTCCATCCCCTTCGTCGGGCGCAGCGGTCTGCTCAGCAGCGTGTTCGGCGGCATCGAGATCGCGCTGTGGGACATCCGCGGCAAAGCAGCGGGGCGGCCGGCGCATGAGGGGGGCCGCAGACAAGCAGGTCAAGGAGCCAGACCAGTCCAAGGATGGACCGAAGGTACGCCCGGTAGAGTAGGCAGCTCACGGAATCCGCTCCGCTATGAGCGGGGCCAGAAGAAGGAGTTAGGCCATGGCGAATGTGGTAGGACAGCGAATCAAGGGCAACCTTGCGTACTTCGATTACGGGGCTCACCGGATGCGGATGGTGGACGCCATCGGCCCAGATGTTATCAAGTGGGAGCTGCGTCCTGAGACCGCCGGCCTTCAGGATCAGGGGAACA
>JADFQE010000129.1 GCA_022561985.1 Chloroflexota bacterium
CTCGCTGCCGCGCACCAATAGCAGCCCGGCCAGCGCGCAGCCGCCTCTGCCCGAGGCCCACGCCCTGCGCTGGCGAGTGGGTCAAGGGCTGTGCCCTTGTAGAATGGCATCCGGGAGGTGGATGGTTTGCGAGAGCCACGGGATGTGCTTGTCCGTTTCCACGAGATCGCGCTCAAGGGCCGGAACCAGGGGCGGTTCGTCACGCAGCTCGTCGACAACCTGCGCCGCGCCACCGCCGGCCTCGGTGTCCGGCGCGTGTGGTCGGAGCGCATGCTCGTCCGCATGCGCCTGGACGATGCCGCCGACTGGGAGGCCGTCCGCGAGCGCGTCGCGACCGTCTTCGGCGGGGTGAAGTTCAGCCTCGCGCATGAGGTCGCCTGCAACTACGACGCCATCGCCGCGACGGTGGGCGAGCTTGCGGACGCGCGCAGCTTCGAGACCTTCCGCATCTCCGCCCGCCGTGCCGACAAGCGCTTCCCGCTCACCTCCGCCGAGATGAACATCAAGCTGGGAGACATGGTCCGCGAGCGCCATTCGGCCCGCGTCGACCTGCGCCACGCCGACCTCGACATCCACGTCGACGTGCTCGCGAAGACCGCTTTCGTGTACACGGACGAGCATGCGGGCGCGGGCGGCCTGCCCGTGGGCACCGGCGGACGCGTGGCCGTGCTCATGTCGGGGGGCATCGACTCGCCCGTCGCCGCGTGGCGCATGATGCGCCGCGGCTGCCAGGCGACGCTCGTGCACTTCCACAGCTTCCCGCTGGTGGAAGGCCGCTCCCGGGAGAAGGCGCGGGAGCTCGCCGAGAAGCTCAACGCCTATCAGTACGACACGCGGTTGCTGATGGTGCCCTTCGCCAGCCTCCAGCAGCAGCTCATCCTGAGCGTGCCCGGGCCACTCCGGGTCGTCGCCTACCGGCGGTTCATGGTGCGCATCGCGGAGGTGCTGGCGCGGCGCGAAGGCGCGAAGGCGCTGGTCACCGGCGAGAGTCTGGGGCAGGTCAGCTCGCAGACGCTCCAGAATATCGCGACGGTGGACGAGGCCGCCGGGATGCCGCTGCTGCGGCCGCTCATCGGCATGGACAAGCAGGAGATCATCGCCCAGGCGGAGGAGATCGGCACGTTCGAGACGTCGATCCTCCCGGACGAGGACTGCTGCACGCTGTTCGTCCCCCGCTCGCCCTCGACGGCGGTGCGCCTGGAGGAGATCGCGCGCGTGGAGGCGGAGTTGGACGTCGACGCGCTCGTGCGCCACGCGGCGGACGCCGCGGAGCTCGTCGAATACCACCAAGGGCACAGCCCTTGACCCATAACAGGGGCCGGCGCTGACGTACGCGTGGCCTTCGGTGCACAAGCCTCCCTTGAGAGAAGAGGGGCCAGGGGTGGCACATGTGCGGACGCTTCGGCATGGCGGCGGACATCGAGGGGGTGCTGGACTACTTCCGGTTCGACCCGTCGTCCGTGCGGTACAAGCAGCGCTACAACGTGGCGCCCACCGACCCCGTCCTGACCTATGGCGCGCAGGGGCCACGGACCGCCGAATACATGCGCTGGGGGCTCATCCCCTCCTGGAGCAAGCCAGGCGGGCGCAAGCTGCCCCTCGCGATCAACGCGCGCGCCGAGGGCATCGCCACCCAGCCCATGTTCAAGCGGCCCTTCCAGCACCGCCGCTGCCTCGTTCTCTCCGACGGCTTCTACGAGTGGGCGCGGCCTAACGCAGGCGGGGGCGGGGGCGCGGTCACGCCGTACCGCATCGGCCTCGCGTCCTGGGGCGTCTTCGGCTTCGCCGGGCTCTGGGACGAGTGGACGGGCCCGGACGGCACGGTGCGCTCGTGCACCATCATCACCACCACGCCCAACGAGCTGGTGGCCCCGATCCACGACCGCATGCCCGTGATCCTGCCGCCGGAGGCGCACGAGGAGTGGCTCGACGCGGACAACCACGACACGGAAGCACTCGGGCGGCTGCTGGTCCCCTACCCGTCCGGCGCCATGGCCGCTTACGAGGTCGGCAAAGCCGTGGGCGACGTCAAGAACGACACGCCCGTGGTCATGGAGCCGGTGCGCCGCCTGCTCTAGCACGCGACCATCGGCTGAGTCTGCTTTGACGCCCCTCCGCCCAGGTGATACAAGCAACCGGCGCGATGGAGCGCCCAATCACCGTCAGCGCGGAGGTACGCCATGGGACAGGAGATCGACGACGTCAAGCGAGAGGTGGCGATCGGCACGCGGCTGCTCGCCGAGTTCGGGCTCGCCACCGGCATCCTGGCCTCCCTGGGCCACGTGAGCATGCGCGTGCCCAACGACCCGGAGCTCTTCGTGGTCAAGGGCCGCGGCTACCCGCTGGACGCGCTCGCCGTCATGCGGCCCGAGCAGATGGTCGTCGTCGACATGGACGGCAACCTGGTCGACGGCCCCCGCGACGCCTGGCAGTGCAACGAGGTCAAGATGCACTCGTGCATCCTGCGCGAGCGGCCCGATATCTCGTCGGTCACGCACGTGCACCCCCGGTTCTCCATCATCATGGGGATCTTGGGGATCAAGATGCAGGCGATGTGCAACGAGGGCCAGCAGCTCACGCGCGCCGGCATCCCCGTGTTCCCGCACTCGCGGCTCATCCTTGGCGAAGAGGACGGCATGGGCGTCGTCAAGGCCATGGGCGACAGCGCGGCGGTGATGCTGCGCGGGCACGGGGCCGCCACCGCCGGACACAGCGTCGAGAACTCGGTCATGACGATGCTGCAGCTCGAGGAGCAGGCCCGCCAGAACTACTACGCCTACAGCATGATGGGGCCCGACTACAAGGGCATCCCCGATGCCGACCAGGACGAGTTCGCCGCGGGCCAGCGCAACATGCGCGAGCAGCCGCACCTCAAGGGCCCCATCGCCGCATCGCGGCTCCAGCCCGGCGGCCCAGGACAGCCCGGCGGCGTGTGGGCCTACTATTCGCAGAAGGTAAGCGCCGACCTCTAACCAGGGCACTGCCCTGGACCCACTCGCTCGTGCCAAGCGACGCCCGCCGGCAACCCCGGCTGGGCGCTCGCCGGGCCGCTGAGGCCGAATAACCGGGTGCGAGGGCGCACGGCGTGCGCCCCTGCGGGTGGGCGTCGCCGATCGTCGGATTGTAGGGGCGCACGGTGTGCGCCCTGCCCCTGGACCTGCCGCTGCCGTGCCCGTTCCATCCCACAACGGCCTATAATCCGCACACCTCATCACTCCCCGGAGGCCCCGTTGCGTCTCGTCCCGGGCCCCGCGCAGATCGCGCACATCGTCGTCCACCCGCGGGCCCACCCGACGGAGCTGTCCTACGTCAACGGCTTCTCCTACGGGCTCGGTCTCGGGATGCTGATGATCCTCGTGCCGCTCTACGTGATCGACCTCGGGTTCGACCTCGCGGCCCTCGGTCTCGTCGTGTCCTCGGCCGGCATCTTCCTCCTGCTGCTGCGCCTCGTGGGCGGAGCCGTCTCCGACCGGTTCGGCGAGCGCGTCGTGCTCGGGTTCAGCTTCATCGCGCTGGTGGTCTCCTCGCTGATCTTCGTCGCCTCCTCGACCCTCCTCCCCCTGATCCTCGGGCAGCTCATCAGCGGGGCGTCGCGCTCCGTCTACTGGTCCGCCGGGCAGTCCTACACCAGCCGCAGCGCCGAGGGGAACGCGGGGCTGACCATGGGCCGGCTGCTGAGCGCCGAGAGCGCCGGAACGATCCTCGGCTCCGTCCTCGCGGGGTCGCTCTCGCAGCTTGCGAGCTTCGACGTGGCGTTCCTGGCCGCCGCCGCCGTGAACGGAGTCGGCATCGTGGCGACGGCCGCCATGCCGCCGCTGCCGCGCCTCGGACAGGTCGTGAGCATCCGGAGCACGCTGGCACCGGCCGGGCGCATGATCTTGGCGCGCTCGCTGCGCCTCGGGCACTTCACGGCGCTCATGGCCGCCGCCTACGCCGCGCTGCTCGGGTCGCTCTACGCCGCGTTCTTCAAGGAGGCCGGCTACGGCGACGCCATGGTGGGCGTGCTGCGCTCGGTCGGCGGGATCGGCGTGGTCGTCGTCGCCTACCCCTTCGGCGCGATCCTGGCGAAGCTTGGCGCACGTCGCGTCGCCGTCGCCGGGTTCGCGATCACGGGCGCAGCCACCGCGCTCACGGCGCTCGTGGGGGCATCGCCCGCCGCGGCGCTGGTGCTGGTCGCGGCCGGCGGGATGGGGTTCAGCGGCATCCGGGCGCTGTACCCAGCCATCGCGGCCCAGAACAGCCCCGTGC
>JADFQE010000046.1 GCA_022561985.1 Chloroflexota bacterium
CCGGCCAGTGCACCGAGCAGCCGTACGAGGAGACCGAGGACCCGGACGCGCGCTTCAAGGACAAGATCAAGATGAAGGCGTACCCGGTCGAGCAGAAGGCCGGGCTCATCTTCGCCTACTTGGGCCCCGCGCCCGCGCCGCTCGTCCCCAACTGGGACGTCTTCGCGGCCGACGACGTGATCCGCGACATCGGCTACGCGGAGCTGCCGTGCTCGTGGCTCCAGTGTCAGGAGAACTCGCTGGACCCCGTGCACCTGGAGTGGCTGCACGTCGGCTGGGCGAACTACATCGCCGAGATGCGGGGTGAGTCCGACAACGTCCGCCCGCACCGGCACCACGCCAAGATCGGGTTCGACCGCTTCGAATACGGCATCTACAAGCGGCGGGTCATGGAGGGCGGCTCCGAGGAGGACACCTCCTGGCGGGAGGGACACCCCATCGTCTTCCCGTACTTCCTGCGCCAGGGCGGCTCCGGCATCCACCGGGACCATTGGAGCACGGTCGGTCCGTCGTTCCAGATCCGCGTGCCGCTGGACGACACGCACACCGGGCACTGGTGGGTGATGTGCCACCCCAAGCTCGATACAGACCCGGAGCAGCGGCCGGAGGACGTGCCCTTCTTCCAGCCTCCGGTCGTCGAGCTGGACGAGGACGGCCAGCCGCGCTGGTCGATCCTGGACACCAACAGCGCGCAGGACGTGGCGGCGTGGATCACCCAGGGCCCCATCGCCGACCGCACCGGCGAGAACCTGGGCCGCTCCGACAAGGGCATCATCATGTTCCGGCAGATGCTCGAGGAGAACATCAGGATCGTCGAGGACGGCGGCGACCCGATGAACACGTTCCGCGACCCCGAGAAGAACGTCTATCACGGCATGGATACGGAGCTGCCCAGGGAGCTCGCGGCCGCCCGGAACAAAGGCGACCAGGGCGGCACGGGCACCCGTTTGACCACCGGCAACGCGGGCTTCCAGCGCCAGGGCATGGCCAGCAAGTTCAGCCCGATCCTGACCGCACGCGGCCTCGAGGGCGGCGTGGACGCCGCCGAGCGCCGCAAGGAGATCGAGCACAAGGCCTAGCCAGCCAGAGCCTGGATCCACTCGCCAGCGCCGAACGAGGAACGCGAACCCCGCTTTCCCGCGGCGCCGAAACCCGCTCACCCTGAGCTTGTCGAAGGGCGAGAGAGCGTGGCTCTCGGCACCATGGTTCGACAGGCTCACCATGAGCGGGGACCATTACGATCAGTCGATTAGCAGAGGGTGTCCCATGCCGAGCTTCGATCTGACCGATAGGGTGGCCGTCGTGACGGGCGCGTCGCAGGGGTTGGGCAAGGCCACGGCCATCGCGCTGGCCGAGGCGGGCGCCGACATCGTCGTCGTCGCCCGCGAGCCCGAGGACGTCACCGTCGGCCGTTCCCGGCCGCACGAGCCCGTCGCGCCGGTCGTCGACGCGGTGCGCTCGCTGGGGCGGCGCGCCGTCGGCGTGACGGCTGACGTCCGGGACCCTGAGCAGATCGAGCGCATGGTTGAGGAGGCGTTGGGTCTGTCCGGGCGCATCGACATCCTGGTGAACGTCGTCGGCGGGAGCTGGGGCGAGACGTTCAGAGCGGGCCCCCTGCTGGAGCTCTCGCCGCACGACGTCGAGGAGGCGTACCGCGTCAACGTGCTCACGATGTTCCAGTGCGCGACGGCGGTGGCGCCGCTCATGATGAAGCAGGGCAAGGGCGTCATCACCAACATCGCGTCGCGCGCGGGGCGGGAGCCGAGCCCCGGCTCGGCGGCCTACGGCGCAGCCAAGGCTGGCGTCATCAACATGAGTCTGACGATGGCGTCTGAGTGGGGGCCCGAGATCCGGGTGAACGTCATCGCGCTGGGCGGCATCGAGACGCCGCACCGGCCTCGCTGGATCGACCTGGACCAGCCGGAGCGTGTCAGTGACACACCCGACTCGGCCATGCGGCGCCTCGGCACGCCGGAGGAGCATGCGGCGACGGTCGTGTGGCTCTCGAGCGACGGCGCGGGCTACATGACGGGCGCCGTCATCGACGCCCACGGTGGCCGGCTGCGCTAGGAGAGCGCGAGCCGCATGCCGGCGAGCCCCGACCGACGGACGATCGGCCGAGTGTCTCTGCGCCGCGCCCCTGAGTGGGTCCAGGGCAGTGCCCTGGGCGGTGCCCTGGTTAGGGCACGCCCAGCTCGTCGGCGAAGCGCATGATGTGGCGCACCGTTGCTTCCGGCTGCTGCTCGTGGACGTAGTGCGCCGCGCCCGCGATCTCCTCGCCGCGGACGTCGTCCGCGACCTGGCGCCATGCGTCGAGCACCGGCGCGCCGCCGTTGGAGCCCTCAGCCCCCCAGATGGCGCAGATGGGCGTGCGTATCCGCCGTCCGGACGCCATCACCTCCGCCCAGTACCCCCGGTCGATCTCCAGGCTGGCCCGGTAGTCCGCCAGGACCGCCTCCACGGTGCCCGGCTTGCTGAACTGCTCCACGTAGAAGGCGCGCTGCTCCGGGCTCAGATGCGGGTTGCGGTCCAGGAACAGGCCGAAGAAGAGCCCTGGGTTCTGGCCGATGATCTGCTCGGCCACGCCGCGCTGGCGAAAGAAGTCGAAGTACCAGCTCCGGCCCGTCGTGTCGCGCTTGCGCTCGATCTTCGCGCCCTCTGCGACGCCGTCGACGATCACGGCGCCGCGGACGGCATCCGGGTGGTCGGCGGCGAGCCGGCGCGCGGCGGGCGCGCCCTTGTCGTGGCCGACCACCATGAACGAGTCCCAGCCCAGGTGCTGCGTCAGCGCGAAGAGGTCGGCCGCGACGTGCGTGTTGGCATACGCCGCCGGGTCCGACGGCAGCTCGGAGTCGCCGTAGCCGCGGCGGTCGGGCGCGACGACGGTGAATCGCTCGGCGAGCGCCGGCGTGATCTGCGCCCAGGTCCGGCGGGTGCGCGGGAACCCGTGCAGCAGCAGCACCCCGAAGCCGGTGCCCGTGCGGTCGTAAGCGATCTTGGCGCCGTTGATATCGGCGTAGAGGGGTTCGTTCGCCATCGTTAGTCAACCTCCATTCCCGTGTAGGGGACCTGGTGCTCCAGGTACACCTCGCGCCCCTGCGCCGACGAAGCGATGATGGCCAGCACCACCTCCTGCGTCGCCTTGCCCCAGCGTGCGTCGTGGACCCGCAGGGGCGAGCCGGTCGTGATGGCGCGGTGCATCTCGTCCACCTCGACGGCGGTGTAGCGGCGAGCGTGGTCCGGCAGCGCGACCTCCTCGATGCCGTGGTCGCCGTAGATGGCCACGCCCGCCGGCGTCTGGCGCATGGCGCCGTGCTCGCAGCTCACCAGCGTCAGGCCGAAGAAGGGTTGGCGGGCCTCGGCGTGCGGCGTGCGCTCGATCGGCCGGCGCTGCGAGCCGCCGTAGCGGGTGGACTCCTTGAACGCCTCCTCGGCTGCGCGGTCCGCGAAGCCTGCGCTGCGTGCGCGCGTTGCGGCGTGGGCCGCTGGGTCGTACGGCATGCCGCCCATGGTGAAGCCGTAGGTCAGCTCGGAGCTGTCGAAGTGGGCGTAGCCGTCGTAGACCATCGTCGCGGAATGCCCCTCCTCGAAGGCGAGGAACGCCGTGTAGGCGCCGTCGATGGCGCGGTCCGGGTCCGCGATGCTCGCGGCCGCGCGCACGCTCCTGAGCCTGCCGCCGCCGATCATGCGCAGGATGTCCACCTGGATCGGCCCCTGGCGCCGGATGATGCTGCCGCCGCGGTCCTGCATCAGCTCCTCCGGCGTCCGCGGGCGGTAGACCCAGTCGCTGTAGAGCATCGTGTGCAGCATCACCGGCTTGCCGATCCGCCCGCTCGCGGCGATCTGCGCCATCTTGAGCACCGGCGGATCGAGGCTTTGTGTATGGCCGACGAGCACGTGGACGCCGTTGCGCTCGGCGGCCTCGATGACGCGGTCGCACTCATCGAGCGTCTGGCCCATGGGCTTGTCGAGCATGACGTGCTTGCCGTGCTCCGCGGCCACGATGGCGTGCTCGGCGTGTGCTGCATCGGGCGTCATCACGTAGACGACGTCGATGTCGGCCTTCGCGCACATCTCCTCGACGCTGGCGAAGGCGGGCTTGCCGAAGTCGGAGCGGAACCGGTCGAGAGCGTGAGCCCGGAGGTCGGCGGCCGCGGCGATCACGGCATAGGGGTGCGCGTGGAGCTCCGGGATCATGTTCATGGCGCCGGCCCCGAGCCCCGCGATGCCGATCTTGATGGGTGTGGGGCTGGGCATGCTCACGGTCGAGGGGGCGCGCCGTGCGCTCTAGGCGCCGTACCAGCCGTGGCGGTCGACGAGGCCACGGGCGTAGGCGATCTGGCCGATGTGCTGGAAGGTGTCCGAGGTGACGCGCGCGACGGTCTGAGCGTACGTCTCCTCGTTGTTCGCCGAGCTCGGGCGGGGCGGCGTCGGCGTATCGAGGCCGGCGTCGGTCAGCGCATCGAGGAAGGCGCGCGAGCGGGCGCGTGCCGCCTCCCAGTAGCCGAGGGTCGTCGCGGCGTCGATGGGGTCGAAGGCGCGGACGTCGTCGAGGGAGTCGCCGCCGCCCGAGCCCAGCGCCGCGGGCAGTCCGAACCGCTCGTGCCAGCCCTCGGTCACCCACGCCTGCCCCTGGCCCAGCAGGTTGGAGAAGTTCGTGTCGTGGACCCGGGAGAGGTGCCAGGCCATCCAGCCGATGGGGTTGCTGTCCGGCCCCGCGGGCTGGGTGCGGAGCTGCTCTGCGCTGAGGCCTGCCAGCGCGCGCTTCATCACGGAATCGATGCGGTCGAAGGCCGCTTGGGGGATCGTCCCTGCGCTCATGGTCACTCCCTGTGCCAGCGCCGGTAGCTTACACCCCGTCCGGCGTCGCCTGCGTGCCTGCGCCGCGGTCTCATGGACAGGCATCGGAGGCGTCTTCTAGAATGCGGTTGCGCCCGCTCGTCCCGCCGCTCCTGCGCTCGTGCGTGCCGGGAGCGGCCCCATCCCGTGACCCCATGACAGGAAAGACACGTGCCATCGCCTGAGCCGTCCACGTGAGAGAGCCGGGGTCGACGTCGACCGGCCCGGCCCCCGAGCATCCCGAGCAGCCGGAGCCCCTGAGCTTCCGGGAACGCTATCGGACGATGCTCTCGCTGATGCTTCCGGCCATGCTGCTCGGCCTGGGGCGCGGCTTCACCATCCCCGTGCTCCCGGCCCTCGCCCTGGAATTCGATGCGACCGTAGCCTCGGCCGGGCTCATGGTGATCGCGCCCATGCTCGGGTCCCTCGCCGTCACGCTTCCCACGGGCTACCTGATCGACCGCATCGGGCGCCGCAGGCTGCTCGTCGTCTCGCCCGCGCTCACGTCGCTCTCGGCGTTCCTCGTGCTGCGTGCTGCGAGCTACCCGGAGCTGCTGGCCTACCTCTCCCTGGGCGGGATCGCCCAGCAGATGTGGCAGATGAGCCGCCTGGCGGCCATCGCCGACTCCACCGCCCAGAACCGCCGGGGGAGGCAGATCACCGGCATGGCGAGCGCCGGACGCACCGGGGCGCTGATGGGCCCGCTCCTCGGCGGCATCATCGGCGAGCTGGCAGGCGTCCGGGTGCCGTTCGCCATCTATGGCGCCGCCGCGGCGCTCGCGGTGGTGCCCATGTACTTCTTCATGCCGGAGACCTCTGCGGCGGTGCTGGCGCGGCGCCGCGGGGAGAGCGGCAGCGGCGAGTCAGGGGCTTCGTGGTCCTCGCTGCTGACGCTCCGGGTGGGGGCGCTGTTCCTCGCGCAGTACCTCGCGAACGTCGGCCGTGGCGGCTCCATCGGCCACGGCGGCGTGTTCCTGATCTTCGCGGCGTACACCTTCGGCACGGGCCCGGCGGCCCTCGGTGCCATCGGCACCGGCGTCGCCGTCATGGGCATCCCCATCATGCTCGCGGGCGGACAGGTGATGGACCGCTTCGGGCGCAAGCGGCAGATCGTCCCGGCCGCCATCGCCGTCGGCATGGGGCTTGCGCTGATGGCCACGGTGGCCGCGGCGGAGTTGTCCTTCACGGTCTTCGTCGTCGCATTCGTGTGGATCAACCTGGGCGTGTCGGGGATGGCCGGCTCGATGCAGACTCTCGGGTCCGACGTGGCCCCGCCGGAGGCGCGCGGGAGGTTCTTCGGCATGATCCGGCTGGTGGCGGGCGCGGGGTCGCTCACGAACCCGGTCTCCTTCAGCCTCTCCACGGCCCTTCTCGCAGGCTCGGCGGGCTTCGCCCTGGCCTTCGGCATCATGTCGGGCGCCGCCATGCTCACGGCGCTGGTGGTTGGGGTGCTCGTGCGCGAGACGCTGCAGCGGCGGGAGTGACGTCACCTCCGGCTGAGCCGGGGAGCGGGCCTACTGCTCGATGATCTCGGCTCTGGGGCCGGTCGCTTCCGGGAAGACCAGCGACTTCACGACCACCGGCACGACGCGGGCCGGGTAGATCATCTCCCCCACGTCGATGTAGTCGAACTCCTGGAGCGCGAGGTTGTCGATGGAGACGATGGGGCTCGTCACGCCGATGTCCTTGGCGAGCGTCTCGCCGACGAGCTTGGCGTAGTCGCCGGTGAACGCCAGGATGAGCGGGCGCCCGCCCTCAAGCGTCCGTGGGAGGGCCGCGACGATGCCGTCGGCGATCTTCCGGAGCTGCGCGTAGCGCGGCAGCCCCTCCCAGTCGAAGGCGAGCGCCACGATCTCCTCGCCCTCGGTGATGTCGAGCCGCGTCAGCGCCTGCGCGATCAGTCCCCGCACCTCGTCCGCCTCCACCTCGCGGTCCTCGGGCAGCGTCGAGAGGAGCACGGGCACGTTGCGGTAGGGCAGCAGTCCGGGGTCCGAGATGGAGAGCGTGTTGCCGCTGAGCTGAACGGTGAACTGCGAAGCGCCGATCACCGTCGCCCGGATGCGCTCCGCCGCCGCGCGCACGGGCACCGGCAGGCCGGCCTCGGCCAGCCTCCGGCGGACGGCGGCGGCGAGGGGCACGGCGAGGTCGCCGAAGGAGCGCGTCTCGGTCTCGTACACGTACTCGGCGACGCCGCCGGAGAACACCAGCGCGTCGATGGGCTCGGTGGACGCGAGGTCTGGGGTCAGCAGCAGCTCGGCCGTGAGCGCGGAGCGGGGGGCGCGTTCCACGAGCTCCATGACGCTGTCCGCAAGCGCCTCGGCGATGCGCACGCGGTCCGCGTCGGCGAGCGGTGCGCCGAGGGTGAGCGCGATGCCGAGGCGGCCGGCAACGGTCTTTGCGGCCGGCTCGATGCGCACGATGCGTCCCGACTCGTCGGTCGCCACGAGCCGCCCCCCGACGTTGATGGCGGCGGTCTCGACGATGCGGCCGTCGCGCACCAGGGCGAACTTGGTGGTGCCGCCGCCCATGTCCACGTTGAGCACCGTCTGGACGGGGTTGCGCGAGAGGTTGACCGCCCCGGAGCCGTTGGCGGCCAGGATCGCCTCCAGGTTGTTCCCGGCCGATGCGCAGACGAACTTGCCGGCCGCGTCGGCGAACAGCCCCGCGATCGCCTGGGCGTTGGTGCGCTTGACGGCCTCGCCCGTCAGGATCACGGCGCCGCTGTCGATGTCGTCCGTCTCGAAGCCGGCCTCGCGGTACGCTTCGTTGATGAACGCTTCGAGCAGGGGCGTGTTGATGGCGTAGTCGGCGGTGTACGGCGTCAGCATGATGGGCGAGCGGTAGAGCGTCTCGCGCTCCACCACGACGTAGCGGCTCGATGCCGAGGCGCTCTCGCGCTGCAGATGGATGCGCGAGAACATGAGGTGCGACGTCGAGGAGCCGATGTCGATGCCGACCGTGGTGAGCTCGATGTTCTCGTGGTGGTAGTAGTCGGCGCTCGGGTTGTTCTGGACGACGGTGAGGGCGGCGAGCCGCTCTTCGTCGGGGTCGTGGGCGTGCGCCCACGGTTCGTCGTGCATCTAGGAGCCTGCCGCGCCCGTGTAGCTCCACCTGTAGTCCGGGTCCGTGTATGCCTCGTCGGGCATCGCCGTCTCAAGGCCCCGCGCAGCCAGCTCGCTCTCGAACCGCTCGCGGATCCAGGCCTCCTCGTCGGGGTACTCGATCTGGTCTCGGGCGCCCTCGATCCGCTCCTCGCGCCCCGCGAACTGGGCGGGTGGGTGGAGCGCCAGGTACCGGCCGGAGATCTTGCCGAGGTTGAAGTGCTGGTGGAACCAGCGGCTCGGCGGGACGAAGCAGCTCGCCTCGTGCCAGGGGATGATGACCTTCTCCTTGCCCTCGGGCCACATGATGGAGTAGCCCTCGCCGCCGGGGATGACGATCAGCCGGCCCGGCCCGTGCCGGTGGCCCTTCTTGTAGGTCCCCTGCGGGAACACCGACATGTGCGCGGCAAGCTCGGTGCCCGGTGCGCTGATGTAGACGGAGCGGTTCATGGAGCCGCGTCCGGGGCGGTCCATCAGCTTGTCCCACACCGCCATGTCCGGGAAGAAGTTGCCGAGCCAGAGCGTCCGGCGGGCACCCCCCTCGGCGATGTGCTCCTGCGTGATGGACTGGGCCTCGGAGTAGAACTCGACCGAGCCACCGAGGCGCAGGCTCTCCTCGAAGGGGTTGTTGAACAGGAACGCCGGGTCGGGGATGGCCGACATGGCCAGAGGCATGTAGCTGTAGTGGAGCATCCGCGCGGGCCGGTCACCCTGCATGTTGGCGTGCTGCGCCCAGGCGTTGCGGGGGAGGACGAAGAGGCTCCGGGGAGACCACTCGAAGGAGTGCTGGGGCTGGTCCTTCGTGCCCCACACCGACGTCGAGCCCTGGCCGCTCAAGACGTAGACGAACTCGTCCACCGCTGACTTGAACGGCTTGATCGTCCCGCCCGCCGGTATCTCCTGCACCCGCCCCTCGACGATGCCCGGCATGCCGTCGAGCTGGATGAAGGCCGCGTCGCACCCGCGGACGCTCCAGGGGCCGAGGTCGATGGTGCGCAGGTCCTCGATGTAGTAGCCCCGGTGTATGGGGATACCCTGCTCCTCCATCCAGCGATCGTGCGTGAAACCGGCCATGGGGCTCCTTCGAGGGTCTGGCATGGGGCGGTGGGCCGATGACGGCCATGCCCCCGGCGATATACCAGGTCGGCCAGGTGGTGTCAACGAGGCCGGCGGCTGGCCTGCCTGGCGGTTGAGTACCGTGACGGCCCGCGCGTATCATGCCGGCGCCGGTACGTACGCCCGTACGCACGCCGGTACGTACCCGGTAGTACGAAGGACACGCATACAGGGAGTAGAACGTGGAAGGACCTCCGGAAGTCCCGATCGGCCCATCCCACAGCCCCGTGCTCACGAAGCGGGGCCTCGTCTGCTCGGCCTCGCCGCTCGCGGGCGCCATCGGTGCGCAGGTGCTGCGCGAGGGGGGCAACGCCTTCGACGCGGCGGTCGCGGTGGCCGCGGCCGAGGCCGTGACGCTAACGCCCATGTGCGGCCTCGGCGGCGAGGTCTTCGCGATGCTCTACGAGGCTTCGACCGGCACGGTGTACGGCCTGGTGGGCAGCGGACGCGCGCCGATGCGCGCCTCGCGGGAGTATTTCGTGGGCCTCGGCTACGAGAAGATGCCCACGTCCGGACCGCTGACCCCCGCCGTGCCCGGCGAGGTCCACGCGTGGGGAGCGATCCTCGGGCGCTTCGGCACGCGGGCGCTCGGCGCGCTCATCGCCCCAGCCGCCGACCTGGCAGCGGACGGCTTCCCGCTGCCCGCCGTCATCGCCAGCGACTTCTCGCGCCTCGTCGGCAACGGGAAGGTGCTGCGCGACTACCCCGCCAGCGCCGCAGCGTTCCTGCGGCCGGGCGGGCAGCCGTACCAGGCGGGCGACGTGCTGGTGCAGAAGGACCTCGCACGCAGCATCCGGCGCGTCGCCGAGGGCGGCGTCGAGGAGTTCTACACGGGCGCTCTGGCCAAGGAGATCGCGGCGGCCTTCGCGGAGGCGGGCGGGCTGATCGACGAAGCTGACCTGGCCGCTCAGGCCACGCACGTCACGGACGATCCGCCCGCCGTCGACTACCACGGCCACCGGGTCTACGCGACGCCGCTCCCTTCGCATGGGCTGCTCACCCTCCAGCTCCTGAGGCTGCTCGACGGGTTCGACCTCGCCGCGATGGGGCACAACACGGCAGAGTCCATCCACGTGATGGCCGAGGCGAAGCGCCTCGCCTACGCCGACCGCCTTGCCTACGTCGCCGACCCCGCATTCGTGCGGGTTCCGGTGGACGAGCTGCTCTCGGAGGAGCACGCCGCGCGGCGCCGCGCGCTCATCGACCGCTCGCGGGCCGCGGACGCCGTCCCGGCGGGCGAGCTCGCGCAGACCGGTGCGGCGGAGGGCGCGTCGAGTGGTCACACGTCGTACTTCGCCGTCGTCGATGCGGCGGGCAACGCCGTCTCTTACATCCACTCCAACTCGACGGTCTTCGGCAGCGGGTTCGTCGCGGGTGCCACCGGCATCCTCTTCAACAACCGTGTGGGGCGCGGCTTCTCCCTCGATGCGGACCACGTGAACGTGCTTGCACCCGGCAAGCGCACGGTGAACACCATCCACTCCTATATGGTCGAGAAGGACGGAGCGCTCCGCTTCGTCGGCGGGACGCCCGGCGGCGATTCCCAGCCGCAGTGGAACGCGCAGGTCCTCTCGCGCGTCATCGACCACGGGATGAACGTGCAGGAGGCCGCGGACGCGCCGCGCTGGATGCACTTCCCCGGCACCGACCCCGCCTCCATCGACCGCGACATGGAGCTGCGGATGGAGGACGGGTTCGCCGATGGGGTCGGCGACGGCTTGAGCGCGCGCGGGCACGCCGTCGCGCCGTATACGCCGGAGATGATGGTGGGCGCGGTGCAGCTCATCGCCATCGACCCAGGAACGGGCGTGCGAGCGGGGGGCACCGACCGCCGCAGCGACGGCTACCCGATACCGGAGTAGGGGGGCGCTATGACGATCACGATGGCGGCGCCGCGGGACTTCGCCGCGGCCTATCTGAGCGACGGCCGAGTGAAGGTGGCCGGCTTCGACGTCACCCCGGCCTGGCCGGAGCGCGGCGCCGTCGAGGTCTACACGAGTGCGTTCAAAGAGCCCATGTACGACTTCGTCGTGCTGCCGCTCTCGAACTTCCTCATCGCCATCGACAGGGGGCTGCCGCTCATCGGGCTTCCGGTGTTCATCGACGTCTTCTTCCCACAGCTCGGCGCTCGCGTGAACAAGAGCGCCGGTATCGAGAGCCCCGCGGACCTCGAAGGCAAGCGTGTCGGCGTCCGTGGGTTCGCCTTCAACCCGGCGGTCTGGCTGCGCGGGGCGCTCGCCGACATGTACGGCATCGCCCTCGATTCGATCCAGTGGGTCTCGGCGGAGCCCAACTCCCTCAGCGGCGTGGACTTCCCGCGGGGGCCTGGGTTCGAGGTCGAGACGACCACCGAGTCGCTGGACGACCTGCTGGGGCGCGGCGAGCTCGATGCGGTCTTCTGGGACCGCGGCGGCCCCGCGCTGACGGAGCAGACGGCGCATCTGTTCACCGACCCGTTGGGGGAGGCGCTGAAGTACCACCTCCTGACCGGGGTGCAGCCGCTCAACAGCCTGCTGCTCGCCAAGCGGGACGTCCTGGACGCGAACCCGGGGCTGGCTCAGGCGGTCGTCGATGCGTCGAACGAGGCGCGCGAGCGCTACTACCAGGACGCCTCCGACGACGACGCGCACATGGGGCTGCCGCTCGCGTGGCTCCGCTCGAACGGGCTGTTCCCGCACCGCAACGGCCTGGTGGACAACCGCACGTCGCTGGAGGCGATCGTCCGCTACGCCCACGACCAGGGGATCATCAGCCGCCGCTACGCGCTCGAGGAGCTGTTCTTCGACGGCGCGACGTAGCCGTCGCGGACAGCGGCGACGGCAGCCTCGAACGCCGCGATGGTCTGCTCGACGTCCGCTTCGTCGTGGCACATGCCCACGTAGAACTTCTCCGGCGTCTTGAGCACGCCGTGCTCCAACAGGGCCCGGTCGAAGACCCCCTTGAGCGTCCTGTCGCCCAGCGTGGAGCGGTAGTCCACCACCGGCCGGCCGGTGAAATAGACGTCGAATATGATATCGATGCCGCTGACGACGGCCGGTACCTCGGCCTCGTCGAAGAGGCGCTGGAGCGTCGAGCGCAGGTGCGCGCCGGTGGCGTGGAGTGCCGCGTAGGCGCCCGGCTCGCGGAGCTCGGCCAGCGTGGCGAGCCCGGCTGCCGCGGCCACCGGGTTGCCGTTGAGCGTGCCGGACTGCGGCACGAAGCGCTCCGGCCCCACGGCCTCGGCATCGTAGGGCTCCAGCAGCTCCGCGCGCCCGACGACGGCCGCGAGGGGGAAGCCGCCGCCCACGATCTTGCCGATGGCGGCCAGGTCGGGCGTCACGCCGTAGGCCTCCTGCGCGCCGCCGTAGGCCAGCCGGAAGCCGGTGACGACCTCGTCGAAGATGAGCGGGATACCGAAGCGCTCGGTGAGATCGCGCAGACCGGCCAGGAAGCCGTCCCGCGGCGCGATGGTGCGCTGGACGGGCTCGACGATGACGGCGGCCAGCTCGTCGTGGTGCTGCTCGATGATGGCGGCGGTCGTCTCGATGTCGTTGTACGGCGCGATCAGGACCGTGTCTCCGACGGCCGCGGGGATGCCGGCGGAGCTGGGCTCGGGCGCCGGGAACGGCGTCGTGCCCGACGGCCTCGTGCTCATGGCCGCGTAGTCGTGCGTGCCGTGGAAGCCGCCCTCGAACTTCAGTATCTTCTCGCGCCTCCGGAAGACCCTCGCCAGGCGGAGGCACTGGAAGGTGGCGTCGGTGCCGCTGGTGGTGAAGCGCACCTGCTCGGCGCACGGGACCGCCTCCACGATCCGCTCGGCGAGCTCGACGGCGTAGGCGTTCTCGACGAAGAAGGTCGAGCCCTTGCGCAGCGCCTCCTCGGCGGCCGCGACGACCTTCGGGTGGGCGTGGCCCAAGATCATGGGTCCGGAGCCCAGCGCGTAGTCGATGTACTCGTTGCCGCTCAGGTCCCAGATCCGCGACCCGGCCCCCCCGCGCACGATGAGCGGATCGCCGCCTGCGACCCGCATGTTGCCGAGATAGCCCCCGGGCATCACGCGCGCGGCCCGCGCGAGCAGGTCGCGTTCTTCGTCGGTGCGCTCAAGGCGGGCCATGGCACCTCCCGGTCGGTCGTCGAGCTACGATTGTGCCACCCCGGCCCGCCCTTCCGCCAGCACCTCGCGCCGGTGGACGGCTTCCTGGCCGGCGCCGGTGTACCCTACGGCCGCGGGCCGAGTCCGCAGCAGGCTTGAGGCAGAAGGAGGAAGCGATGGCAACGGTGAGCGAGACGGTCGACGTCAAGGTCGGCGGTGGCGACATGCAGCTGTTCACGTATCGGTCCGACGCTGACGGGCAGGGTGGCGGCGGGAAGCGCCCCGGGCTGGTCGTGATCCAGGAGGTCTTCGGGGTCAACGATCACCTCAAGGACGTGGCCGGGCGGTTCGCCGCGGAGGGCTACGTCGTCGCCGTCCCGGAGCTCTTCCACCGCTCCGGCCGTGGGGTCGTCGTGCCCTACGACCAGCTCCAGGTGGGCTTCGAGCACCGGGCCAAGATGACGCTCGAGGACATGGCCGCGGACGTGAGCGCGGCGGTCGACTACCTGAAGGGCGATCCGGGCGTGGATGGGGCGCACATCGGCATCGTGGGCTTCTGCTTCGGGGGCATGGTCTCCTACCTGGCGGCGGCCAGGGTCTCCGGGCTCAGCGCGGCTGCCGTCTTCTACGGCGGCGGCATCCTGCCCCGGCTCGATGCCGGGCCGGACGCGCCGCGGCTGCTGGATGCCACGGCCGACGCGATCGCGGTGCCGATCATCAGCTTCTGGGGCGACGAGGACCGGGGCATCCCCGTCGCTCAGGTGGAGGAGATCGTGTCCACGCTGCGGGCGAAGGGGAAGGACATCGAGAGCACCATCTACCCCGGTGCGGGCCACGGTTTCTTCTCCGACGACCGCGATGTCTACAACGAGGCGGCCGCGAAGGACTCGTGGCCGAAGACGCTGGCGTTCTTCGCCAAGCACCTGAAGGGCTAGCCCCACTAGCCCGAGGCGGACCGGAGCGCGAACACGAGGGATTTCACCGTCACGGGGATGACCTCGGAGACGCCCATGGGCTTGCCGATGTCGATGTAGTCGAGGTCGCCGACCTCGATGCCGTCGATGGCGATCACGGAGCGGTCGACGTTCAGCTCCTCCTTGAGGATGCCGCCGAGGGACTTCGCGACGTCGATGTCCAGCACGATGAAGGCGGCCGTGCCGGGGGGGGCGTCGCCGGTGACGCTGGCGATGGCGTCGGCAACCCGGCGGATGTACCAGTAGTCGGGCTGGCCGGCCAGCGAGAGCGCGAGCGCCATGTCGCCGCCGAGCTGCGCGACGTCGTACTTGCCGAGGGCAGCCACGATGGCGGCGCGGACCTCCTCCTCCGACTGCTCCTTGTCGATGAGGGCGCGGGCGACCTGGATGCCGCGCACCGGCAGCACGTCGGCCGTGGAGATGTAGCTGGTGCTGCCGCTGGCCTGGAGCGTGTACTCGCCGGCGCCGATCACGGTCGCGCGGATGCCCTCCGCCGAGGTGACGAGCACGCCGGGCTTGAGCGTCGCCGCCGCCCGCTCGCGCACGATCGCCCCGAACACCGGGCCGACGTCGCCGTAGGACTCGGTGGTGTGCTCGTAGATGTACTCGGAGACGCCGCCCGAGAACACGATGTGGTCGATCGCATCGAGCGAGTCGTAGTGCAGGGGGTCCGTCAGCATCAGCGAGGCGCTGAGCGGGTCGAGCTCGCCGCCGCTCACGACGGCGAAGAGGATGTCGGTCATCTTCTCGGAGAAGGCCCGCTCCTGCTCCGGCGTGAGCTTCCCGCCCACCTCCACGTCGTCGCTCAGGGCCTTCATGATCGTGTGCGCGGGCTGCTCGACCCTGGTGATGGTTCTGTCGTCGTCGTAGGCGATCAGCCGGGCGCCGATCTCCACCGCGATCATCTGCACGATCTCGCCGCCCTGGATCAGGGAGACCTTCGTGGTGCCGCCGCCCATGTCGATATCGAGCACGGCGTTGGCGTGGTGTTTCGACATCCCGACGGCCCCGGAGCCGTGCGCGGCGAGCAGCGCCTCGTGCATCGGGCCGGCCGTGGCGCAGATGAACCGCCCGGAGTCCTCCGAGAAGTGCTCGATGATGGGCTGTGCGTTCTCCTTCTTGAGCGCCTCGCCGGTGATGACGACGGCGCCGGTGTCGATGTCCTCGGGCGTGTAGCCGGCGTCTTCGTACGACTTGTTGATGAAGGCGGTGACCTTCTCGACGTCGATGAGCGTGCCGCCGAGATAGGGCGTCAGCAGGATGGGCGAGCGGTAGAGGATCTCGCGGCTCGTGACCACGAACTTGGACGACAGGCCGGCGCCCTCGCGCCGCAGGATCAGCCGCGAGAAGATGGTGTGCGTGGTCGATGAGCCGATGTCGATGCCCACGCTGTAGAGCGTGAACTTCTCGATGCCCTCGATCTCTTCGACGTCGTCGCCCTCGAGGAGCTCCATCACGTCGGCTTCGTGCATCTCGTCTTCGTCGTGCATGCTGCGGCATCTCTCCGGGGCTGGGTTTGGCGCGCACCGCGCAACGGGCGGGGCATCAGCCCCGCCCGCTGTGCCTGTGCGGCCGGCGCCATTGTAGCAGGCAGCGCTCCGCTCAAGCGGTTAGCTGCCGGAGGCCTCGTAGTCCCATTCGTAGTTGGGGTCCTCGTAGGCTTGGGGGACCATCTCGGAGGCGAGCCCGCGGCTCTTGAGCTCCGACTCGAACTTCTCCCGGATCCAGGGGTCCTCGCTCGGGTATTCGATCTGGTCGTTCACCCGGTCCTCGACCCGCTCGCTGCGTCCGGCGAACTGCTCCGGCGGGTGCAGCGCCAGGTAGCGGGCGTTGCCGTCGCCGAGGTTGAAGTGCTGGTGGAACCAGCGGTTGGGCGGCACGAAGCAGGAACCCTCGTGCCACGGGACGACGATCTTCTCCTCGCCCTCCTGCCAGAGGATGGAGTAGCCCTCGCCGCCGGGGATGACGATGATGCGGCCGGGGCCGTGGCGGTGGCCCTTCTTGTAGGTCTTGGCCGGGAAGACGGACATGTGCGCGGTCATCTCGGAGCCGGGCGGGCGGATGAAGACGACGTGCCCGCCGGCGCCGCGGCCCCAGAAGGGGACGAGCTTGTCCCACGCGCCCAGGTCGGGGAAGAAGTTGCCGATCCAGAACTGGCGATCCTTGCCCGCGAAGCGGCCGTCGCCCTTCTCTGAGCTGGCCGTTGCCTCCGAGTAGAACTCGCCGCTGCCATCGTACAAACTCTGGGGCGCCGGGTAGGGGTTGTCGAAGAAGAAGTCCGGCTCCGGGATGGTCGACATGGCGATGGGGAGGTAGTTGTAGTGCAGCAGCCTGGCGGGGTGCTCGCCGTCCATGTTGGAGAGCTGACAGGAGGAGTTGCGCGGCACCAGGAAGAGGCTGCGCGTGGACCATTCGAAGGTCTTCTTCGGCTTGGCTTCGTCGCCCCAGACCGAGGCGACGCCACGGCCGTTGAGCACGTAGACGAGCTCGTCGACGGCGAGCCGCGATGGGGGGAGGGTCTCGCCGGGCGCGATCTCCTGGACGCGTCCTTCGACGACGCCCGGCATGCCGTGAAGCTGGATGAAGGCGGCCTTCACCTTGCGCTTCTCCCACCACCCGAGCTCGACGGTGCGGAGGTCCTCGATGTAGTAGCCGCGGTGGATGGGAAGTCCCTGGTCCTCCATCCACCGGTCGTAGGTGAACGCCATGTCTTGCCTCCTTCTGCTCGTGGGCCGTTGGGCATCTTACTGCGCACAGGTCCGGCGTGTCGCGCCCTCGCCTGTTTCTCATATGGCGCGGCACGCCCGAGCGCGGCAGCGAGTGGGTGCAGGGCTGCGCCCTGCCTAGTCGCGGATGTCTTGGAGGAGCCATTCGGTGGGCAGGTCCCGGCCGAGGCCCTTGGCCTTGGCCATCTCGTAGGCCCTGCCCGCGACGGCGAAGAACTGCGCGCCCTGGATGTTGCCGCGCGCCGAGTACGTGACCGCGGTCGCCGACGGCCTTGCCTGCTCGCCCGCGAGGAGCTGCTCCAGGAAGACCGCGCGGTCCTCGGCGACGATGCCACCGGCCCGGCCGCGCCTGGGCCGGCTCCGAGCGCGTGCGGGCGTGCCGCCGGTGGCCTCGTACGCGATGGATTCGTCGTGCAGGGCGAACTCCGGCAGGCCGACGGGCGCCGGTGCCGAGCCGAGCCGCAGCGCGCGGTCGATACGCTCGAGGGCGTCGCCGTCGAGCTGCCCGCCGACGCAGGTGATGTGCGTGCCGTCCTCGATGTACCGGCCGAAGACGACGGGGATGGAGGCATCGGTGCAGCCGGCGACGATGTCGGCGCCCTTATAGGCGTCGGCTGGGTTGTCGACGGCGACCGTCTCGATGCCGAGCCGCTCGGTGATCTCGGCGGCGAACGCCTCGCGGTGCTCCTTGGTGGGGCTGTAGACCTGGACGCGCACGATGTCGCGGACCGTGGCGAAGGCTTCGATGTGGGAGCGCGCCATGCCTCCGGAGCCGATCATGCCGACCACTTTCGCGTCCTCGCGGGCCATGTACTTGGTGCCGATGGCCGAGTCGGCGCCGACCCGCATGTGCTGGAGGTAGCCGTCGTTGATGATCGCCAGCGGCTCGCCGTTCTCGATGTCGAAGAGCATGATGAGGCCGCAGTAGAGGCCGGGGCGCACGCAGTACTTCTCCTGGGTGCGGGTGCCGGCGTAGGTCTGCTCGTAGATGATGTCGGACTTCATGCGGATGGCGAAGTAGCCGGAGACCGACCCGCCCTCCATCGTGCCCCACTGGTAGGTCTTCTCCGGGTCGGAGGTGGGGATGCGCACGTCGATCCGCGGTCGGCAGACGGCCTCGCCGGCCGCGAGCTCCCGGTAGGCGCGCTCGAGCGCGTCCACCGTCTCCCGCATGGTGAGGACGCTCGCGATGTCGTCGTTGCTGAGGATCAGTGTCATGGCGTGCTCTCCTAGAGGAGGCCCGCCTTCTCCCGCGCGTTGAGGATGGGACTGTACATGGACGCGGCGCCCTGGCGCATCGTGGTCGAGACGTACATGGACTGCTCGGTCATGAACGGGATGTAGACGTTCTCCGCGGGGTCGCGGAAGGTGCACATCGGGTCGCCGCCGTCTTCCACGATGCGGATCTGCTCCTCGAGCATCTGGCGGAACTGGATGATGCCGGCATCGGAGCGGCCGAGGTGCTCGCCGGTGCGGTCGGCGATCGCCCCCTGGGTGATCCACGCCGCCGGGTCCTGGGCGCTGTTGCTCAGGAGGTCGGCCCAGGGGGGCTGGCCGTTCTCGTCCAGCACCGGGACAGGTGGGTTGTAGAACGGGATGTCCTCGGCCGCCTGCTCCACGTCGCCGTCGACCATCGGGTAGCACGCGACCCACCAGTGCCCGGTCGTGTGGTCGTCGATGGGTGTGCGGATCTGGAAGGCGGGGCCGAGCGGGAAGGTCTTGCGCCGCTCGTTATCCCTGATGTTGTAGCCGTCGCACCCCTGGCGGAGCATGTTCGGGAAGACGATGGGATGGCCGTCCTTCCACTCCGTGTCCTCCTCGGACCCGCCCTCCCAGATGCGCCGCTTGATGATGCCGTATTCGAAGTTGTCGAAGTGGATGATCTTATGCGCGCGGCGCGTCTTGAGGTCGTCGGTCTTGCCGAGCCGCTCGCGGATGAAATTCGCCCAGGCCACGTGCAGCCACTCCAGGTGCACGGGGTCCAGCGAGTTCTCCTGGCACTGGAGCCAGTTGCAGGAGAGCTCCGCATAGCCGATGTCGCGCAGGACGTCGCCGGCCGCGAAGACGTCCCAGTTGGGGACGAGCGGCGCGGGCGCGGGGCCCAGGTAGGCGAAGATGAGCCCGGCCTTCTGCTCGACCGGGTACGCCTTCATCTTGATCTTGTCCTTGAAGCGCGCGTCCGGGTCCTCCGTCTCCTCGTACGGCTGCTCGGTGCACTGGCCAC
>JADFQE010000130.1 GCA_022561985.1 Chloroflexota bacterium
GCGCCAAGTTGATCGCGCACGCACCAACATGAATCTCACGTAGAAGGTGAATAGGATGAGAATTGCATTGGCAATTGCCGCCGGCGTTATCGCATTTACGTTGGGTAGCTTATTGATTTTCCATCTTACTGCCGGGCAGACTCAGGCCCAGGCCCTGCCTGATGTTATTGTTTCGCAAGATGCTTTACTGGGAAGCATCCTTACTGACGCTGACGGGGTGACGCTGTACCTCTTTACGAATGACGAACGTAATGCATCCAAGTGTTCAGGTGGCTGTGCGGAAGCATGGCCGCCATTTACTACAGAAGGTGCGCCTCTGGCTGGAGAAGGCCTGGATACCGATCGCTTCGAGGTTATCGATCGCGGAAATGACTTAACCCAGATTGCCTATAATGGCTGGCCCCTCTACTACTACCTCCGAGACGAGTCGCCTGGAAGAGCGGAAGGCCAGGGCGTAGCAGGGAACTTTTGGGTCATGTCTCCGTCGGGTGAGGTCCTTTCCGGGGCAGGTAAGGATGGGGCGAACGGCAAGACAGGCGCCCCCGGCCCCGCAGGGTCTGCCGGCTTGCCTGGACCGGCCGGCAGAGCCGGCTCCGATGGCTCCGCTGGCTCCGCTGGCCCCGCCGGAGCGCCTGGACCTCCCGGCCCCGCCGGTAGCGGAAGCACCGCGGGCGTGGCCGTCATGGGATCCACCGTGTACGGCACGGGCTGGAGCGATGGCGAGTCAGTGGATGTCGAGGTCGTATCCGACGACGGTAGCTCGGTCTCCCTCGGCTCCGTAACCGCAAGCGCCGGCGGCCTCTTCACGATGGACGCGGGCGGCACCGGCCTGAGCTCCGGCGGCTACGGCGTCGTCGCCGTAGGCAACCAGGGCGGCCAAGCCAGCGGAGTGCTGATAATCAAGTAGCTCCGCCTTTCATCCCACGCGGAATCGAGAAGAGGCCCCGCTCGGCGAGCGGGGCCTCTTCCTTTCGCCCTTTTGAGGGACCGTGCCTCGACACCTGTTCCTGTGCACCGGGCGAGGTGTGCGGTCCCAACGGGATCGCCGGAGGTACGGGGGGTGCCCCATCCGGCTTCATCGCGCCTCCCCGGCGACAGCCCCTCCTACGCGTCCTTGCCCGTGCTCCCTTCGGACTCCGGAGCGCCCACCGACTGCGGCTCCGGCACCACGCGGACGCGCTTGACCCGCCGCCCGGTGGTGGTGATCACCTGCAGCCGAAGCCCGTTCTCGTTCACCACATCCCCCGGCGCCGGTATCTTGCCGAGCCGTGCGTAGAGCAGCCCACCGAGGGTATCGAAGCCGTCGGGGCTGATATCGGCGTTGAACTCCGCGTTGAACTCGTCCACGGGCATCCTGGCGTCCACCACGGCTTCGCCCGACGGGCCGCGCTCGATGACCGGCTCGTCCGTATCGAACTCGTCTTGAATCTCCCCCACGATCTCCTCGAGGAGGTCCTCGATCGTCACGATGCCGGCGACCCCGCCGTACTCGTCGACGACGATCGCCATGTGCACGCGCCGCTCCTGGAACTCCGTGAGCATCTCGTCGACGCGCTTGCTCTCCGGCACGAAGAAGGCCGGACGCATCAGGTCGCGCAGGGCCGACGAGGCCCCGCCGGCCCCCCGGGCCCCGGCTGCCAGCAGATCCCGGCTGTAGAGGATGCCGACGATGTTGTCCTTGCTCTCCTCGTACATGGGGAGCCTGCTGTGCCCGCTCTCCAGTATCCGCTGCACCGCGTCGTCCAGCGGCGTCGTGATGTCGAGGCTCACGACGTCCACCCGCGGGACCATCAGCTCCCGGACGGGCGTCTCGTCGAGGTGCAAGATGGCGTGGATCATCGCCCGCTCGTGGACCTCCAGCGGCTCGTCCGCGATCTCCTCCTCCACCTGCAGCTGCGGCTCGCCGCCCTCCCCGTGTCCGTTGGCGTCGGACGGATGGCCGTTCGCGTCCCGCTGCGGCGTCAGCCAGAGGCCGGACCGGCTGAGGCGGCGGAGCGGCAGCAGCGGCCACAGCGCGAACTGCACCATCACGCCACACACCACCAGCTTGCCCACCGGCAGCGCGCGGACGGCGTATTGGACGACCGGCGCCAGCAGCAGCAGCACCGCCCACATCCCCGCCACCGCGAGGGTCACCAGCGGCCAGCGCATGTCCGTGGCCCGCAGCGCCAGGCTCACGGCCAGCGCCGACGCGCCCCCGCCGCTCAGGAGCGTCAGGAGCCAGACGAGGTCCCCGTATGCATCGCGGGAGGTGCGAAGCCGGCGGAGGGCAGCCTCGCGGATGCCTCGCGCTCCGACCGACTCGCGGACGGAGCTCTGCCGGAGCAACGGCAGGGCCGCATCCGCCACCTGAAGGGCTAGGAACACCAACACCGCGCCGCCCAGGAGGACGGCTATGACCGTACTGCCACTATCCAAGGGATCCCCCCCCCTCGCTGCTTTCGGATGATCTCGCCCCGACCGCGTCCGGCCGCCCCGCACCTGCGTGGAGCACGCGTGCCGGCACGCCGGCCACCGTCTCGCCCGGCGCGACGTCGCGGGTCACCACCGCCCCGGCGCCCGTCACGGCACCGGCGCCGACGCGCACCGGCGCCACGAGCATGCTGTCGCTGCCGATGAACGCACCGTCGCCGATCTCCGTCACGTGCTTCGCGACGCCGTCGTAGTTGCACGTCACCGTCCCGGCGCCGATGTTCACGCCGTCGCCGATGATCGCATCGCCGATGTAGCTGAAGTGCCCGATGTGCGTATTCCGGCCGATGCGGCTCGCCTTGATCTCGACGTGCGTGCCGACGAACGCCCCCTCCGCGAGGTGCGTCCCCGCGCGGAGGTGGGAGAACGGCCCCACGTGCGCGCCGGCCTCGATGGTCGACGATTCGACGACCGCCGCGCGGACGACCGCGCCGGGGCCGACGGCCGAGTCGACGATCTGCGCGTTCGGCCCGAGGCTCGCGCCCTCGCCGACGCTCGTGGTGCCGCGTATCGACGTGTTCGGGTGCACCGTCACGTCCCGCGCCAGCTCGACGGTCGCGTCCAGGTACGTCGTCGCGGGATCGAGAAGCGTCGCTCCTCCGTCCATCGCGGCCTCGCGCAACCGGGTCTGCATCGCCGCCTCGGCCCGAGCGAGCAGCGAGCGCGTCTTCACGCCCATACCCTCCTCGGCATCGGCCATCGTGAGCGCCTCGACGCGCTTGCCGCCGGCCACGGCCGCAGCCACCAGGTCCGTCACGTAGTACTCGCCCGAGGGGTGACACACCAGAGACTCGACGGCTCCGCGGAGCCACGCCGTCTCCATCGCGTAGACGCCCACGTTGACCTCGGTGCTCGCCGCACGGGTCGCTCGCGCCTCGACGGCCTCGGTGACGGCGACCGGCTTGTTGCGAGCGCCGCGCTGCACGCGCCCGAGGTCCACCGCCTCCTCCGCCGGGACGACCGCGCTCAGCAGCGTCAGGACCGCGCTGCGCTTGAGGTGCAGCTCGATCAGCTCCGCGATGGTCTCACCGCGCAGGAGTGGCTTGTCGCCGTTGAGGAGGAGGATGTGCCCGCAGCTCGCCGGCACCCGCGCGAGCGCCGACGCCAGGGCTTGGCCGGTACCTAGGGGGTCCGGCTGCTCGACGCACTCCACGCCGTCGCCGACCGCCGCCGCGATGTCGGCGCGGCTCGCCGGGGAGACCACGGCCATGACCAGATCGGGGTGTGCGTGGCGGGCCGCGTTCACGGCGTGGACCACCAAGGGCACGCCGGCCACGCGGTGAAGGACCTTGGGCATGGAGGAGCGCATACGCACCCCCTTACCCGCCGCCATCACGATCGCTGTCCATGAATCCATTCGTTATTGGCTTGCCCGCGCCGGGGACGAAAAACGCGGTGAGCCGAACCGGAGCGCCGACGTTTGTCGACGACCGTCCGTCCCACCGCTCAGGAGTCCGACGCGGTATGCACCTCGCCCCAGATGGTATGAGAGCGCGCTGAGGCGTGTCAAGGAGACCAAGGCCCTTCCAACGACCGTGAGGCCGACGACCGGGGCGCGTGATCCGGGCATCCGGGCTTTGCGGCAGGCCGCGGGGCCACGTACAATCGATGGGCGCGGAGAGATGGCTGAGCGGACGAAGGCGGCGGTCTCGAAAATTGCCGCCCCCCATGTACTCCCATGTACCCGCGTACCCTCCACGCCAGGTCACGGCCCCCTCTTGAGGTACTCCCGTGTAC
>JADFQE010000047.1 GCA_022561985.1 Chloroflexota bacterium
GAGCACGAGAGCGGCGTCAACCACGACATCGCCCAGCAGCTCGCGCTCCTCGGAGAGAAGATCCGCAACCTCGTCGGCCACGGGCTCCAGGAGGGCGCCAGCACCCGGCTGCTCATCTACGCCGGCAAGCTCATCGGCCAGGACATCACACCGCGCCGCGCCTGCGAGGTCGCCATCGTCTGGGGTCTCACCGACGAGGTTGATATCCAGAAGAGTTTGACCGAGGTCGTCACGTCCATCTTCCAGTAGACCCTGGAGCCGACTTGCGTACCCCCGATGCAGTAGGCGATGCAGTAGGCGATGCGACGGGCCCCAGGGCGCTTCCCGACGCGCTCCGCGCGATCCTCGCCGGACGCCAGCCGGTGGTCGAGCCGCGCGACGGCGCAACACCCGCCGGCGTGCTCGTCCCCCTCCAGTACCACGACGGCCGCTGGCACGTCATCCTCAACGTCCGCTCGGAGACCGTCCGCGAGCACCGGGGCGAGATCGCATTCCCCGGCGGCCGCCTCGAGCGATCCGACGCCGACATGACCGCCTGCGCCCTCCGCGAGACCTGGGAGGAGATGGGCGTCAGGCCGGAGCACGTCGACGTGCTCGGCCCACTGGACGCGGTGCTCACGCGCACGAACTACCTGGTGTGGCCCACCGTGGGCGTGGTGCCGCACCCGTACACATTCACGCCCGCCGCGCGCGAGGTCGCCTCGATCATCGAGGCGCCGCTGGACGAGCTGCTGGCCCCCGCCGCGGCCCGGCACGAAGCCCGGCTCGCCCCGGACGGCACGGTGCACGAACGGGTAGCCTATGTGTATGGAGAGCATATGATCTTCGGCGCCACCGCATGGATACTGACCCAGCTCCTCGACCTCGTCGGCGAGGCGAGCCGCCGCGCGGACACGGGGGGACAGACGTGACGAGCTCTTCCGGCCACGACCAGGTCCTCAGCGAGCTCCGCAAGCACCCGGCGGCGCTGGCCGAGGCCTTCGAAGCGGCACGCGAGAGCGTCGAGCAGGCCCTGGGGCCCGCGTCCGCCCTGCGCTGGGCCGAGGAGGGCGTGCGCATCTCCGCGCAGGGGCCGCGCGCGTGGGAGGCGGCCGCGGAGTACTTCCGCGCATCGCCGGAGGTCGTCGGGGCCATCGGCTTCCCGCAGGTCGAGCGGTGGGTCGAGAGCGGCATCGAGCTGGCGCAGGACTCGCCCGTCGTGGCCTCGGCGTACTTCAAGGCCAGCCCGGAGGTCCTGCCGACCATCGCGCCCCGGCACATCGCCGGCTGGGCTGCGCTCGGGCGCAGCCTCTCGCGCGGCACCTGGAAGTCGTCCAACCTGGCGGCGCGCTTCTTCGAGCTCTCCGGAGGCCTCACGCGGAACGTCAACTTCCACGAGCTCCAGCTCTTCATCGCGCTGGTCGAAACGCTCTCGAACCGCTCCTACGACCTGGCGGCCGAGGCGCTGGTGCTCGGCCAGCGCGTGCTTCCGGCCATCGCCGAGCGCGAGGAGCTGATCTCGCTCGCGACGGTGCTCGCGGACACGAGCTGGCGCGAGGTACGCGGCTCCTTCGAGGCGGCCCTGCGTATCGGCACCGGCGTGGACGCCCGCCTGCGGCGCCGCTTCTTCGCGCTCTCCGAGCGGCTCGCCCGCTCCGGCATGAGCAACGTCTCCAGCTTCATGCTGGAGGCCGCTCAGTCGCTGGCACGCCTCCCCGAGGACCAGCAGGCCACCGTGCTCGAGCACGCCGAGGGCCTCGCCGACACCTCGGCCGATGCCGTCGGCGCCTTCTTGCGCACGGCGCCGGACGTGCTCTCCCGCATCAGCACCGCGCAGCTCGATAGCTGGTTCGCACAGGGGCTCGAGCTCCTCCGGGAGAACCCCGATGGGGGCGTCGCGTACTTCCGGCTCGAGTCGGTGCGCGCCGAGAACCTGATCGAGCAGCTCTCGTCCAGCATCGAGCTGTCGCGCGTCCGGGGGCTGCTGGGCATGTACGCGAATGCGCTCGCCGGCACGCCGGTGGAGCTGGAGCCGGTGACGGACCTCACGCACAAGAACATCGGCTGGGTGTCCGTCGAGCTCGCCACCACCGACGGCACCACCGTCTTCCTGCCCGAGCGCAGCGATGCCCACGAGAGCAAGGACGAGAACTTCGCGTGGCTCAAGGTGGTCACCACCCACCAGGTCGGCCACATCGAGTTCGAGAGCTTCGAGTTCGACTTCGACGAGAGCGCGGCCCGCTTCGACGACCTCCGCCAGAAGGTCGCCGAGGGACTCGGCGCGACCCCCGGCACCACGGACATCGCGTCGTTCTTCGACCTATTCCCCGTGCGCGCCCTCGCGGCCGACGTCTTCTCGGTGGTCGAGGACGCCCGGATCGACCACGACTTGGTCGAGCGCTACCAGGGCCTCGCACCCGCCTACCGGCAGGTGCAGCGCGAGGCGCTCGAAGGGCGCCCGCCCATCGAGGCGATGCCCGCGCAGCAGGCCATGGTCGAGCTCCTGATCCGCCTCAGCCTGCACCAGACCGAGGACGCCCACGTGCCGGCGGCCTACCTCGAGCAGGCCCGCGAGCTCGCCGCCCTCCTGCGGACGGTCCAGGACCCCGAGGCTTCGGTCGAGGACTCGGCCGAGGCCACGCTGCGGATGTACCACCTCATCTCGCAGCTCCCCAACGACCCGGTCGCCCTCGACGATTGGGAGACGGCCGACCTGAGAGAGGGCGACTTCACGGAGCCCGACGTCGACGCCATCGTCGAGAACCTCCGCGCTCAGGCCGAGGAGCTCGCGGACTCCTCCGGCGAGGAGTACGAGTCACCGGAGGACGTGGAGTACCGCGGCGACTTCAAGCCGGAGATGGTGCAGCTCCTGGCGAAGATGCGGGGGCAGGGCGAGCCCGGCGACGACGAGAGCGCCGAGGGCGCCCAGGCCCTCTCGATGGAGGAGATCGAGCAGATGCTCCGGGACTCCACCGAGGTGGAGATGGGCGACGACTCGGAGGTCACCACGGTGGCCGCCAACATGCTCAAGGAGTCCGGCGGGGAGGCCTCCTCGAACAAGGCCGCCGGCTACAACCAGTTCTCCCACCAGGACGAGGAGGGCGGGCCGCTGGAGCCGGTCGAGCCGCGGAGCTACGTCTACGACGAGTGGGACTTCCGCGCCAACGACTACCGCCCGCGCTGGTGCATCGTGCAGGAGCGGGTCGCCGTCGCGGGCGAGACCGACTTCTACACGGAGACCCTGCACGCCTACGCCGGGCTCATGGACCAGATCCGCCGCCAGTTCGAGGCCATCCGCCCCGAGATGTACCGCAAGGTGCGGCGCCTCACCGATGGCGAGGACATCGACCTCGACGCGGGGATCGAGGCCATCGTGGAGCTCCGCAGCAAGCGCACGCCGGATGAGCGCATCTACTGGCGCCGCAACAAGGACGAGCGCGACGTCGGCGTCGTCTTCCTCATCGACATGAGCGCGTCCACCGCCGAGGCGGTCGAGGAGAACGCACGGGACGCCGACTGGAACGTGCCCGCCGACCCCGTCGCCTACACCGCATGGCTCCGCGCCCGCCGCGGCGAGACCGCACGACGCCCGTACAAGCGCATCATCGACGTCGAGAAGGAGTCGATGGTGCTGCTCATGACGGCGCTCGAAGGCATCGGCGACCGGTACGGCGTCTACGGCTTCTCCGGCTTCGGCCGCGAGAACGTCGAGTTCTACGTCATCAAGGACGTCGACGAGCCGCTCAACGACCGGGTGAAGCGCCGCCTCGACAAGGTCGCGCCGCTCCACGCCACACGCATGGGCCCCGCCATCCGCCACGCCACGGCGAAGCTCGAAAAGGTCGACGCCAAGACGAAGTTCATGTTCCTCATCAGCGACGGCCGCCCCCAGGACCGCGGCTACTCCCGCGAGGGCGTCGAGAAGGAGTACGCGGTCCAGGACACGCGCATGGCGCTGATCGAGGCCCGCCAGAAGAACATCACGCCCTTCTGTCTGACCGTGGACCGCAGCGGGCACGACTACCTGCGCACCATGGCCGGAGACCTCAACTACGAGGTCCTCCCCGACATCATGGACCTCCCCCGCCGCCTCCCCTACCTCTACCGCAAGATGACGATGTAGCAAGGGCACAAGGGCGCAGCCCTTGACCCACTCGCCAGCGCAGGGCGCGGTTGACGGAGACTGCCGCTGGGCGCTGGCCGGATCGCTCATGAACGACAGCGACGGCCTACCGTCGGCGGCGCTACCCCATGTGGGTCAAGGGCTGTGCCCTTGCCCTTGTTGAAGCGCGCGCGTCAGCTGCAGCAGCGCCGCGGTGACGGCGCGGCCGCGCACCAGCGGACGGCGCGACGGGAACGAGTACTGCTCCGCGGCGGAGGAGCCGGGGACCGCGACGCCGATGAACACCGTGCCCGCCTTGATGCCGCCGCTATCGCCGGGCCCCGCCACGCCGGTCACGCCGATGCCGCAGTCCGTGCCGTAGGTCGTGCGTGCCGCCTCGGCCATCGCCTGCGCCGTCTCGGCGCTGACCACGCCGGACCCGTCCATCACCTCCGCCGGCACGCCGGCCATCAGCTTCACCTCGTTGGAGTAAGCGATCGCCCCGCCGACGAAGTAGTCGGAGGAGCCGGGCACGTCGGTGATGGCGGCCCCCAGCATGCCGCCGGTGCACGATTCGAGCACGGCCAGCGTGTAGGAACGCTCGCGGAGGAGCTCGCCGACCTTCTCGGGGGGCACCTCCTCGCCGGTGCCCCAGATGTACTCGCCGAGCGCGGCGCGTATCTCGGCCTCGGCGTGCTCCAGCACCTTGACCGCCTCCGCCTCCTCAGGCGCCTTCGCGATGGCCCGCACGTGGATGCCGTCGGGCTTCGTGTAAACGCCGAGGTCCATGCCAGGGATGTCGTAGACGTGGCGGATCAGCTCGTCGAGGGCGGCCTCGCTGAGCCCGATGGTCTTGAAGGTCCGCGAGACGATGGCCTGGCCGGGGATGCGCTCCTTCAGGCGCGGTGCGATCTCCGTCGTCCACATGTTCGCGAGCTCACGTGGCGGGCCGGGCAGCGTCACGAGGATCTTGCCGTCGCGCTCGATCCACCAGCTCGGTGCGGTGCCCATCGCGTTCAGGATGGACGTGCTCGACGGGATCACGCGGGCCTGCCGCAGATTGGACTGGGGCATGGGGCGGATGTTGCGGCGCGAGAAGCTCTCCTCCAGCCACGTCTTGAGCTCCGGCGAGACCGTCATCCGCTCGCCGAGCATCTTCGCGATGGCATCGCGCGTCATGTCGTCGAGGGTCGGGCCGAGACCGCCGATGGTGATGATGACGGCCGAGCGGCGCCAGGCGCGATCGAGGGCTTCCGTGAGGCGGCCCAGGTCGTCGCCGACGATGGTCACCCACTCCAGCTCGAGCCCGAGCTCGGGCAGCCGCGTGCCGAGCCAGGAGGAGTTCGTGTCTTGGGTCTCCCCCATCAGCAGCTCGGTGCCGACGGCGACGATCTCGGCCTTCATGGGGCGCCTCGCGCGGTAGTTACGGTAGTTAGGGGTGGTGGGCTGCGCGGGAGTATAGCAGGCCGGTGCCCCGGCGCCGGGGGTGCGGCGCGCTCGGCCGGCGGCCCGGCGAGAGCCCCACCGCGGTTGTTCCCCGCGCTTCACGGTGCTACCCTCGTTGGGTGCGTCCCGCTCCGTCGGGACGCTTCGCGTGAACCGCCTTGCTGAGCCGGCCTTACCGAGCCGGCCTTACCGAGCCGTAGGACACGAGGAGGCCCCTGCTTGCACCTGCTGATCGACGGGTACGGATGCGATGTCGCCCAGCTTGCGGATCAGGAGCACGTCCGCCGGTTCCTCGATGAGTTCCCCGGCGCCATCTCCATGACGAAGATCACCGAGCCCTCGGTGCACCTCTATCACGGGCCCGTCGCGCAGGACTGGGGCGTCTCCGGCTTCGTCATCATCGCGGAGAGCCACATCAGCGTGCACACCTTCCCCGACCGCGCCTACGTGAACATCGACGTGTTCTCCTGCATGGAGTTCGACGCCGACGCCGCGCTGGCGCAGGTCCGCGAGCGGTTCGCCATGGGCACCGTGAAGCACTGGGTGCTGGACCGCGGCCTGGTCCATCTCGACCCGGCCACGGCGCACGAAGCGGTCGAGGCGGAGCGCGCCGCGCTGGCCCTGGACCCATCGAGGCCATGAGCGCGGCCAGCTGGCCGACCGTCCCCCGCACGTTCCTCGCCCTCGACCCGCAGGAGCACTCGTTGGAGCGCTCGCGGGTCGTGCTGCTGCCGGTGCCCTACGATGCGACGACGAGCTACCGTGCCGGCGCGCGGGACGGCCCCGCCGCCATCGTCGAGGCGTCGCGTCAGATGGAGGACCACGACACCGAGCTCGGGTACGAGCCGTCGGCCGTGGGCATCTACACGGCCCCGGAGATCGAGCCGCACGCGGGCGGACCGGAGGCGATGGCCGAGCGCGTATACCAGGCGGTGGCCTGGTATACGGGCCAGGACAAGCTCGTCGGCCTCCTGGGCGGCGAGCACTCCCTGAGTGCGGGGGCGGTCCGGGCGATCGCCGAGCAGACCCAAGACGTGAGCGTGCTGGTGTTCGACGCGCAGGCCGACCTGCGGGAGGAGTACCAGGGCACGCCGCGGAGCCACGCCTCCGCGGTCCGGCGCATCGCCGATCACGCCCCCGTCACGCTGGTCGGCGTGCGGAGCATGACCGGCGGCGAGGCGGAGCTGGCGCGGACGCGGGGCATCCCGCTGTTCCCGCGCAGCCGGGAGCCGATCACGGACGTCGAGGGGATCGTGGAGGGGTTGAGCGCGAACGTCTACGTCAGCTTCGACCTCGACGCCTTCGACCCGTCGCTCATGGCGGCGGTCGGCACGCCGGAGCCGGGGGGGCTCGGCTGGTGGGAGGCGCTGACCATCCTGCGCGCCGTGGCCGAGCGCAGACGCATCGTGGGGTTCGACGTGGTCGAGCTCGCCCCCGCGGAGGGCCCCGAGGCGTGCGCGTACACCGCCGCGAAGCTCGTTTACAAGATCATTGCCTACGCGACGCACGATCCCACATAACTGATAGAATCGCCCGTTAGTAGCTACCGGGAGCCGAGGCCGGACCGGCCCATCATGCCCAACGAGCCACAGATCATCTACATGGACCACGCGGCGACGACGGCAGTCTCGCCGCGCGTGGCCGAAGCCATGGCGCCGTACTTCACCGAGCGCTTCGGCAACGCGTCGAGCATCTACCGGCTGGCACAGGAGGCGCGGGAGGCCATCGACGACGCCCGGGAGCGGTGCGCCCGCGTGCTCGGCGCACGCGGCAGCGAGGTCGTCTTCACGAGCGGCGGCACCGAGTCCGACAACGCCGCGCTGCTCGGCGCCGCCCTGGCGCAGCGTGGGGCGGGCAGCCACATCGTCACCACGCGCATCGAGCACCACGCCGTCCTGCACGCGGCGGAGCTGCTCGAGGAGCTCGGCTTCGAGGTCACCTACGTCGCGCCGGAACGCGACGGCATCGTCGCGCCCGAAGCCATCGAGGACGCGCTGCGGCCCGAGACGACGCTGGTGAGCGTCATGCTCGCCAACAACGAGATCGGCACGGTCCAGCCCATCGCCGAGATCGCGCGGCGCATCCGCGCCAGGGCCGCCGAGGGGGGCCGCGCCATCGTCTTCCACACCGACGCGGTGCAAGGGGCCGGCGCCCTCGACCTCGACGTGGACGCGCTCGGCGTGGACCTGCTCAGCCTCTCCGCCCACAAGTTCAACGGCCCCAAGGGCGCCGGGCTGCTCTACATCCGGCGCGGCACGCCCTTCCGGCCGACGCAGGTCGGCGGGGCGCAGGAGCGCGACCGCCGCGCGGGCACCGAGAACACGCCGGGCATCGTCGGCATGGCGGTGGCGCTTGAGGCCGCCGAGGCCGCGCGGGCCGAGACGTCGGCGGCGTGCGCGGCGATGCGCGACCGGCTGATGGCGGGCATCGCGGAGCGCGTCGAGGGCGCGCGGCTCAACGGCCATGCGAGCCGCCGCCTGCCGAACAACGTCAACTTCTCGTTCCCCGGCGTGGAGGCCGAGCCGCTGCTCATGGGCCTCGACCTGGCGGGGATCGCCGCATCGAGCGGCAGCGCCTGCACCGCGGCGTCGCTGGAGCCCTCGCACGTCCTCCTCGCGCTCGGTGCGTCCGAGTCCATGGCCCGATCGAGCCTCCGCCTCAGCCTCGGCGCCGAGAACACCGGCGAGGAGGTCGATTACGTGATCGACACCGTGGCGGAGCTCGTGCCGAAGCTCCGCGCGATCTCCGGAGCGCGCCGCAGCTAGCGCCGCCCGAGCACATGGCATGAAGCTACCCACCCCCATCCAAGAGTTCATCTACGAGCCGCCCGTGACGCAACACATGTGGCCGCGGCACGTCATGCACATCATCGTCGGGTCGTCCATCCCCATCGGCCTGCTCCTGCTGCCGCTGGAGCTTGCCAAGTGGCTGCTCATCGTCTTCAGCGTCGTGGCGGTCGGTCTCGAGGTCGGGCGGGCGTCGCTCCCCGCGATCAACGACCTCCTGATCAAGGTGCTGCCGTTCTTCAAGCCCCATGAGCGGTTCGAGATCACCGGCGCCACCTACTACTGGCTCTCGGCGACCTTCGTCGTCTTCGCCTTCCGCGAGGAGATCGCCGTCCTGTCGCTGATCTTCCTGTCCTTCGGCGATCCCTTCGCGACGGTCATCGGCTCGCGGGACCACCGGGCGCGGATCTTCGGCAAGTCCGTCGCCGGCACGGCCGCGTTCGCGGCGGTGGCCGTGATCGCCGGTGCCCTCGCGTCGCTGCACCCCGAGATCCCGCTGGCCTGGTGGCTCGTCCCCGGAGCCATCGCCGCGGCCGTGGCGGAGCTGCTCCCCTCGCCCCTGGACGACAACGTGACGGTGCCGCTGGCCGCCGCGATCACGATGACGCTGCTCTCGATGCTCTAACATTGGTGCAGCGCGCCATGCCCAACCGCCTCATCAACGAAACGTCCCCCTACCTGCTTCAGCACGCGCAGAACCCTGTGGACTGGTACGCCTGGGGCGAGGAAGCCTTCGCCAAGGCCCGGGCCGAGGATAAGCCGGTGCTCGTGAGCATCGGCTACGCCGCGTGCCACTGGTGCCACGTGATGGAGCACGAGTCCTTCGAGGACCCCGACATCGCCGCCAAGATGAACGAGCGGATCGTGTCCATCAAGGTCGACCGCGAGGAGCGCCCGGACGTCGACGCGATCTACATGGAGGCGCTCCAGCGGCTGCACGGGCACGGTGGATGGCCGCTCAACATGTTCCTCATGCCGGACGGCCGCCCCTTCTACGGCGGCACCTACTTCCCCAACGTCGCGCGCGTCGGCATGCCGTCCTGGCCCGACGTCATCGACGCCGTCGCCGACGCCTACCAGAACCGCCGCGAGAACGTGCTCCGCAACGCGGAGTCGCTCACCGCGGCCATCCTGGCCTCGACGCAGACCGCCGCGAGCGACGAGCCGCTGAGCGCGGCCATCGCGGGCGATGCGTTCACGCAGATCGTCTCCAGCTTCGACGAGGAGCACGGCGGGTTCGGCGGCGCACCGAAATTCCCCCAGCCCATGGTGCTGCAATTCCTGCTGCGGTTCCACGCCAGGACCGGCGAGCCACGCGCCCGCCACGTGGTGGAGCACACGCTGCGCTCCATGGCGGAGGGCGGCATGTACGACCACCTGGGCGGCGGCTTCGCCCGCTACGCCACCGACGCGGCGTGGGGGGTCCCGCACTTCGAGAAGATGCTCTACGACAACGCTCAGCTCGCCAGCGCCTATCTCCATGGATACCGGCTCACCGGGGACGAAGCGTTCCGGACCGTCGTGCAGGAAACCCTCGACTACCTGCTCCGCGACCTCCGCCACCCCCTGGGTGGCTTCTTCTCCTCCCAGGACGCCGACAGCGAGGGCGTGGAGGGCAAGTACTACGTGTGGGAGCAGCGGGAGATCGAGGCCGCGCTCGGCGAGGCCGACGCGGCGATCTTCAACCGCTACTACGGCGTGAGTGGGCCCGGCAACTTCGAGGGGCGCAACATACTGCACGTGGCCGACGGCCCCGAGGCCGCGGGGCGCTCGCTCGGGCTCGCCGGCGACGCGCTCCTCGAGCGCCTCCGGCCGATGCGCGCCCGCCTGCTCGAGGAGCGCTCGGCCCGCGTGCCACCGGCCACCGACGACAAGGTGCTCACCGCGTGGAACGGCCTGGCGCTGCGGGCGCTGGCCGAGGCGGCGAGCGCGCTCGGCGAGCCACGCTACCGCGAGGCCGCGGAGCTCAACGCGGCCTTCGTGCTTGAGGCGCTGCACCCCGACGGCCGTCTTCTCCGCACGTGGAAGGACGGCACGGCGCACCTGAACGGCTACCTCGAGGACTACGCCTGCCTCATCAACGGACTGCTCTCCCTCCACGAGGCGACCTTCGCCCACCGCTGGCTCTGGGCGGCCAAGGAGCTCACGGACGAGATGCTCCGGCTGTTCTGGGACGAGGCGGCCGGCGGGCTCTACGACGTGGGCACCGACCACGAGACGCTGATCGTGCGGCCGCGGGACATGCTCGACAACGCCGTGCCCAGCGGCAGCTCCGCCGCCGCCGAGGCCCTGGCGCGCCTCGCGACCCTCGCGGGCGACGAGGAGTACGCCCGCCGGAGCGCCACGCTGCTCCGCTCGGTCGCGGGGAGCCTTGGCACCGCCCCCATGGCCTTCGGCAACTGGCTCACGGCGCTCGAACGCTACCTGGCGGACCCCCGCGAGGTCGCCATCGTCGGCTCGCCCGGCGATCCGGCGACCCGAAGGCTGCTCGATGAGCTGGCCCGCGCCTACGCACCGAGCCGCTCGCTGATCGGGCTGGACCCCGCCGAGGAGCGCCCGTTCCCGTCGCCGCTTCTCAAAGGCCGCGGCCAGGTGGACGGGAAGCCGACGGCGTATGTGTGCCACGGCTACGTGTGTGACCTGCCCACCACCGACGCCGCGACCCTCGCCGGCCTGCTGGCCGGCGGGGTCGCGTCAGCCTGAGCACGGGCGCCGGCCTGCCGGCCGGCAGGGTCGCGTCAGCCTGAGCGATGGCGCCGGGGGACGGCGCCGGGGAGAATCTCGCCGAGGGCTGCACGCTACCCGTGGCAGAGGCGCATCCGAGGGTGGCGTAAGATACGACCGTGCTTGAGCGCAGCTTCTGGCTCAGGGCGGCCCTCGTGGTCGTCGTCTTCAGCGCCGCGATCTACCTCTTCGGCGCTCTGGGACGCCTATGGGCCTTCCTGGGCGACCTGCTCCTCATCTTCTTCCTCGCATACCTCGTCGGCTCGCTGTTGATCCAGGTCGTCAACAGCCTGATGCGCATCCCGCACATGCCCCGGCCCATCGCCATCCTGCTCGTCTACATGGCGCTGCTCACGATCGTGGCCGACCTGATCATCCTGGTCATCCCGGCGACGGTCGAGCAGGTCATCGAGCTGGCCGAGCAGGTCCCGGAGTTCGTCGCGGGTGCGCCGGCCTTCGTCGCTCAGGTCGACGAGTTCGTTCGCGGCTTCAACATCGTGCTCCCCGTCGATCTTGAGACGCTGCTCCAAGAACAGCTCGACTCGCTGACGAACTTCGCCGGTACCGCCACCGAGGCCATCATCGCCAATGCGGGGGGCATCCTGCAGAATGTCCTGTTCACCTTCTGGGCGATCGGTCTTGTGGTCGTGATCTCGTTCTACATCGTGCTGGACGGCGGACGCCGGCTCAACGAGGCGCTCAAGGTGCTCCCGCCGCGGGCCGAGCACGAGACGCGCTTCGTCCTCCGGACGATCGACGGGACGTTCCGCGGGTACCTGGGTGGGATCCTCGTCATCTCGCTGATCTACGGGGTGGGCACCGCGACGGTGATGACCGTCACGGGGCTGCCGGCGGCCCTGCCGGTGGCGATCATCTCGAGCGTCCTCCTAGCCGTCCCGTTCTTCGGCGACCAGCTCGCGCTGGTCCTGCCGCTGATCGTCGCCGCGGTCTCGGGGAGCTTCGTCACCTTCCTCACCGTGCTGGCGACCCTGCTGTTCATCCAGCAGGTCATGCTGAACCTGCTGACGCCGCGCATCTTGGGCCGCGCCGTGCGCATGCCCGCCATGCTGGTCGTGATCGCGGTCGTCCTCGGCTTCCGGCTCGCCGGCGTGCCCGGCGCGCTGCTGGCCGTGCCGACGGCCGGTGTCATGTACACGCTCTCCGTGCACTACGGGATGGGCATCCGGCGGCGGCGTGAGGCACGCAACGAGGAGGAGGAGGCCCCGGAGCGGCGCCCCATCCCGACGCGCGCCGCGGCCCCGCGAAGGCGCCCGGCGCCCAGCACCGAGTCCACGGGCGAGCCCGCGGCAGCACCGGAAACAGAGCCGATGCCCATCGCAGGCGCCGCGTCGCCGACCGACAGCGAGCCTTAGGGCGTCGCGATCGGAAGCTGCGGCGTGTCCGGGTCGTACTCGACGAGCGCCCAGCCCATGACGTGCCCGTCCTTGACGGAGAAGAGGTCGGCCCCGACCGGGAGCGGCTCCCAGCCGCCGTTCGCCTCGTTCCAGACGAACACGCTCCAGAACTGAGCGCCCTCGGGGGCGACGCCGAGGACCCCGGTGACGAAGTGGGAACGGAACTCGGGGAACCACTCCGCATCGATCTCGCCGCCCGTGGCTGCATCGAGCAGCTCGTAGCCATCGGTGCCCTTCGGCACCTTGACGTCGCGGAACCAGCGCGCGTCCCCGGCGCTCGGCTCCACGAGGACGCTGGCCGTGATGGGCGGAGCGCCGGACTCCGCCTGCACGCATGCAGCCGTGGCGGCCAGCGCCACGACTGCCACCACTGCCATGACTGCAAGGCGCGCGCGGGCGAGCGCGATCACTCCTCACCGAGCCGCGAGGCCGCGCGCTGGGACGCCTTGATCAGCAGGGGCCCGAAGACCGGGAACAGCACCAGGTTGCTTCCGACGTGCAGCGCCATGAAGAGCAGCGCCCCCGGGCCAACGACGGCGATGCCGATCCACCGCGCGTACTCGCCCGCACCTGCGATGGTGCCCCAGTAGTAGCCCGTGTAGACGTTGGTCGCCACGTCATAAAGGATGGTCGAGACGAGTGCGGCGGCGGCGAGGACGACCATGCCCCGGCTGGGCCGCAGACGCACGTCCTCGGGCTTGAGCCAGCGGTGCGCGAGCGCACCGGCAGCCGCATACGCGACCTCCGAGCCCATCACCGTCAGCAGCAGCATGCCGTGGGTGGCCCCCCACGGGTTGAGCTGCCCGTACACGAGCCAGGCGGCCACGGCCACCGTTGCGCCCCGCCGGAAGCCGAGGGTGTAGCCCGCCACGAAGACGAGCAGGTCGAACAGCTTCACGTTGGGCAGGCCGGCCATCGCATAGCTGCTCAGCAGGATCGCGGCAACGAACGCCGCGGGCACGAGCGCCTCGCGCGCGACGAGCCCTCCGGCTGCTGCTCCACGAGACCTGGTCCGGACGCCCACCGCGGCTTGCTGCATGATGCCCCCCTGACGATAGGAAACCCTGTCCGGCTGCGCGGACAGGGAGCATACCACCTCGCCGTAGATGCCCCGCCAGCCGCTGCCGCCTGCTGGGGACCGCGCCCCCTGGTGGGCACCATGCTCTATGGTTAGGGATCATGCGCGAAGGCGACTTCTCCGTCATCGACGTCGAGACGACCGGCGGGTCGATGGACAACATCCCCGTGGGCTTCGAGCTGCTGCTCACCGGCGCTCGATGTGGACGAACCTACGCGATGTACACCTCGGCGCCGGAGAGTCTGGGCCAGCTCGCCGATCTCCTGGCGTCGTTCCCAGGCCCGGTGGTGACGTACAACGGGGCGCGGTTCGATCTGCCGGTGCTGGACGACCACTTCGAACGGCTCCTGGGACGGCGGCTCAAGCTCAAGCACCACTACGACCTGATGGTGGAGATCGAGCGGGCAGCGGGCCGGCGAATCAGCCTGGACCGCCTGTGCCTGTACACGTTCGGCGAGGAGAAGGTGACATTAGGCCACCATCGCCACTATGGGCGCATCTGGAAGGAAGAGCCGCATCGCCTAGCCGACTACAACCGCCGGGATCTTGACCTAACTCACGAACTGTTCATGCGGGTGCTCCGCGGGGAGCCGCTCTTTCTTGGCGATACGACAGTGGTGTTGCCAGCTCCGTAGTGCGAGCCCCAGGACGGGAAATGGTTCGGCGGCCACCAAACAAGCTAGGTCACTTACCAACGACACTGACATGTGCGGAGCCTCCAGCTGAGTCTCGCGTGAACTAGCTGTAGCTACTTGAGGACCTCACCCGGTGGTAGGTGCGCGCCACGAGTAGGAAGTGTCTGTTGAGGATCCGCGACCAGCCCCGTTAGCGAGATCCAGGCACGGCTTGGCGCGGCGACGAATGTGCCGTGGCTTGGTCCGGGCTGGCAGCAGACGCCTCTCATCTCATCGAATTGAGAGCGTTACTAGCGAGGTTCCGGAGGCACCGGTGGCAGAGAACGAGATCTGATAACTCGTACAGTTTGTGTCGTCATGCATCGTCAGTAAGCCCTGCCACGTGCCGTCAACGTCCGTCCCGGAAATTAACGAGAGGGTAACAGGCGCGCCAGTGAGGTTATCCGTGATGAACCAAACGGTAACAGAAGTGATGCTGTTGCCCTCAGTATCACGCACCTTTACTGTCATGAGCGCCGTCTCACCGACTTGAACGTCGAGCGGATTGATGACAACTTGAAGAAATTGAGGGTTGTTGGGTGTAGACACAAAGTAAATCTGCTCGCCTTGGGCGATGTCATTGGGACATGTCCCAGCTTCAGGCCATGTGGTAGCACTTACAACATTTGAGAGGGCGGATTCATGTGCACCTGGGATAATAGCGTCTGATGGCACAATGAAGGCTTTCGTGGCAAAATAATACAATGTATCAGCCTGAAGCCCTGTTATTAAACTCCATCCTCCAATCGGGAAGATCCGGAAGAATCGAGTTGCTGAATCCCAATTACCCTCATTGATGGGGGTTAATGAGTATCTGATCTCGTGGGATATGCTACTACAGGGTGTCCCGTCATACGGAATCATTTCGGTAAAGTCTAACTGGACAGAATGAACCCATGCAGCGTTTCTCACAACGAGGTCAGTAACTCTAGGTGGCGTGTCGCATGTTAGCCACGGAGTGGGCGTAGGCGTCGGCGTTGGCGCAGGCGTCGGCGTGGCCGTAGGAATGGAAGTCGGGGTTGCCGTGGGAACCGATGTTGGCTTGGGTGTAGCTGTGGGCTTAGGTTTCGGTGCGGGTGCGGCGCTAGGCTTCGGTGTAGGCGTGGGCTGAGGGGTAGGCGTCGGAGTCGGCGTCGGAGTCGGCGTCGTGAGACCTTCAAAGACGACGTCGTAGATAGCGTGGCGGTCGTTTCTGCTACCGGTGGAGGCCACGAAGCCGAAGTACCCGTCGAAGGGGACGAAGCCGGGCATGGTGTAGTCCAGCACCTGGGTCTCTGGGAGACCAATAGGCGGATTCCCCAGGTAGACCTGCACATGCCCGGAGTCGAAGATGATGGTAGCGTCAAAGATACCGTTGTTGCGCAGAGAGAAGGACAACTCCTTAGCCGCTAGAGCTTCGCCGGACGGCATGATGTCGACGCCCACGTGTTCAAGGCTGGGATCTCGGCCCTGCCTAGGCCAGGTGTCGAACTCGATGGCGAAGCCGTCCAGCACCCCGAACCCGAACTCCCCGCCCCCCACCGCCTCCTGCACATCCGGTCTTGTTGGCATGGACCGCGACACAACGAAAGCCAGCCCGTCGGCCCCGCTGCCGCCGCCGATCACGAAGGAAAATGAGACATTGAAGCGCCGAGAATTGATGGGCTGTCTAGAGAATATATAGCCGAGTTGGTCGTTGAGATTCAGAGTGAGGTTGACGACGCGGTTCCTTTCATCGTAACCAGCGGAGCCCTGGAAGAACCATGCTCGATCTTCGACCCCCTCGCCGAAGTTCACTCTCACTGACACCGGAGCGAGCCCGTCCACGGGCTCAGGGGCTGGGAGCGGCGTGGGCGTGGGCGCAGGGGCTGGGAGCGGCGTGGGCGTGGGCGCAGGAGTACGCGTAGGGAACGCAGTGGCTGTGGGAATACGTGCCGGGATCGCGGTGGGCGTCGGGATCGCCGTCGTTGTCGGTTCCGATGCGGGGGTGGCTGTCGGCCCGGACGTGGGCGGAGCAGTAGGGGTGGGTGCCACGGCTGAAGAACGTTCGAGCGTGGGTGATGAGGTCGCAATAAGATCAGTACATGCGGCCGCCATCAGCATGAGCAAGAGTACGAAGATCGTTGCTTCGACGCGCTTTCGCGGCATGGTAGCGGCAGTTTACCGCTTGTGCATCGCGCAACCTATCCATATTCAGCCGACGATTAATACGCGGCCGTGCCCCAACCGGCGTTGGGGGCGAGCCAAGCGGAGCGCCCGACACCAGACCGCTCTGCGGCTCCGACGGCTGCCAGCCACGCGAGGATGAGTAACCAACCAATTCCAGTCAGGATGTCGCCTACAGCGCCTCCAACGTCAGCACCAACCACCTTGAGGGCTGCGGCAACCATGACCACCGGTAGTCCACCAACAGCCTGATGAGGCCCGCGATGCCGTCGCTGAACTAGGTAATGCTACTCAGGCAGGAGACTGACACATCCAAGGCGACCCGAATCGTATGCACCGGTGGCATCGACATTTTGGCCGCGGCCAAGAGCAGCGGCGCGTAGGCACGGTCAGCAGCACGCTATCGGACCTCACGCCTCGCCGGTTCCATGGGGATGCTCCCTGACGCGCTTGAGCGCGCCCCGCCGGAGTAGGGAGTTGGCAACGATGCCGGCGCCGCCTGCGGCCAGCACGGTGGGAACACCGACGATTCCGCCAGCCACGCCCATGACGAACCCGCCGAGCGCCGTGAACGAGATCGCGAGGCTGTGGAGGCTCACCGCACGCCCGCGGAGGTTGGGGGGCGAAACGAGCTGCATCAGCGCCCCCAGCGTGAGGTCGTACGCATGCAGGAATGCCATGACGGCTGCCGCGAGCAACACGGATAGGGGGAGCGAGCGTGAGAGCGCGAAGCCGATGAGGGCGAGGCCAGCGCCTATCGCGGCCAGGAAGATGACGCGCGGTTTGTTCCCGGCGTCTCCCCTTGCCGCCATGACGAGGGTGGCCGAGAACATCCCGACACCCGTACCGGCCTGCAAGAAGCCCATCCCGGTCCCACCCACCTCCAGCACGATCTTTGCCATAATCGGAATCATCACGAGGTAGGCAAAGCCCAGGGCCTCCATCACGACGCTGATGGTGAACAACGTGCTGAGTGGGCGGGACCGCCTCGCGAACCTGATGCCCTCGAGCGTCTGCTGTAGCAAGTTGACGCCGGACCGTTCTACTGCGCCCTTGACGGTGATCAGCGCCAAGAACGGCAGGCTGATGACCAGGCTGATGCCGATCAAAGCGTAGGCAGCCCAGATCCCCACCCAATCGATCAGCAGCCCCGCGAGCAGTGCCCCGAATATCGCCATGGGGGTGGTCGAGACCCGCCAGAGGGAGACTCCGTTGACGAGCTGACGAGGCCCCACGAGGTCGTACACGAGGCGGTTGGATGCGGTGAACCGCACGGCCCGCTGCACTCCGATGACGAACCCGAGCGCGATCGCCATCCAGAGGGTTATCGCTTCAAGGAACGCGGCCGCGGCCACGCTCCAGGCAATCATTAACCCGAGCGAGCCCTCGACCAGCAGCACGTTCCTGCGCTGGAACCGGTCTACGATGGCGCCTGCGACCATGGAGAACAGGAGCTGTCCAACCCCCTGCGCCAGCGCGAAGATACCGACCCAAAAGGCCGAGTCGTCGGAGAGCTCCAGGACCAGCCAGCCATGGACGGCCATCCGCACCGTCATGTCCACGGATGCGAACGTGCTGTGGGCGTAGAAGAGCGCGAACCCCGGCGCCTTGAACGAGACCAGCAACCGTGGAACGTTCGAGGGTGGTTCGATGGGAACGGCGTCGCTCACGCTAGCTCGTACGGTTCACTGCCGATCGGGGCACTACCTTAGCATCAGGTGCGTGGCGGCCCTGGCCCGTCGAGGCCCGTGACGACTTGCCAGCCAGGAGCGCCAGCATTACCGGACGTCGGCCAGCGGGATGGGGGGGGTAACGGCCGTCGTCCGGCGACGGCGTCCACGAGTGAGTCCACGAGTAATTTGGTGATGACACGCGTTATCACTAGCCGAGAGCGTCGCACAGCGCATGCACAGTTACCCGCGCCGTGCCCGCGAGCTAGGCGCATATGAGGTCTCGCCGGCAGACCTACCCAGCCCACGACGACGTCATGCTCTAGGCGTCCGCCGCCCCAGACAAGCCCCACGTGGACACCTGTTGCCGCATACCTGGCCAATAGCGACCCTGCCAGGAACGTCTCATCATCGGGATGCGCAAAGATGGCCAGCAGCCTCCGGTTTGGCACCTCAGCCTCTCACGCGGCGCTCCGTTTCCTCTTTCAGGGACTGGAGCCAAGTTCTGGACATGGCCCTAATCGCGAACCGCGGGTAAAAGCAGCGGACGGGCAGCACCGGGCTGGTGAATCGCTTCTCGTCCACTATCATGCTCCCACGCTCCGACGGCTGGAAAAGGAACGTGCGCCGGCCAGTGACGGTGAAGCGGGTCGAAGACCAAACCACCCTGTGGGGGACCTCCAATTCGACGACGACAGGACGGAACGGCACCGGTACCCCTGCCATCCGGAGCACCATCCTGAAGCTGAACCCAACTGTCCATGGCTCACCTGCCAAGCGATCCACCTTTCGACAGACGGCGTTCCACTCCGGCCACCGCCCGAGGTCGCTAAACACCGTCCAGGCCGCTTCCGGCGACGCTTCGATGAAAATGCGATCCGAGAGCGTCAGGTCAAA
>JADFQE010000131.1 GCA_022561985.1 Chloroflexota bacterium
CCTCAGACGAGGAATTCGACGCGATCCTGAGTCGGGTGAAGGGAGAGGGCGTGGCCTTCCGCAGTGAACACGATTCTCCGGACGACGGTCAGATCAACCACAATCACCAGGGTCGAGGCTTCTACTTCCGGGACGCGAACGACCATAGCTGGGAAGTCATCACCCACACGTACATCTAGTTGGCTTGTCTGCTGTCCAGGAAGCGCGTCGACCTCGGGCGCGGAGAAGCTCTCATCTCCGACCTAGTACGGCGTGAGGCTCTGTCGGCGGGCGAACAGCGTCAGCGCTAGGGACGGCGCCCGGCGCCGACGGCCTCGGTCAGCTCCTTGAGGTACGCGCTCGCCTCTTTCGGCCGGTACACCGCGAGGGAGTCGGCGATCGAGGTGTGGGTGGCGCCGACGAAGTGGAAGGCGTGGCCGTCCGAGTCGTAGAACTCGTCGCCGCGCTCGTACGTCTCCTTCCACCGCCTGCCGCTGGGGCTGGCGTGCAGACCCGTCCTAGCCGTCAGCGCGTCCTCCTGCTCGCGGGACAGGCCGAGCTTCTCCTTCGTGGCGGATTCCTCGGGGATGCCGTCCCACATGCGACGGTAGTTCGGGAAGAACGCGTCCTCGGCGACCGTGAGGGCCGCGTGCAGCGCGTACCAGGGCCCGTGCCCCGTGAGGCGCTCGTCCACCTCGTCCACGAGGTGGTACACGATGCGCCCGCCGCCGGCGAGGGCGAACGCCACGCTGTCCTCCGGGATCTCGGCGCTCTCGATGGGCTCGAGGTCGCAGTAGTCGGAGAAGAAGGCGGCCGTGCGCTGGAGGTTCCGCGACCCGAGCGTCGCGCTGCTGACGCGGCCCACGCCGGCCGCCGTCGCGACCTCCATCGCACCCGTCGGCATGCTGACCGGCGCCCAGAACTCGAACTGGTTGCCGTCCGGGTCCTGGAAATACACCGCCGTCCCATCGTCGCCCTCGGCCATCGTCCGCACCGGGTCGGAGTGCGCGATGCCGTGGGCGTCGAGACGGCGCAGGTGCTCGTCGATATCCTCGGGGCGGATGAAGAAGCCGTAGCGCGGGTAGTCCTGGCCGATGCCCTTGCTTGGCGGCATCTGCTCCTTCTGAAGGAACGCGCCCATGTGGCACGACCCGTCGCCGATATCGAGGAAGATGGCGATGGGCCGATCGTTCTTGCGCTGCTCGGTGGTGAGCCCGCCGATGTGCCCCGGCGTGAGCCCGATCGCGTCCGCCGCCCAGTCGACCCACGTGGCGATATCGTTGGTACCGACGACCACGTGGTCTATCCAGTGAACCGTTCCGGTCGCTGCCATCGTCGTCCTCCTGCGCACGACTTTGCTGGGCTCATTCTGCCACCCGGCGCGCCGAGGGACAACTGACACTCCTCACAGCGCGACTGAGCCAATCGGGGTGTCGGACCTCAACGCCGCAGCCGCGCTCATAGCCGCTCACTAGGTCCTACGTCACCCGATAGCGTCAAGCTTGGAGAAGGCTAAGGCGCTCAGGGCCGCCCAAACTGACTAATGCTAGTTCGTGGGCGGTCCCTCTCCGCGCTGCCGGTTCAGGAAGCGGGGCCGGTGGCTCCCCGCGATTCCCGACCAAACTAGCTAATGCTAGTCAGGGTGGCGCCGCTCGCCGTGCCGGCCGAGCAACCTGTAGCTATTACGCTCGACTCAAGCTCCCCGCCTGCCACGCACCGCGGAACGATGGAGCGCACCAAATGCGGTTGGGAAGGGCTCGTCAATCTGGCTTGTATTGCGGGCCGCCCTCGCCCCGGCGAGCAGCGCGCCTAGGTGGACCGGAGGACGCGCAGCGCGATCGTCGTCGTGACCGCGATCCAGACGCCCATCAGAGCAAGCTCGCCCGGGAAGTCGAGGATCGACCGGGAGTCGAGGACGACCCCTCGCAGGCTGTCCACCATGGGCGTGAGCGGCAGATATTTCACCACTACGCGGAGCGCGTAGGGGAACTGGTCCGTCTCAAAGAACACGCCCGCCAGCAACATCATCGGCCAGATCACGGCGTTCCCGAGACCGGCCGCTGCCTGGACCGAGCGGGCGACGGAGCCGACGATGAAGCCGATGCCGAAGAAGATGGCGTTGCCCAGCAGGATGAGCAGCGCGATGTACCCCGGGTTCCCGTTGACCGTGAGGCCGAAGAGCAGGACTCCTGCTGCGAAGATGATGGTGGCCTGGACGATGGCCAACATCAGGTAGGCCACCACCATGGCGGTGAAGAAATCCCGCGCTCGCACCGGTGCCACCAGCAGCCTCCGGAGGATGCGCTGCTCCCGGTACGACGCCATCGCCGACGATATGCCGAAGATAGACGCCGTCATGATCCCCATCGCCACCAGGCCTGGCAGCAGGAAGTCGAGGAAGGTGACCTGGTCCGCCAGCACCCCCTGCGGATCGAGCGTCAGCAACCTCGGCGCCCCGGCCAGGCTCAGGTTCAACTGATCGAGGTAGCGCTGGACGATGCCCATAAAGAGTCCCGAAGCAGAACTGCCCTGGTCGTAGACCAGCGTGAAGCTGACGGGCGTTCCGGACGCGACCGACGCGGCGAGGCCGGGCGGAATCACCAGGAGCATGTACAGATCGTTGTTGCGCACCTCCTCGCGCGCCGCAGCCTCATCCTCCCGGAGTATGACCTCGACGGACTCCAGGCTATCGAGCTCGTCCAACAGCAGTGTAGAGACCTCGTCCTGAGCGTGGTCCACGACCCCGATGGCCGCTGCCGACCCCCCGTTGCCGCCGAAGGAGAGCCCCAAGATAACCAGAAACAGGAGCGGGAAGGCGAGCGACCAGAACAGCGCCTGCCGGTTCCGGTAGATCAGCTTTACGTTGGTCCAGAAGAGCACACGGAAGGTCATGGAGGGCTACTCCCGCAGCTCGCGACCCGTCAGCGCGAGGAAGACGTCTTCGAGCGTCGCGGGCCGCACCTCGAGGTCGGCCAGCCGCTGGCCGCGGTCCTCGGCCCACGAGACCAGCGCGGGGACCGTGGCCGTTGCGTCCGATGAGCGCAGCGCGACCACGCCGCTTTCGGACCCGGCGGGCCGGACATCGATCACGCCAGGGAGCGCGCCGAGCTGCTCGTGCGATGCACCATCCCCGACGCTGGCCCGGACCTCGTACGGCGCATCGAGCGCTCGCACGAGGTTCGCCGGTGTGTCCAGGGCCGCGATCTTGCCCAGGTCCATGATGGCGACGCGCTCGCAGAGGAACTGGGCCTCCTCCATGGAGTGCGTGGTCAGCACGATCGTCCGGCCCTCCTCGTGCATCGCCTGGACCAGGCCCCACATGTGACGGCGCGCCTGCGGGTCAAGCCCCGTGGTCGGCTCGTCCAGGAAGAGGAGCTCCGGGTCGCTGACCAGTGTGACGGCCACCGAGAAGCGCTGCTTCTGTCCGCCGGAGAGGTGCTTCACTTGGGTCTTGGCCTTGTCTTGGAGCTCCAGCCGGGCTAGCAGGTCGCCGGCCGGGATGCTGCGCGGATAGAAGCTCGCGAACAGCTTCAGGATCTCGGTCAGGTTCAGGTAGTCGAAGAAAGCAGAGGTCTGGAGCTGGACGCCGATGCGCTCTTTGATCTCCCAGGCGTCGCGCTGCGAGTCGAGTCCGAGGACCTCGATGCTGCCGGCCGTTGGCTGCTGCAATCCCTCGATGCACTCGAGCGTCGTCGTCTTCCCCGCGCCGTTCGGGCCCAAGATCCCGAAGACCTCCCCCGAGCGCACGTCGAACGAGATGCCGTCGACCGCGGTGAGGTCGCCGAACTTCTTGACGAGGTGGCGAACGGCGATGGCGGGGGCTTGGTCCGCGCGGTTCTCCATGGCTAAGCGCAGGCTATCACGGCTCTTTCCCGGACGCAGGCACCGAGCAGGAGCCCGCTCATGATCCTCTTGAAGGCCCCCTGGCCTGATGGCGAATTTCAGACGCCATGAGAGTGCGTGCCGTGCGGAAAATCACGCTTCGGGGCGGGGAGTAGCCTCGCCGTCCCGTTGGGAGGTGGAGTTAGTGGAACCAGGTGGAGTTGCTCGAGTGCCGCAGCGTTTGGCCCGAGGCGGAGCCAGTTCCGCCGTGTCGGTATTCGAGCCAGGCGCGGCCGGGGGGTCTCTGACGGATGGGATATGCCCTTTCGGGAGGGCAGCAGCGTTCTGGGTAATGTCGCCCTGCGGGAGACCGGGCAAACAAGCTAA
>JADFQE010000048.1 GCA_022561985.1 Chloroflexota bacterium
TGGGTCAAGGAGCGCGTGAGCGAGGCCATCGACGCGTTCGGCCCGTACCTGACCGGCCGGACCGACGGCTTCGTGCTGTCGATACCGCTGGAGGACCGCGCGGCGCTCGCCGCCGAGGTGCTGGTGGATGCGGTCGATGCGAAGTTCGAGGCGGTCTACACCGCGCTGCCCATCTGCACGAGCGCGCAGATTTTGGGTGGGCTTGGATCCTCGACGCTTGCGGAGCTGCCGGAGTGCCGGTTGGCGGGGGTTACCTACGGCACGCTCAAGGGAATCATCGGCCTCGACATCGGCGCGCAGCTCGCGGCCGCCATCGTCGATCCGCTTCCCGACAGCATCGAGGTGACGGAGCAGAGCTTGCTGGGTGCCTTCGGCGACACGGCCGGGGGCGTTTCCGTGGACAGCGTCCGGGGCTACCTCCGCGACGGCTACACCTTCACCGATCAGGACCTCCAGAGACTCCTCGCCGAGAACATCGAGGGGGCCGACGTCGTGGGGACCATGGACTCGGTCCGCGGTTACCTGCGCGACGGCATCACCTTCGACGAATCCTCCATCGCAGGCGTGCTGGGCGGCAACGTCGGGCTGTTCGACGATGTGCGCGGGTGGGTCAACCTGGGCCGCGGCCTGCTGTTCCTGCTGATCGTCCTGCTCGCCTTCGTCGCGCTCATCATCGGCTTCCTGGGCGGCCGCCGCTGGGGCACGCGCCTCGTCTGGGCCGGCGTCCCGGTGCTGATGGCCGGGGCGCTGCTTGGCGGCATCTTCTCGGCCGCCAGCGGGCCGCTGCGGGCCTTCTCCGACGGTCCCATCCGCGGTATCGACACGACCCCGGTCCTCACCGACAAGCTCCTGGACGTCCGCGACGACCTCGTTGCCTCCTTCGTCGACCCCATCGCGGCCCAGGGGCTGGCTTCTGCGGCGCTGGGGTTCGCCATGATCGTCGCCGGCGTCTTCTGGGCGCGGCGGCCCGTGGGACCGACCGCACTGCCCACGCCCGCCGTGCCCTACGAGAGCGCGGAGGCGCGGGCCTCGGGCCTGGTGGTGGACGCCGTGCGCGAGGAGCTCGAGCCCGAAACGGCCGCAGCGTTCGAGGAGAGCGACCCCCCCGATGGGTCCGAGCCAGCCGAGCCAGATGAGCCAGCCGAGCCAGCCGAGCCACTGGGCGATCCGGAAGAGGACGGGCCCACCAAGCCGGGTGGGGGCACGTGACCGGCGATCTGAGGACCGGGCGGAACACTCCATGACCGAGACCGACCGCATCGTCACCGGCACCCCGCGCGAGGAGGACCTCTCCGCGGAGGGCGGCCTGCGCCCGCGCCGCTTGGACGAGTACATCGGCCAGGACAAGGTCAAGGAGAACCTGAGCATCGGCATGGAGGCCGCCAGGGGGCGCGGCGAGCCCTTCGACCACGTGCTCCTGTACGGCCCGCCGGGCCTGGGCAAGACGACCCTCGCGCACATCATCGCGGGCGAGATGGGCGCGAACATCCGCGTGACCTCCGGCCCCGCCATCGAGCGGCCGGGCGACATGGCCTCGATCCTCACGCAGCTCGCCGCCGGCGACGTCCTCTTCATCGACGAGATCCACCGCCTGGGCAAGGTGGTCGAGGAGATCCTCTACCCAGCGATGGAGGACTACTCGCTGTCGTGGGTGATGGGCAAGGGGTTGAGCGCGCAGAGCATCAACCTCAAGGTCGAGCCGTTCACGCTGGTCGGCGCGACGACGCGCTACGCCATGCTCAGCGCGCCCCTGCGCGACCGCTTCGGCACGGTGTACCGGCTCGACTTCTACGACCAGGGTGCGATGGAGGCGATCGTGGAGCGCTCGGCGCGCATCACCGGCGTGCCCATCGACCGCGAGGGCGTGGTCGAGATCGCGCGCCGCGGCCGGGGCACGCCGCGGGTCGCCAACCGCTTGCTGCGCCGCGTGCGCGACTACGCTCAGGTGCGCGCCGACGGCTCGGTGACCGCGGAGGTCGCCGCGAAGGCGCTCGCCCTCCTCCAGGTCGACAGCCTTGGCCTCGACGAGATCGACCACCGCCTCCTGCGGACCATCGCCGAGAAGTACGACGGTGGCCCCGTGGGGCTGGAGACGCTCGCCGCCTCCACGGGCGAGGAGTCCGAGACCATCATGGACGTCTACGAGCCCTACCTGATGAAGCTCGGCTTCCTGGCCCGCACCCCGAGGGGCCGCGTCGCCACGAAGCTCGCCTACGCTCACCTCGGCCTCGACTACCCGGCGAAGCTCGACCGCCAACAGCCGTCCCTCTGGGAGGGCGACGCCGGTCGCACCGCCTGATGGCGCCGGGCGCCCTAGAAGTGATGGCGCCGGGCGTGCGGGAGTGAGCGCCGCCGGGTCCGTCGCTGCGCTGTGGCGGTCGCGCCCGTTCCACGAGCGGGTGCTCGGGGGCGGGCTCGCGGTCTACGCGCTGCTCTTCTATGCGACGGGCGCGACGTTCGCGGCCGGAGGACAGCCGGCGCCGCTGGGGTTCGCCGCGGTCTTCGGAACGGTCTCGCTCCTGCTGGCAGGAGCAGCGCTGGCGGTTGGCGGATGGGCGCTGACGGCCGCGTTCATCTGGGCACTCCTCAGCAGCTTCTTCCAGTCCGCGGCGCTGCTGCCCCTCATGATCAACGTCGCAAGCTTCCCGGACCTCGGCATGGGGCTGGCGCTGCTGGCCTCCATCCTCGTCGCGACGGCAGGCGGCGTGCTCTCGTTCCTCCAGCGGCACGAGGAGGAGACGGTCCGCCAGGAGGCGACGCCCCGCGAGCTCCGCCTGCTGCGCCGGACCGCCGGCATCGTCGGCGGCAGCGAGAAGCTCGTCACCGTCGGCCCGCTGGCGCCGGGGGAGTACGAGTTCGCCTGCGAGATACCGGGGCACGAGGACCAGCGCGGGACCCTCGTGGTCCGCGGGGCCGACGGGTAGCGTGCGGCTCGCCGCCGCCCTGGCGCTCGCCCTTCTCGCCGCAGCATGCGCACAGCCGGCGGCAACGCCGCTCTTGCCTCCAGCCAGCGCGACGCCCACGCCGGCGGCACAGCCGCTCTTGCCTCCAGGCAGCGCGACGCCCACGCTGGATCCGCTCGACGCGGACCTCGCCACGGTCGGGATCGACGTCGGCCGCGGCCGCTTCACCGCGGTGGTCGTGGACACGCCGGCTCTGCGCGCGCGTGGCCTCTCCGGCCGGGACGCGCTCGCGCAGGGCCGCGCGATGTGGTTCGACATGGGGGTCGAGGCCCCCGCCACCTTCTGGATGCGCGGCATGCGCTTCCCCATCGACATCGTGTGGGTGGACGCCGGCTTGCGCGTCGTGCACGTCACGCACGAGGCGCCCGTGCCGCCGGAGGGCGCGAGCGACGCGGAGCTGGCGCGCTACACGCCGGGGGCCGTGGACGTGCGCTACGTGCTGGAGATCAACGCGGGGCTGGCGCGCGAGCTCGGGATCGAGCCCGGCGCCCGGGTGACGCTGGCGACGCTCTAGAAGGCCGGCTTGGCCAGCTCGGCCCACGCGTCCAGGACCTCGCCGGAGGGCGCGAGCACGCCGAAGGGCCCGTCGATGGCCCTGAGCGCAGCCTCGTGCCGCGAGAGGTCCCCCTGCGCGCAGGCATCGGGCGCGACGACGATGTAGTAGTCCCGCATGAAGCCCTCACGCGCCGTGGACTCGACGCACGCGCTGGTGGCCGTGCCCGTGAGCACGAGCGTCTGCACGCCGCGCATCCGCATCGCGCGGTCGAGCTCGGTGCCCAGGAACGCGCTGAAGCGCGCCTTCGGCAGGACCATGTCGCGCTCCTCCGGCGCCACGCCGTAGAACTCGACCCCCCACGTGCCCTCGATGCAGTTGGGCGACTGGGTGCGGTGGCGCTCGAGCCGGACGTCTGTGTCCGTCCACTGGTTGTGGACGGCCTGTGTGAAGACGACGGGCAGCCCTGCTTCGTGGGCGCCGTCGATCAGCGCCTGGAGCGGCGGGACGATGGCCTGCACGAGCGAGACGTCGGCGCCGTCGTGCGCCTTCGCGCCGTCGTCGTGGCAGAAGTCGTTCTGCATGTCGATGACCACCAGCGCGGTGTGCTTCGGGTCGACCTTCTCGGCGAGGGTCGTCAGCATCGGACTCTCCTGCATGGCTTGTGGGCTGGATGCTCGTGGGATGTTTGGTGGGCCGTCGTGCGGCGACGATATCCCCCGGCGCCCCGCGGGTCAACGCGCGGCCCTGGCCCGCACGACCCCTGCTACACTCGCCGCCCATCGAGACAGGAGGTGCACCATGAGCCGTGAGTACGTGAAGGGAGAGCGCGAGGAGGCGAGCGCCTATTCGCGCGCCGTCAAGGTCTCCGGGGGCACGACGGTCTACCTCGCGGGGGTCGGTGGCGCCACGGGCCCCCAAGGCGCCCAGCTCGACTTCGGGACGCAGACCCGCAACGCCTTCGAGCGGCTGCGCGCGAACCTCGCCGAGGCGGGCGGGGTGCTGGACGACGTCGTCACGATGACGGTGTTCATCACCGACGCCCGCTACGGGGACGAGTTCAAGGCGATCCGCAAGGGGCTGTTCGCGAAGGGCTACCCGGCGAGCGCGCTCATCACCGTCGCGGGCCTGGCGCGCCCCGAGATGCTCGTCGAGATCCAGGCCATCGCCGTGGTGGGCGCCTGAGTGCGGCCCCCCGGTCGTAGAATGGACGCCGGATGCCCGGTGGTGCAGCGGTAGCACGAGGGACTTTGACTCCCTAAACCCTGGTTCGAACCCAGGCCGGGCAGCCACGCCGCCCTCGCCTTGACTTCGGACGGCGCCCGGCTAGACTCCGGGCACCCGTTTCAGGCGGGCACCAGGGAGGTGACGATGAAGCTGCTGTTCTTCGACGATTACAAGATGGGCGTGCTCAAGGGCGAGAACGTCGTGGACGTTTCGGCCGCCATCGACCACCACGACGTCATCCCGGCCGAGTGGCAGATGGAGACGGTCATCGCCGAGTTCGATCAGTACAGGCCGCGCTTCGAGGAGATCGTCTCGAAGGAGACCGGTGTCCCCATGAGCGGCGTGAAGGTCCACGCTCCGCTCCCGCGTCCGCACAACGTGCTGTGCGCCTTCTCCAACTACCTCGACCGCCCCGACGCGACGCCCGGCCAGCTCGACTTCTTCTACAAGGGCACGACGTCCATCATGGGCAACGGCGAGACCGTCGAGCTGCCCGACATCCCCGAGGCGCTGGTCTTCCAGCCGGAGGCGGAGCTCTCCTACATCATCGGCAAGCCCGCCAAGCACGTGAGCGAGGCCGATGCGCTGAGCTACGTGTTCGGCTACGCGAACTTCATCGACGTCTCGGCACGCGGCATCCCGAACCGGCGCACGACCTTCCTCCACAAGGGCCAGGACCGCTGGGCGCCCTTCGGCCCCGTCATCACGACGGCCGACGAGATCGCCAACCCCCAGGACCTGCGCGTGCGCCTCTGGAAGAACGAGGAGCTGCAGCAGGACTACAACACCTCCTACATGGCTCACCCCATCGCCGAGCAGATCGCGTGGCTCTCCCAGTGGATCACGCTCATGCCGGGCGACGTGCTCTCCTGCGGGACGCATCACGAGGGCCTCGCGCCCATCAACGACGGCGACAAGATCGAGATCGAGATCGACGGCCTCGAGCGGCTGCGGTTCGACATCAAGTCCTACGGCCCGCGCAAGGAGGAGAGCTGGCGGCCTCCTGGCGTGAAGCGCTAGGCAGGCGCCAAGCGCTAGGGCTGGCGTCAAGCACGAGGGGGAGAGGTCACATGGCGACCACGACGGACACGACCAACAGCGCCAAGACGTACAGCGTTGGCGGCGTGCTCATGGAGCGGCCGTTCAAGGTGCGCCGGCTCGGCCACTTCGGCCTCGACGTGCGCGACATGGACGCCCACCTCCACTTCTACCACGACCTCCTGGGCTTCAAGCTCTCCGACGTCATCGACTTCGGGGCCCGGCCGGGGATGGAAGAGCTCCTGAAGGACATCAAGGAGACCAAGGGCTACTTCATGCACTACGGAGGCGACCACCACGCCTTCGTGCTCTTCCCCAAGGACTGGCGGGACGCGATGGCCCGCTCGCGCGGCCGCGAGCCCAAGGGCGAGGTCGACATCAACCAGATCACCTGGCAGGTGGGCTCGCTCGGCGAGATCGTCCACGCCGTCGACTTCTTCAAGGAGCGCGAGGTCCCGATCGCCCGCACGGGCCGCGACATGCCCGGCTCCAACTGGCACACCTACGTGCTCGACCCCGACGGCCACACCAACGAGCTGTACTACGGCATCGAGCAGATCGGCTGGCTGGGCCGCAGCAAGCCGCGGGACATGTACTACCGGCGCTTCGACGCACCGCCCGAGCTCCCGCAGATGTCCGAGGAGGCGGAGGTCGAGGAGGCCAAGGCCAAGGGCATCGACATCTACTCCGGCTTCCGCGACGTGGAGTCGGCGCCTGCCACCCACGACGTGGAGGGCGTGCTGCTGCCCCGGCCCTTCAAGATCACCAAGATCGGCCCCGTGAGTTTGTTCGTCGACGACCTCGACCGCTCGCGGAGCTTCTACGAGCGGGACCTCGGCTTCACGTTCACCGAGGAGACGCAAATCATGGGCCAGCGCGCACTGTTCCTGCGCGCCGGCACCGAGCACCACAGCCTTACGCTGCTGCCGAAGTCGCTGCGGAGCGAGCTCGGCTTCAGCGGGGACAGCACGCTCGCGTCCTTCGGCATCGAGGTCGGCAGCTACGAGCAGCTCCGCAACGCCGTCGCCTTCCTCAAGGACAACGGCGTGGCGTTCAAGGACGTCCCGGACGAGTTCCACCCCGGCATCGACTACGCTGCCTACGCGATGGACCCGTCCGGCCGGTGCGTGGAGATCTACTACTACATGGAGCAGCTCGGCTGGCAGGGCGTGCCCCGGCCGCGCTCGGAGCGCCGACCAACCGCTGGCGCCTGGCCGGAGACGATCGAGCCGCTGAGCGACACCTACGCCGACCAGGTCTTCCAAGGCCCCCTCGGCTAGGCAGGGCACAGCCCTGCACCCACTCGCCAGCGCAGGGCGCCGGTCGGCCGCCAACGCGGTTGCGCGCTGGCCGGACCGCTAGACTATGCGGGAGCGAATAGCCTGTGCGGAGAGTCGCCGCACGAGGCGTTCCGTTGTCACCCGAGATACGGACCCCGGCAGGGGCCGAGAAAACATCCTAGGAGGAACCCTCACATGGCCGAAGCGATCAGGACTGCACACGCAACGTGGAACGGAGATCTTCTCTCTGGGAACGGGGTCGTCAGCGCGACCTCGTCCAAGGCGTTCTCGGAGCTGCCCGTGAGCTGGGCGGCGCGCACGGAGAGCTCCGGCGGGCGCACGAGCCCCGAGGAGCTCGTTGCGGCCGCGCACGCGTCATGCTTCTGCATGGCGCTCTCGGCGGGGCTGGGCAAGGCCGGCACGCCGCCGACCAAGCTCGAGGTCGACGCGACCGTCACCTTCAAGCAGGTCGAGGGCGGCTGGAAGCTCGCATCGAGCGCGCTCAAGGTCGTCGGCCAGGTGCCCGGCATCGACGCCGCCGCCTTCGCGGAGGCCGCGAACGGCGCCAAGGACGGCTGCCCCATCTCCGGTGCGCTCAAGGGCAACGTCGAGCTGAGCGTCGACGCCACGCTGGAGTAAGCTGCGGGCGGCGTCGCGGCGGCGAGTGTGCCTTCGGCGGCGCGCCCGCCGGCCGCCCTTCCTTGACACCCCGTCAGTGGGGTCACTACACTGGGCTGCGCCGCGCCACGGTGCGGTGCAGCCCCCGCGCATGTCCCGTCAGAGAGCCGTTCATCAGGAGAAGTTCATGGCCTCCAAGACCGATGGGAAGCAGTGGCAGGAGCCCACGTCCGCGGACGTGAAGTCCGGCTACGGGAAGTGGAAGCGGCCACTCACGCCCTACGACCGGTTCATGGAGGAGCAGGGCATCCCCATCTTCCGCGACATCGGCGTCAGGCGGGTCCAGGACCTGCCGCTCAAGCCGTGGAAGCGCATGGGCGGTAATGCCACCTTCATCCAGCTCTACGGCACCGAGGGGCTGTGGGGCATGTACGTGGTCGAGGTCCCCTCGGCCGGAGCGCTCGCCGTCGAGAAGCACCTCTACGAGGAGGTCTACCTGGTCGTGGAGGGCCGCGGATCGACGGAGGTCTGGCGCGAGGGGGAGTCGAAGCGCAACACCTTCGAGTGGCAGAAGGGCTCGCTCTTCACCATCCCCATCAACGCGATGCACCGCATCGTGAACGCGACCTCCAGTCCCGCGCTGCTGCTCGCCGGAACCACCGCGCCGCCGGTGCTGAATCTGTTCCAGAACGAGCACTTCGTCTTCCAGACGCCGTACAACTTCACCGACCGCTACGACGCGAGCGACGACTTCTACCGGCCGTCGGAGGAGATCGAGCCCGACCCCGTCCGGGGGCTCGCCATGCGGCGGACGAACATCATCCCCGACATCGTGACCACCGACCTGCCGATGGACAACCGGCGCTCGCCCGGCTACCGGCGCATCGAGCCCTACATGGCGGGCAACAAGTTCTACTTATGGATCGGCGAGCACGAGGTCGGCCGCTACTCCAAGGCCCACGCCCACGGCTCCGCGGCGGTGCTCATCTGCATCAAGGGCAAGGGGTACACCTACACATGGCCGCAGCACCTGGGGATGCACCCCTGGGAGGACGGCGTCGCCGATCAGATCAAGCGTCAGGACTACGAGCCGGTGGGCATGGTCTCCGCCGCGCCCATGAGCGGCGACTGGTACCACCAGCACTTCGGCGTGAGCTCCGAGGCGTTCCGGCTGACGGCCTGGTTCGGGCCGCACGCCCCCGGCCGCGAGGCCGGCGTGCCTGGCGAGGACGCCATCGACCGCGGCGCGATCGACGTCGATCAGGGCGGCAGCGCGATCCCCTACCGCGACGAGGATCCGCACGTCCGCAAGGAGTTCAACGAAGAGATCGATCGGGCGGGTGTCGTCTCGCGCATGGAAGACTCGTTCTACAAGAAGTAGGCACCCCGTGAGGCAGCCTGCGCCCATCACCCCCCAACCCACGATCGAGGCACGATGACGCAGCCGTCGCATGAGGGATTCACGGGCGTCGGCCGCGCCATGCTGGACGAGGACGAGCTCACGCTCAGCAGCGTCGGCGTGGACATCGGCTCCTCGACCTCCCACCTCGTGTTCTCGCGGCTCGAGCTGGAGCGCCAGGACACCCGTTACGTCATCGTGAAGCGCACCGTGCTGCGTGAGTCGGAGATCCTCCTGACCCCGTACGTGGACGACGGCGCGACCATCGACGCCGACGCCCTCGGCGTCTTCATCGATCGCCAGTACCGCGAGGCGGGGATCGAGCGCGAGGAGATCGACACCGGCGCGCTGATCCTCACGGGCGTCGCCGTGCTGCGCTCCAACGCGCGCGCCATCGGCGAGCTGTTCGCCGCCGACGCGGGCAAGTTCGTGGCGGTGAGCGCGGGCGACGGCATGGAGGCGACCATGGCCGCCCACGGCTCGGGCGCCGTCGCCGAGTCGGCCAGGAGCGGCGGCGTCGTGATGAACATCGACGTCGGCGGCGGCACCTCCAAGGTCGCGCTCTGCCGGGCGGGAGCGGTGCTCGAGGTCACCGCGATCGACGTGGGCGCGCGGCTGCTCGCCTTCGACGACGCGGGGGTCGTGACGCGCATCGAGGACGCCGGCCGCACGCATGCCGCCCAGGCGGGGGTCGCGGTCGAGGTCGGCTCCAAGCTCACGGACGACGACGTGACGGCCATCGCGTCGGTCATGGCCGATCGGCTCGGAGAGGTCGTGAGCCTGGGCGATATCTCCAAGGAGACCAGCGCGCTGCTGCGGCTGCCCCCGCTCGAGTACCGGGGCAGCATCGACACCGTCATCTTCTCCGGTGGCGTCTCGGAGTTCATCTACGGCCGCGAGCGCGAGACGTTCGGGGACCTGGGCCCGGCGCTCGCCGCGGAGGTGAAGCGCCGCGTGGCGGCCCTCGGCGCCATGGTCATGGTTCCGGTCGCGGGCATCAGGGCGACGGTCATCGGGGCGTCGCAGTACACCATCCAGGTCAGTGGCAGCACGATCTTCATCTCGCCGCTTGGGGCCGTCCCCATCCGCAACGTCCCCGTCGTGAGTCCGGACCTCGACCTGGCGGCCGAGGTCATCGATCCCGCGGTCGTCGCGGACGCCATCGGACGCGCGCTGCGGCGGCTCGACCTCGCGGGCGCGTCCTCGCCGGTGGCCCTCGGCGTGCACTGGGGTGGCTCGGCAACCTTCGCCCGGCTCGATGGCTTCTGCAGGGGCGTCGTGGAGGCCATGGGGCCGGTGCTGGATGCGGGCGCTCCGCTGGTGCTCGTCATCGACGGCGACATCGGCGGCCTGATCGGCCTCCACCTGCGCGAGGAGCTGGGGGTCGTGAGCCCGGTCGTGTCCATCGACGGCATCGCGCTGCGCGAGCTCGACTACGTGGACGTGGGCGAGCTGATCCCGTCCTCGGGCGCCGTGCCCGTGGTCATCAAGTCGCTGGTCTTTCCGGGCTCAGCTTAGCCTGTGCAAGCGCCTGGTATACTGCCTTTGAGGACGTCATGACGATCATCAAGAAGCCGAAGAAAGAGAAGAAGCCGCTGACGACCGCCGAGTTCATCGAGCAGGTCAACAAGCAGGATGTGAAGCGCAACGGGCTGAAGATCCGCTTCGGCTTCACCAAGAACCAGCGGTAAACCCCCGTGGCCCAGCCCCACGAGCTCTCCGTGGTCGCGGCCGCCGCCGCGATCCGCGCCAGGGACCTCTCCCCGGTCGAGCTCGTCGCCTCGCTGCTCTCCCGTATCGAGTCGCTCGATCCTGCGCTCGTCGCCTGGGCGGCGCTCGTTCCCGACCAAGCGCTGGCCGCCGCGCGCGAGGCGGAGCGCGCAGCCGGCGCCGGGAGTCCGGTGCACGGCGTCCCCTTCGGCGCCAAGGACATCTTCGACACCGCCGGTATCCGTACCGAGGCCGGCTCCAAGATCTGGGCCGGCCGCGTGCCGGAGAGCGACGCTGCCTCCGTCGCGGCACTCTCCGCCGCCGGTGCGGTCCTGCTCGGCAAGACGCACACCACCGAGTTCGCCGACGGCGACCCGGCCCCCTCCCGCAACCCCTGGGACCCCGCGCACACCCCCGGCGGCTCGAGCACCGGCTCCGCCGTCGCCGTCGCGGCGCGCATGGTGCCCTTCGCGCTGGGCTCGCAGACCGTCGGCTCGCTGCTCCGGCCCGCCGCGTATAACGGCATCGTCGGCTTCAAGCCGACCTTCGGCCGCGTCAGCGTGCGCGGCGTCGCGCCGCTCGCCCCCTCGTTCGACCACGTCGGCGTGCTGACGCGCACCGTCGCGGACGCAGCCGCCGTCCTCGACGTGCTCGCGGGCCACGACGCCGCCGACCCCGGCAGCGCCGATGTGCCCGTGGACGCCTATTCGGCGGCGATCGGCACCGGTGGCGCTCCGCGGATCGGCCTCGTGCGGACGTGGTTCGCCGAGGAGTCCGACGCCGAGACGCGCATGAGGATCGAGGAGGTGGCGCAGGAGCTGGGCCGGGCCGGTGCCGACGTGCACGAGGTGGACCCGGGCATCGACTTCGGGGAGGGTTACGCGCAGCACCGCGTGATGATGGAGGCGGAGACGGCCGCGACGCACGCGGAGCTCTTCCCCGGCAACGAGCACCTCTACGGCCCGAAGCTGACCGAGTACATCCGCCGCGGCCAGGCGCATCCCGCCACGGCGTACGTCGCCGCCGCCGCCTTCCGGCGCAAGATGCGGGACCGCGCGCGCGCTGCGTTCGAGGACATCGACGCGATGCTCATGCCGACCGCGTCCGGCCCGGCGCCGCGCGACCTCACCTCCACCGGCGACACGCGCTTCCAGAGCCCGTGGAGCTACGTCGGATTCCCGAGCATCTCCGTGCCCGTGGGGCTGGCCAGCAACGGCTTACCGCTGGGCATGCAGCTTGCCGCCGCGCCCTTCGAGGAGGCGGCGCTGCTGCGCGTGGCGCACTGGGTGGAGCAGGCGTTGGGCGTGAGCCTCAGCCCGCCGGTGTAGACGGCCGATCGCAGCAGCCGCGGGCGCACGCCGTGCGCCCCTACGGGGGCCAGGGCGTTCGGGGGGCTAGGCGGGCGCTGCCTCGGAGATCTCGTCGTCGAACTCGTTGGCCGGCGCGTCGATCCGCTTCACGCCCGCCAGGGCGAGGCCGCGGTGCAGCTCGTACTGCTTGGCGTACAGCCCACCGAGTGCGATCAGCTCGTCGTGGGTGCCGCTCTCCACGATCCGTCCGTGGTCCATCACGACGATCTTGTCCGCGTTGCGGATCGTCGAGAGGCGGTGGGCGATGACGATGGCGGTCCGGCCGTGCAGCAGCTTGCCGATGGCGTCTTGGATCATGCGCTCCGTGCGCGTGTCGACGCTTGCCGTGGCCTCGTCCAGGATGATGATGCGCGGGTCGGCAGCGAGCGCCCGGGCGAAGCTGATGAGCTGCCGCTGGCCGGCGCTCATATTCGCGCCGCGCTCCTCCATCACCGTGGCGTAGCCGTCCGGCAGGCTCATGATGTGGTCGTGGATGCCGACGGCACTGGCCGCCCGCTCCACGTCCTCGTCCGTCGCCTCGGTGTGGTTGTAGGCGATGTTCTCGCGGATCGTGCCGGAGAACTGGAACGGCTCCTGGAGCACGATGCCCATCTGGCGTGCCAGCGAGTCGCGGGTCACGTCCCGCACGTCGTGGCCGTCGATCGTGAGCGCTCCTGTGCCGACGTCGAAGAAGCGCGAGAGCAGCGCGGCCATGGTCGTCTTGCCCGCGCCCGTCTTCCCGACGAGCGCGACCGTCTGGCCGGCTGCGATGTCCAGGTCGATGTCGTGCAGGACCGGCTTCGTGGCGTCGTAGGCGAAGGACACATTCTCGAAGCGGACGGCGCCCTTGATGGGCGGGAGCTCGATGGCGTCCGGCGCGTCGACCAGGTCCGGCTGCACGTCGAGGAGGTCGAACACCCGCGCACCCGAGGCCATGGCCCGCTGGAGCTGGGTGAACTGCATCGTGAGCGTGCGGATCGGGTCGAAGAACCGCTGGATGTACAGGGCGAACTGGACGAGCATCCCCGCCATGATGGTCCGTTCCAGCACCATCTGTCCGCCGAACACGATCGCCGCGGCGAGGCCGAAGGACATGAACACCTCGACCGTCGGCATGAGCGAGGCCGACAGCCGCTGGGCCGTCAGGTTCGTGTTGAGGTGCTGCCTGTTCAGCGCGTCGAACCGCTCGAAGTTGGTCTTCTGGCGGTTCATGCTCTGGACCACGCGAACGCCGTCGAGGTTCTCGGCGAGCGACGCGTTGACCCGGGAGATGGCGACGCGGACGCGGAGGTAGGCGGGCCGGGCATAGCGCTGCCAGAGCGTGATGAGGAAGACGAGGACGGGCAGCGTCGCCAGCGAGATGAAGGTGAGGCGCCAGTTGAAGACCAGCATGACGCCGAAGATGCCGACGACGCTGAGCACGTCGGCGAGGCTCGTCACCAGGATGTCCATGAACTCCTGGAGCTGGTACACGTCATTCTGCGCCCGCGACATCACCGAGCCGACCTTGTTGCGGTTGTGGAACGACATAGGCAGCCGCTGGAGATGGGCGAACAGCTCACGCCGCAGGTCGTAGACGACCCGCTGGCCCACCCGCGCAAGGAGGACCTGGTGCTTGAAGTTGGAGACGTAGTGGACGGCGATCACGACGATGAAGGCGAGGCCCAGGAAGTTCAGGCCGCGCAGGTCGCCCTGCTCGATGTAGCTGTCGATGCCCGTTTGGATGAGGGCGGGGATGGTGACCGTCGCGGCGGCGTAGATGAAGACCCAGACCATCGCGACCGCCACGTCCCGTTGATAGGGGCGAAGGTAGCCGATCAGCCGGAGGACGACGCGCTGGTCGTAGAGCCGGGTCCCCTCGTCGTCGATGTCGCCGTGGACGTGGCGCGTGAGCCAGCCGCCGCCGCCTCCGAGCATCATGAGGCGGCACCCGGCGCAGCGAGACCGGCCGCGGTGGACGGGTGGCCCCCGAGGTCCGCCGCGATCTGCACCTCGGCCATCTGCGAGAACAGCCCGCCGGAGGAGGCGAGCTCCTCGGGCGTGCCCATCTCGGCGATACGCCCCCCCTCCAGCACGATCAGCGTCTGCGCGTGCTGGATGGAGGAGAGGCGGTGGGCGATGATGAACGTCGTGCGTCCCTTGACCACGGCCTCCATGGCCCGCTGGATCTCGGCCTCCGTCCCCGCGTCCACGCTGGACGTCGAGTCGTCGAGGACCAGGATGGGCGGGTCGAGCAGCAGCGTGCGGGCGATGGACAGCCGCTGGCGCTGGCCGCCGGAGAGCGTCACGCCGCGCTCGCCAACGGGCGTGTCGTACCCCTCCGGGAGCTCCATGATCTCGTCGTGGAGCTGCGCCGTCTTCGCGGCTGCGACGATCTCCTCCTGCGTGGCGTCCAGCCGGCCGTAGGCGATGTTCTCGCTGACCGTCGCGCCGAACAGGAAGACGTCCTGCTGCACGATGCCGACGGTCGAGCGGAGCGAGCTCAAGGTCACGTCGCGGACGTCGATCCCGTCGATGCTCACGCGCCCGCCGTCCACGTCGTAGAAGCGGGCGAGCAGGCTCATCATCGTGGTCTTGCCGGAGCCCGGCGCACCGAGCAGCGCGACCACCTCGCCCGGCGCGACGCTGAGGTCGATGTGGTGGAGCGTCGGCCGCTCGGTGTAACCGAAGTCGACGCCCTCGAACCGGACCTCCCCGCGCACGTTCTCGAGGACCACGGCGCCGGGGCGCTCCTCGATCGGCGAGGGGGCGTCCAGCACCTCGAACAGCCGCTCGCCCGCGGAGATGGCCCGCGCGAAGGTGTTCACGAGCATGCCGATCATCCGGACCGGCTGCACCAGCATGCTGTTGTAGAAGATGAACGAGACGAGCTCCCCCAGGAGCATGCGCTCGCTGATCACAGCCTGCCCGCCGACCCAGAGGATGATGCCCGTGGACCCCCAGAAGACAGCCTGCATGAAGGAGGAGTTCCTGGCCTGGAGCTGCTTGGCCTGGTAGGTCCAGTCGAAGACGGACTCGTTCTTGACGGCGAACTTGCGCTCCTCGTGGGCTTCGGCGCCGAAGGCTTTGACGACGCGCTGGCCGGCGAGGTTCTCCTGGAGCACGGTGGTCATCAGCCCCATCTCGATCTGCGCCTGCCGCCACATCACCCGCATCCTCCGGCTCACGAAGATCGCGCGCACGGCGATGATCGGCACGAACACGAGGCTCACCAGCGCGAGCTGCCAGTCCATGAGGAACATCATCGTGGAGGCGCCGCCGACCAGCAGCGCGATCTGCCCGGAGCGGACGAGTCCCATCTGGATGAAGTGGCGGTTCATCTCCACGTCGACGGTGGACTTGGACATGAGGTCGCCCGTGTGCTGCGCGTCGTGGAACGAGAAGCTCAGGTACTGGAGCTTGTCGTACAGCAGGTTCCGGATGCGGTAGGAGAGGTGCTGAGACACCGACTCAGCCATGTACAGATTGACGTAGTTGAAGCCGCCGCGCAGCATCACGACGCCGATGATGAGCGCTCCGAGCGTCACCATCCGGGACATGGTCGTGTCCGGGTTGCCGACGTCGTCGATGGCCCAGCCAAGCAGCTTGGGGACGGTGAGGAAGAAGCCGGTGGAGAACAGAAGGGAGACCCATGCCGCCAACATGCGCCATCGGTCTTTGGCGGCAAGCTTCGTTATTCTCCAGAGGATTTGCATAGAGAGGGGAGGGGCCGGGGGCGCGTCAAAGAACGCAGACCAAGCACGAGGGCAGTTCTTCCAGTATAGTCCACCGTTCGCTTCATGGGAAATGGGATCCGCGCACGCGGGGGGGCTCTTTCGCGGGCCGAGAACGGGCGCGATGCTAGAATGCCAGCGGCCCCGGAGGGTGTGTGTCATGCGTGGACAGTCCGTGATGCCCTATGCGCTGCGGCCCATGGGACCCCACGATCTCGATCAGGTCGCCGCGATGGAGCGGGAGGCCTTCCCGACGCTCTGGCCGCCCACCTCGTATCGCCGCGAGCTCAAGAACAGGATCGCGGAATACCTGGTGTGCGTGCGGGACGGCGAGTTCGTCACCGTGACCCCGACCCCGCGCAAGGGCCTGCTCCGCCTCCTCGGCAGGCGCAACAAGCCCACGCTGCCGGTGCAGGTCCCGCTGCTCGTCGGCTTCGTCGGCCTCTGGTACCAGGCGGGCGATGCCCACATCGTCTCGATCGCCGTACGGGAGGAGTACCGCCGCCGCGGACTCGGCGAGCTGCTGCTCATCGGCGCCCTCGAGATGGCCACGCGCCGCGGCCAGCAGGTCGTGACCCTCGAAGTGCGCGCTTCCAACGACGGGGCCCAGACGCTGTACGAGAAGTACGGCTTCGCGAAGGTGGGCCTCCGCCGCCGCTACTACGCCGACAACCACGAGGACGCCGTCATCATGACCACCGGCCCGCTCGGCGGGGCCGCCTACGAAGCGCTGTTCGCCGGCCTCCGGAGCGGGTTCGAGGAGCGCCACGGCGAGGCGGCGCGCGAGTACCTCTAGGCCCGCTTAGGCCGTGACGTCCAGCGGCCCGAAGCTCAGCACGCGCTCGATCCGCAGCGCGATCACCGGCGCGCCGTCGATGTCCATGTCGTCGAACTGCGGGTAGCGCGCGCGCAGCAGGCGCACCGCTTCGTCGTGCTCGCCGCCGGAGGCGAAGACCTCGGCCGGCCCGTCGAGCCGCACCCACGCCACGCGGTCCCAGTCGTCCTCGTAGTGGTCGGCACCAAGCGACGCCCTGGGGTTCCGGGCCAGGTTGCGCAGGCGCTTGTCGAGCCGCTCGCCCGTGCGGTTCCCCTCGCCGCCGCTCACCACGTAGGCCGTCTCGCCCGCCAGCGCGAAGCAGACCGGCACGGCGTGCGGAGCGCCGCTTGAGTCCACCGTGGTCAGGTAGGCGACCATCCGCGTGTCGAGGAACCGTCGCTGCTCGGGCGTTGGCGTCGTCATGGGCGCACGGTATCACGGCCGGCCCCTGCGTCTTGGATCCTGCGTCTTGATCCTGCATCGGGGGCATCTGGCACATCTGTGGTTAGAATGCACCCCCATGCTTCGTCTCATCCTCGTACGCCACGGACGCACCGCCTGGAACGTGCTCGGGCGCGTCCAGGGCGGCGGCCCGCTCGACGACGTCGGCCGCGCGCAGGTCTCGGCGCTGGCCGAGCGCCTGAGCCGCGAGCCGATCTCCGCCGTCTACAGCAGCCCCGCGGCAAGGGCCCGCGAGACGGCGGGCGCCATCGCCGAGCGGCTCGGCCTGCCCGTGCGCCGCTCGACGCTCCTGCGCGACCTGAGCTACGGGAGGTTCGCCGGCGCGCTCCTGACCGACGTCGAGGCACGATACCCCGGCCTGCTGGAGCGTTGGCGCGCGAGCCCGCACACGGTGCGGTTCGAGGGCGGCGAGAGCATCGCGGAGCTGCGCGGGCGCATCGTCCGCTTCATCGCGCGGACGCATGAGCGCCACGACGGCGAGACGGTGCTCGCCGCGACCCACGACTCGCCCGTCCGGGTGGCCGCGTCGCTCGCACTCGGACTCGACGACGCGCAGCACACGCAGGAGCGTCTGCGGACGCAGATGGCGTCCGTGACCGAGCTGCGCGTCGACGGGCAGAGCATGGAGCTCACGGTGCACAACGAGGTGGGCCACCTGCAGGGGATCGACGGTGGTCTCTAGCTCCCCCAGCTCCCCCAACTCCCGGAAGAGGCGGCGCCGCAAGGTGCTCCGGCCGCGCAGCGTGCGCGGCATCACGCCCTACACGTCCGAAGAGGTCTACGACCTGCTTGCCGGAGCGTACGCGGCACCGGCGAGGCCCAGGCACGCCGATGGCACGGCGGAGCTCATCGAGACGATCCTGTCGCAGCACACCTCCGACACCAACGCCGAGCGCGCCTTCGCGGCGCTGGCCGACCGCTACCCCACCTGGGCGGCGGTGGTGGACGCACCGACGGGCGACCTGGAGGAGACGATCCGCAGCGGCGGCCTCGCCCGGCAGAAGGCGCCGCGCATCCAGGACGTGCTGCGCTCGGTCCACGTGCGCACCGGCGGCTACGACATCGATTTCCTGGGGTCCATGGAGCCGTCCGAGGCCAAGGCGTGGCTCCAGGAGCTGCCGGGCGTTGGGCCGAAGACGGCCGGCGTCGTGCTCTCCTTCGCCTACGGTCTGCCGGTGATGGCCGTGGACACGCACATCCACCGGGTGACCCGCCGGCTCGCCCTCATCGGGCCCAAGGTGAGCGCGGACGAGGCCCACGACGTGCTGGAACCGACCATCGCGCCGGAGCACGTGCTGGGCTTCCATATGCGTCTCATCGCTCACGGCCGCCAGGTGTGCCACGCGCAGCGGCCCGCGTGCGCCAGCTGCGCCCTCGCGCCCCAGTGCCCCTCAAGGCCGCCGTTCGAGCGGGCCGCCGAGCGCAAGCCGCCCGGCGGCTCCCGGTGAGCGGCGCGGACGGCGCCGTGCCTGAGCCCGCGCGCCGTGCGGCCCGCTCGCTGCTGGGGTCGCTCTGCGCCGAGCACGGCATCGCGCCGGTCCCGGCCCTCGAATGGTCGGTGCGCATGCGCCGCGTCCTGGGCCGCGCCTTCGTCCGGGAGAACCGCATCCGGCTCTCGGCCTGGCTCGACGAGCGCCAGGCCGAGGACACGCTGCGCCACGAGCTCGCGCACATCGCCGCCGGCTCCTC
>JADFQE010000132.1 GCA_022561985.1 Chloroflexota bacterium
CCGGTGCCGATGGCGGGGGCGATGGCGCCGACGGGCGCGGCGGCCCGTGGGCCCGCGGCCGCCGTGACCTGCTTGGCGACCGCGGCCGGGGTCGGCGTGGGCTCGGGCTCGGGCGTGGGCTCGGGGGCGGCGGCACGGTCCTCCTTGAGCACCTGCCAGTGGTAGACGCTCAAGACCCCGGCGGTGAGCGCGACGCCGAGTGCCCACTTGCCGCCGTCGAGCACCTGCGCCGAGAGCCGGCCGTCGAAGAGGGCATCGAGCAGCATGAACAGGAAGGTGCTCCCCGATGCGAGGGTCGCCAGCACCGCGATGCCGAAGACCACGAAGATGAACGTGCGCCGCGAGAGCGCCTGGCGCTCGGCCGGGGTGCCCGCGCGCACCTCCCCCTGCTGGCGGAGCCAGTACCGGACCCACACGGGCGCACCGACGATGGTGAGGGTGAGCGCCAGGGACAGCGGCGTGCCCCACCAGCGCTGGCCCACGATCGTCACGCCCTGCGCGCCGGGGATCAGCAGGCCGATGGCGACGGCGAAGAGCACCGTCAGTCCGACGGCGAGCGTGCCGAGGCCGACCGCCGCCGCGAGGTACCGGTACGCGCGCCGCGCGCTCACGAGCTGGACGCCCGCCGCCTCCACCTCGGCGAAGACGACGGTGCGGTGGTAGCCCCAGACCCCGCCCGCGACGAGCGCGCTGGCGAGCGCCGTGGGCAGCCCGTCGAAATGGACCGCGGCGCCGGTGAGCTCGGGGCGGGCCAGCAGCCAGCTCAGCGTCGTGAACAGCGCGAGGGCGGCGGCGCCGACCACGGTGAGGACGCCGCCGAAGATGGCGACGATGTAGATGACGATCTGCCGCAGCAGCGAGGCGGCGTCGCCGGAGGAGATGCGGTGCCAGTGGAGGTACCACCACGCCGAGCCCACGAGCCCGGAGGCGATGGCGCCGCGGACCTGATCGTTCCAGATGCCCGGCTGCGAGCCGACGAACGTGCCGCCGAAGATGCGGTCGTACGCCGTCCCGAGCAGCGAGGCCACCAGGAGGCCGGCGCCAACCGCGAGGAGGAAGAGGCCGTAGGTGGACGTGAGGTACGCGTACAGCCGGCGCGTCGAGCGCGCGATGTCGGTCGGCTGGCCCTCGGCCGCTTCCCACCGCCAATGCACGAACCACAGGCCGCTCCAGACGAGGATGGGCCCGATGCCCTTCAGCGCTTCGCGCGAACCGTCGAGGGCCGAGTCGATCGAGCGGGTGAGGTACACGGCGACGACGGCCGCGGCGACGAACAGGACGAGGTAGACGTAGGCCTTGCGCCCCAGCGTCCCCCGCTCGGCCGGGTAGCGCTCGAGCGAGCGGGCGGCGGCCCGCCACAGCAGCGCCCACACCGGGAAGCCCACCACGGTCGCGGCGATGCCGAAGGCGATCTGCCCCGAGCCGCCGCGCACGATCTCGCCGAGGAAGGCGAGCCCGATGAGCCGGCCGACGATGAGCGTGAGGCCAAGCGTCGCGAGCATGAGCGCGACGAAGGCGAGGCCGTAGAAGAACAGGCGGCGCACGGAGCCGATGCCCGGCTCCTCGGTCGCGCCGCCCGAGCGCCGGGCGATCGACACGATGCCCCACACGATGAGCCCGATGATCAGCAGCGGGACCAGCGAGAAGAGGAGGTCGAAGAAATCCATCGCTCAGGCCTCGGCGGGCGTTGGGGGCGGCGCCGGCGTCGGGGTCGCCGTCGGGCTGGGGGGCCTGGCCCTCAAGTTGCACGCGAAGGGCCACGACGCCTCGGCGATCCGCCAGACGCCCGCTGTCTCCTTGAGCATGTAGCGGTAGTCCTGCGTGTACTCGGAGACACCGAAGGGCGGCGATGCGCTGAACCGCGTGACGTGGAGCGTGACCTCGACGTTGTCCCCCACGGGCCTGGTCTCGCCCAGCCGGACGCGGACGTCGTCCGACGCTTCGAACCGCTGCCGTCCATAGTCCTCCAGGAGGCAGCTCTCGCGTTCGTCCTCGGTCAGCAGCGCGTGCGCGGCGGCGTAGTCGGCGTCCTGGAGCGCCTGGATGTAGCGCTGCACGGTGCCCTCGGGCGTGTCCTCGGCGAGCAGCGGCGGCTCGTCCGAGCCGGTCGCGATGGCCACGACGAGGCTGAGCGCGACCAGCGCTCCAACGACGGCGGTGATGCCCGCCAGCCAACGGCCCGATGCGGTCTTTGGGATCATGCGTCAGACGCTACACCACGTCAGGTGCCGCTTCCAGGCTATTCGGTCACGTCCAGGGTGAAAGTTGCGGTTTGCGACGTCGCGGGGGAGACCGGGCTCACGACGATGGTCGTCGGCCGGGTCAGTCTGAACGTCGCGGTATTCCGCGCGTCGAGCTCGACCGCGCTCACGGTCGCCAGGTCCCCGGAGCCCTCGACGAGCCGGACGATGAAGCGCTGCGGGATGCCCTCGGCGCGGACGCGCACCCAGCCGTCGGCGGCCCAGTCGCCGTCCGTCTCGGCGTCGTCCGCGAACCCGGCCTCGGGGACCTCGATGTCGTCGATGCACCAGCCGGTGGTGTTCGTGGACTCGTCGGTGACGTACTCGAAGCGCAGCAGCACGGACCGCCCGGCGTAGGGCCCGAGGTCGATCTCCTCGCGCGCCCAGCCGCCCGGCGCGCCCGCGCCAGTTGGAGACGCACCGGTATAGGAGGGGCCGAACGCCGTCCGGAGCGGGTCGTCCGAGGAGGTCAGCGTGCCCGCCAGCGCCGTCCAGCGGTCCCCGCCGTCGGTGGAGACGGAGACGTAGCCGTGGTCCCAGCGCTCCTCGATCCGGAACCAGGTCCAGAAGCGGAGCGTCGCGGTGCTGAGCCCGCTCAGGTCCAGCGTCCGCGTGAGGGTCGTGTCGATGCCGTCGCCGCGGTTGCTCCACCAGCACGACTCCCCGCTGTACGGCGCCACGGGAAGGAGCGGCGTCTGCCGCTGGCCCGTGAACGTGACCTGGACCTCGCGGTCGATCTCCAACCGGCCGTACCACGCGCCGAGCTGCGGGACGGAGCCCTCGGTGCGCCCATGCGCTGCGAGCGTCTGGACGGCCGCGCTCAGGCTCGGCGGGTCGGCGTAGGCGTAGCGGCCGCGGCTCGCGCGCACGACGTTCGCGACCAGCCAGTCGCCGAAGACCTCCTCGAAGGTCGTCCCCGGCGCAACGTCCTCCAGATAGCGCCGGGTGCCCTCCACGCCCGCGGCCGGCTCGGCCACCCAGCGGTGGATGTTCTCGATGCCCGTGCGGTCGGCGAGGTAGGCGGCGAACAGCGATCCCGCCGCGTAGTTGGGCAGCGAGCTGCCGATGCTCTCCGGCCAGTGCACCAGCGAGACGCTGGGGTCCCGCAGGTAGGCCGCGAAGGGGAGCGACGGCAGGCCGAGGCTGCGCACGGCCAGCTCCGAGAGCCCTTCGTTCACCCAGGTGTCCTCGGAGGGGTCCACGGACCAGTGCACCGCGTGCTGGAGCTCGTGGGCCAGCGTTCCGAGGTAGCTCTCCGAGCCGATGGACCCGGCGGTGCTCATGAACAGCGAGACGCGCTCGTTGCTGAAGGGGTAGACCTCGACGGGGACGACGTCGGCGCCGCTGAAGTACCCGGCCACGCCGGGGAGCCGCGCGTTGACGATGGTGATCCGGCCCGGCGGCCCGCCCGCGCCCGCGAACGTGCCGTAGACCGCGGGGACGAGCACGTCGTCGAAGAAGCGCGCGGCCTCGCGGACCTGGCGCTCCGGCACGGCGATGGCCGTGCTCACGTACCAGAGCGCATGCTCGCCGACGACCTCCAGGCGCGCCTCGATCTCGAAGGTTTCCAGCGCGACGACGTCGATGGCCTTGAACGTCCGCACGGTGCCGACCGGCTCGTCGCGGTAGAGCTCGGCCGGCGTGAGCGGCACGGCCTCCACGCCCCGGTAGCGGCGCGCGAGGTCGAACCAGTCTCGGGCGGGGAGGCCGGCGGCGGGGGCAAGCGTGGGCTCCGGGCCTGCCGTCCCGGCCGCGGTTGGTGCAGCCGTGGGCGGCGCGGTGGGCGATGGCGATGCCGTGGGCGGCGGCGTAGCCGTGGGCGCGGCTGTGGGCCCGGGACCGCACGCCGCGAGGGACGCGGCAAGCACCGCCAGCAGCAGGGGAGGGAGGTGTCTCAA
>JADFQE010000133.1 GCA_022561985.1 Chloroflexota bacterium
GCCCCGGCGACCCGGTCCACAACACGCTCACCGTCGAGACGGCGGCCGCCATCATCGAGCGCGTGCCGACCCTCGGCATCTGCCTGGGACACCAGGTCATCGCCCGGGCGCTGGGCGCCAGCACATACAAGCTGAAGTTCGGGCACCGCGGCGCGAACCACCCGGTGCAGGACCTCGAAACGGGCCGCGTCACCATCACGGCGCAGAACCACGGGTACGCCGTCTCCGAGGAGGGGCTGCCGAGCGAGATCGTCGTCACGCACCGGAACCTGAACGACGGCACGATCGAGGGCTTGCGGCACCGCGACCGGCCGGTGCTGACGATCCAGTACCACTCCGAGGCCGCGCCGGGGCCGCTGGACAACGAGCACATCTTCGACCGCTTCGTGGAGCTGATGGCGGGACGGGCATGACGACGCACCCCAAGCCCAAGAAGGTCCTCGTCATCGGCAGCGGGCCCATCGTCATCGGGCAGGCGGCCGAGTTCGACTACGCCGGCACCCAGGCGTGCAAGGCGCTGCGGGAGGAGGGCGTGGCGACGGTGCTCGTCAACTCCAACCCCGCGACCATCATGACCGACGAGGGCATCGCCGACGTCGTCTACATCGAGCCGCTCACCGTCGAGGTGATCGAGCGCATCATCGCCGCCGAGCGCCCGGACGGTCTGCTGGCGACCCTCGGCGGGCAGACGGGGCTGAACCTCGCCATGGCGCTACACGAGGCGGGCGTGCTCGAACGCTACGGCGTCCGCCCCCTCGGCACGCCCATCGAGACGATCCGCACGGCCGAGGACCGCGAGCTGTTCCGCGACATGCTCAAGCGCATCGGCGAGCCGACGCCCGAGAGCGAGGTCGTGAGCGACGAGGCCGCGGGCATGGCCGTCGGCCGGAAGCTCGGGCTGCCGCTCGTGGTACGCCCCGCGTACACCCTAGGCGGCACCGGCGGTGGCTTCGCGACGACCATGGAGGAGCTCGCAACGGTCGTGCGCTCGGGGCTCGCGGCGAGCCCCATCGGGCAGGTGCTGGTCGAGCGCTCGCTCGCCGGCTGGCGCGAGATCGAGTACGAGGTGATCCGCGACGGCGCCGACACCTGCATCACCATCTGCAACATGGAGAACCTCGACGCCATGGGCGTGCACACGGGCGACTCCATCGTCATCGCGCCCTCCCAGACGCTCTCGGACAAGGAGTACCAGATGCTCCGCTCCGCGAGCATCCGGATCATCCGGGCCCTCGGCGTCGAGGGCGGCTGCAACGTCCAGTTCGCGCTCGCCCCGCACCCCGTGATCGGCGAGACGCTGCCCGGCGGCGCGCCGGAGCCCATGTCCTACCACGTCATCGAGGTCAACCCCCGCGTCAGCCGGTCCTCGGCGCTGGCATCGAAGGCCACCGGCTACCCCATCGCGCGCGTCGCCGCCAAGATCGCGGTCGGCAAGCTCCTCCACGAGATACCGAACGCGGTGACGCAGAAGACGTCCGCGGCCTTCGAGCCCGCCCTCGACTACTGCGTCATCAAGATCCCGCGCTGGCCCTTCGACAAGTTCGCCACGGCCGACCGCGAGACCGGCACGCAGATGAAGGCGACGGGCGAGGTCATGGCCATCGACCGCAGCTTCGAGGCCGCGCTCCAGAAAGCCGTGCGCTCCCTCGAGATCGACGGCCGCTCGCTCCGGTGGGAGGACCCGGCGTGGGAGGGGATGGCCGCCGCCGACCTGCCGCTGCACCCCACCGACTTCCGCCTGTGGGCGCTCGCCGCCGCGCTGCGCCGCGGCATGAGCGTGGACGAGCTCGCGAAGACGGCGCTGGTCGAGCCCTGGTTCCTCTCCGGCATCGAGCGCATCGTGGCGATGGAGCGGCGCCTCGCCGCGGAGAACCTGACGCACGATCTGCTCTGGGACGCGAAGCGCATGGGGATGCCGGACGGCGTGATCGCCGAGCTCACCGGCCGGACCGCCGAGGAGGCGCGCGAGCTCCGCACGGGCATGGGCATCAGGCCCGTCTACAAGATGGTCGACACGTGCGCGGCCGAGTTCGAGGCCGTCACGCCGTACTTCTACAGCACCTACGAGAGCGAGAACGAGGCCGAGCCCCTCCCCGCCCCACGCGCGCTGGTCATCGGCAGCGGCCCCATCCGCATCGGCCAGGGCATCGAGTTCGACTACTGCTCCGTCCACGCGGCGTGGGCGCTGCACGCGGCCGGCGTCCGCTCCATCATGGTCAACTCCAACCCCGAGACCGTCTCGACCGACTTCGACACCTCGGACCGGCTCTACTTCGAGCCGCTGGACGAGGAGGCGGTCCGCGACATCCTCGAGAACGAGACCATCGAGGGCGACGGGGCGCCCGACCATCCGGCATCGGTCGTGCAGTTCGGCGGACAGACCGCGATCAACCTGTCCCAGGCGATCGAGAAGGCAGGGCTGCCGATCCTCGGCTCATCGGCCGACACCATCGACACGGCCTCGAACCGCGAGCGCTTCGGCGAGCTCATGTCGCGCCTGGGCGTGCCGCAGCCGCCGGGCGAGACGGTCACATCCGTCGATCGGGGCATGGAGGTCGCGTCACGCCTGGGCTTCCCCGTGCTCGTGCGCCCCAGCTACGTGCTCGGCGGGCGCGCCATGGAGATCGTCGACAACATGGTGGAGCTCGTGCGCTACCTCACCGTGGCGATGGAGGCGGCACCGGGACGCCCGACGCTCATCGACAAGTACTTCGAGGGGCGCGAGGTCGAGGTCGACGCCGTGGTCGACGGCACCGAGGTGCTGATCCCCGGGATCATGGAGCACATCGAGCGGGCGGGCGTGCACTCCGGCGACTCCATGGCCGTCTATCCGGCGGCGACGCTCACGGCCTCGGAGCGCGACACGATCGTCGACTACACCACGCGCATCGGGCTCGGGCTCGGCGTGCGGGGGCTGATGAACGTCCAGTACGTCATCATGAACGAGAGCCGGCCGTGGGGGCTGACCGTGCCCGTCGACGCCGGGCTCTCGTCGGTCTACGTCATCGAGGTCAACCCGCGCTCCAGCCGGACGGTGCCGTTCATCTCCAAGGTCACGGATATCCCGATGGTGGCACTCGCGACCAACGTCATGCTCGGCCGCAGCCTGAAGGAGCAGGGCTACTCGGGCGGGCTCCAGCCGGAGCCGCCGATGGTGAGCGTCAAGGCGCCGGTCTTCTCCATGTCGAAGCTGCGCGGCGTCGACACGTACCTCGGCCCGGAGATGAAGTCCACGGGCGAGGTCATGGGCATCGACACGGAGCTCCGCCCGGCGATCGCCAAGGCGCTGGAGGCCGCGGGCCTCATGCTGCCGCCCGCGGGCGCGCTGCTCATCACGATCGCCGACCGCGACAAGGCCGAGGCCGTCCCCTGGCTCAAGCTGCTGGGGGAGCAGGGGTACCGGCTGTACGCCACGGCCGGAACGGCCGCCCTCATACGCCGCCTCGGCCTCGAGGTCACGGAGGTCGCCAAGGTGGGCGAGCCGGAGCCCAACTCCTACTCCGTCGTCGCCGACGGCACCGTCGTCGGCGTCGTCAACACCGTCGCCGAGGTCGCCGTGGCCATGCGCGACGGCTTCGAGATCCGCCGCGCCGCGACGGAGCGCGGCATCCCCTGCTACACGTCCATGGACACAGCCAGGGCGGCCATCGAGGCCGTGGTCTACGGCAAGGGCGAGTACCACGTCGCGCCGACCGTGGACTACGTACGCGGCAACGTCAAGACGGGAGGCGGCGTTCGAGCGGCTGGTACAATGGAAAGCAGATGAGCACGCGGCGGAGCGCCCATCGCTCCTGACCGCCATCAGGTGAAAGCTTGACCGAAGAGAGCAACGAGACGCCCCCCGTCCCCGGCGCAGCCACGTCAGAGACGCCCGGCGCAGCCGCCTGGGGCCCCAACACGGGGCCAGACGCCGGCGGAACGCCAACGGCGAGCGCGGATGCACCCACGGACGGCGAGACGGCGGCGCCCCGGCCCCCGGCGCGCCGCAGGCGCCGCCCCGCGGCGAAGCAGCCCGAAGCCGGAG
>JADFQE010000049.1 GCA_022561985.1 Chloroflexota bacterium
CTCGAACAGCGCGCCGACCAACGGCGCCGACACCACGGTGATCTTCCGGGTCCAGGTGGACGCGACGACCCCGGCCGGCGACTACTCGGGCAGCGTCAACTACACGGTCCTCCCGAACTTCTAGGGATCGGGAGCGTCACTTCAGAACGCGCGCGGCTGTGCCTGGGGCCCCCCACTTCAGACACAGCCGCGTTCGCTATCCCCTGCGCCCGTTCACTCCACCCCACGACGCCAGCAGCATGCTGCTGGCGTCTGATGTATGGTTCGGACGATGAGTCATAGGCCGAACGGGTAGTCAGCATAGACACGGAGCGACCACCCCGCACGGCGCGAGGGGGGCGATATGGCTACGTCGAAGACACGAACGACGACCAACAGCAAGCGCGGCGACCCACCGCCAACGTCCTCGCAGGACGCGGGGGACGAGCAGGCGAGCGTCCTCCAAGCCCTCTTCCGCATCGCGGAGTGGGTCGGGAGCCAGAGGAGCGGCGAGGAGAAGCTCGCAGCGGTCCTCGAGATCGTACGCGAGGCCTGCGGTGCGACGGCTGTCAGGTTGACCGAGCCCAACGATACCGAGGTCCGTATGCGGACGGTCGCGCGAGCAGGACCATGGCCCATCGGCGAACGGCGTCACCGAACGGTCAAGGCGGTGTTCGCCACCGGCAAGCCGAGGGTGATAGACGGGCCGGCAAGTACCGGATATTTCGGCAAGGCTGCGCGAGCGGCAGGCGTGGCCTCCCGGGCGGCCCTGCCCATCGTGCTCAACGGCCGTGTGACGAACGTCCTCACGATCAATGCCGCTACGGTGGGCTTCTTCACGCCGGAGCGGATGCGGTTCCTGCGGGGCATCACCAGCTCCCTCGGCTCGCTGCTCGATAACATCCGGCTGCAGGAGACCGAGCGGCTGCAGGCGCGGACCATCGAGACGCTGCTCCGCGTCTCGGACATCCTGGGCAGCGCCGGAGAGCTCGGGGCGAAGGCGGATGCCGCGCTGCGGGCGATCATCGTCGCCGTGGACGTCCAGGGGGCCACGATCTGGATGCCGGATCACGGGTCCAAGGAGCTGAAGCGTTTCGCCTCCGCCCGTGCCCCGGGAGTAGCGCTGCCCGAGGAGCAGTTGCCGTTCGGGGAAGGCTTCGTCGGCGCCGTGTGGGTCAGGCAGCAGGAGCTCGTGGAGAACCGGATCGCCACGAGCCGCTTCGCGTCGGGCCACCGATCGATCTCGATGAGCGCGTCCCTCGCCGCCTTCCCCATCACGGCCGACGGCGAGCCGATCGCGGTGGTGGCCTTCAGGTCTGATCGGCCCGACCATTTCGATACGCCCCGGGTACGCCTCCTGCGCTCCATCACCGACGCGTTGGGGGCGATGCTGGAAAAAGCGCGTCTGCAGGAGGCGGAGCGGGCAGAGTCGGAGGCGCTCGAAGCCCTGTTCAGGATATCCAGCATCGTGGCGGGCCCGCTGTCGTTCACGGAGAAACTCATGGGCGTGCTCGATGAGGTGAAGACGGTCCTGGAGGTGGACTCGGCGGACCTCAGGATGCCGGACGCAGAGGAAGCCGGCCTGCGCGTCGTCGCCTCCGTTGGGTCGGCACAGCAGCCCATGGGCGCCTTCCGCGCCTTCGGGGACAGCCGGACCGGCCGTGCGTTCCAGTCGGGGGAACCGATCATCGCCCACGACTACGAGATCAACCACCGAGGCGGGCCGGGCAGAGGCAGACGGCATCGGTCCGGGTACGAGGCGCAGTCGGTCGCGTGGCTGCCCGTGGGGGCCACGGGCCGGACCGTCGGCGTGCTCGCGGTCGATACGGCGAAGCGCAATCACTTCAACGCGCACCGCCTGCGCATCCTGACCACGATCGCGGATGGGATCGGCACGTTCATCGAGAACGCCAAGCTCCGCGAGACGGAGCACCTCCACCTCCAGGAGATGGAGGTGCTGAACCGGACCGCCACCATCTTCGCTGGCGGCGGGACCTTCGAGGAGAAAGCCACGAGCGTCCTCGAAACCATCGTCGAGCAGACGGGGGACTGGGCGACCCTCATGGTTGCCGATGAGTCGGGAGAGCATCTGAGCCGGTTGGCCTCGACGCGGCCCGGAGTCGTCGACGTCATCGACGTCATCGAGAGCATCGCGGGCGAAGCGTTCAGCCGCGGGAAGCCGGCCGTCGTGAACGGATACGAGGCCGACCCCCGATCGCGCCCGGACCTCATCGACGACGGCGTCCGATCGGAGGCCGCATTCCCGGTCGTGGCCGACGAGCTGCCCCGAGCCGTCCTCGTGGTGAGCTCACGCCAGCCCAGCTACTTCACGCCCGAGCGCGTGGCCCTGCTCACGACCATCGCGGCGGGGATCGGGCCATCCCTGGAGAAGGCGCGTACGAGCGAGCAGCTCCAGGTGGCTCAGCAGCAGCTCGTCCAATCGGGCAAGCTGGCCGCCATCGGCGAGCTGGCCGCCGGGGTCGCGCACGAGATCAACAACCCGCTCAACAGCGTGATGGGCTTCACCCAGCTGCTGATGGAGCAGGACCTCCCCCCCCAGGCCATGCGCGACCTCGAGAAGATCTACGCCGAGGGGAAGCGCGCGGCACGGATCGTGGAGAACCTGCTGGTGTTCGCCAGGAACAGCGCGCCGGAGCAAGAGGCCGTGGACGTTCGAGCAGTGATCGACCGGGCATGCAGCTTGAAAGGCTACGACCTGCGCAACCACTCCATCGAGCTGCGGACCCACGTGGCGGACTCCCTGCCGCGGGTGCTGGGCGACGGCCAGCGGCTGATCGAGGTCGTGCTGAATCTCCTCACCAACGCGGAGCAGGCCATCGCCTCGACGGCGCGCGCAGGGGTCATCACCGTGCGCTGCGAAGCGGCCGAAGACCATATCCAGATCATCGTCAGCGACGATGGGCCGGGGATGCCACCCGAGGTCCTCGGACGGATCTTCGAGCCCTTCTTCACGACCAAGGAGGTGGGAGAGGGCACGGGGCTCGGCCTCAGCGTCTGCCAGGGCATCGTTCGCCAGCACCAGGGCGAGCTCTGGGCCGAGAGTGAGCTCGGCGCCGGGGCGACGTTTCATATCGAGCTGCCCATCCCTACGGCCCCGGTCGGGCGGTCCCAAACGTCGACGTTCCAGCGATTGTCGACGTCCGGCATGCGTATCTTGGTCGTCGACGACGAGCCCTCGGCGCGCGACTTCATGGCCCGGGTCCTCAGCAGGAACGATCACGCCGTCGAGACGGCGGCCGACGGGCACGATGCCTGGCGCCGGCTGCAAGCCGGCCACTTCGACTGCGTCATCGCCGACCTGCGCATGCCGGGCATGAGCGGCCAGGACCTCTACCGGCGCGCGCAGGAAAGCGCACCCGAGCTGTGCCGCAAGTTCATCTTCGTCACCGGCGACACCATGAGCCCCGACACGCTCGAATTCCTCTCGTCCACGGCTGGGCGGGCCCTGATGAAGCCGATCAACGCCGACCAGCTCAGGCTGCGGGTGGCCGAGCTCCAAAAGGTGGCCTATGCCGATGGCTAACGCGCCGCGCGCACGCTACGCGTCGTCCCCGTAGTTCCACTCGAACTCCGGGTCGACATACGCCTCGTCCGGCATGAGGCTGCGGCCTCCCCGCTTGGCGACCTCTTCCTCGAACCGCTCTCTGACCCAGGAGTCCTCGTTCGGATACTCGATCTGACGGATGCTCTTCTCGTAGACCGTCTCGCCCTTCTGCGCGAACTGCGTCAGCGAGCCGAGGGCCAGATAGCGGGCGTCCGTGGTGCCCACGTTGAAGTGCTGGTGGTACCAGTCCTCCGGAGGAACGAACACGGAGGCCTCGTGCCACGGGCAGACGATCTTCTCCTCGTCCGGACCCTGCCTCCACAGCAGGGAGTAGCCCTCCCCCTTGGGGATCACGATGACCCGGCCGGGGCCGTGCCGGTGCGCCTTCTTGTAGAGCCCCGCGTCGAACACGGACATGTGCGCCCCCATCTCTCCGCCGGGGAAGCGCATGTAGACGGCCGAGCCACCGGCGCCCCGGCCGCGGTACGGGGCAAGCTTGTCCCACGCGCCGAGGTCCGGGAAGAAGTTGCCGAGCCAGTACACCCCGATGCGCACGTTCGCGGTGGCGTCGCTCACCTCCACGGCCTTGGAGAACGCCTCATCGAGGCTCTGCGCATCCCCCCGGTGGTACGTGTGGTTATTGATCAGGAACTCCGGGTCGGGGATGGCCGAGAGGGCGATGGGGAGGTAGTTGTAGTGGAGGAGCCGCGCCGGCGCATCGCCCCTGGCGTTGCTCAATTGGTACGTGCTGTGCCGTGGGATGTGGAAGAGGCTCCGGGCGTTCCACTCGAAGGTACGGGGCGGCCGGTCGTCGTCGAGCCATACGGTGCAGAGCCCCTGGCCAGAGAGCACGTAGATCAGCTCGCCGATGGCCATCCGCAGCTTGGGCAGCTCACCACTGGGGGCGATCTCCTGCACGCGCCCCTCCGACACACCCTCCATGCCCTTGAGGTTCAGGAAGGCCGCCTTGCATCCGCGCTCCTCCCACCACCCCAGCTCCACGACGCGGAGGTCCTCGACGAAGTGCCCCCGGTAGACGGGGAGGCCCGTTGCCTCCATCCAATCGTCGTAGGGAAGCTTGCGGCCGCGGCTCTTCGTCTCGGATTGTTGGACCATCGGTTCTCTCCCTTTGCGTCGCGTTCTGGGCAACCAGCCTGCGGATGCGCGAGCCTCGGTGGCCCGGCGCAACACGCTACGCTGACGTTTACCACGGACGCCTGCGCGGAGCAAGCGCCCCGCGCGATCCCCCGGACGCTCAGGCCGACTGGGGAGCGGCCTCCGCGTGGCCGGAGATCGCGTGGGCGGCGGCGGGGAGCGCGATGGAGAAGATCGACCCTCGGTGACGCCTGCTGCGCAGCCAGACCTCGCCGCCCATCGCCTCCACCAAGGACTTGACGATGTGGAGCCCGAGCCCGGCGCCGCGGACGGTGACCGTGTCCGCGAAACGGCCCCTCTGGAACATCTCGAACACCTTCGAGCGCTCCCCGAGAGGGATGCCGGTCCCCTCGTCGCTCACGGACGTGATCACCCGGCCGCGCGCGTTGTCGGTCCGGAACGACACCGAGATGCGGCTGCCCTCGGGGCTGTACTTCACGGCGTTGTCCAGAAGGTTGCAGAGGACTTGGCGAACCCTATCCGGGTCCGCGAGCACCTCGGGGACGGCGGCGCCGGATGCAACGTCGATCTCGTGACCGGCACTCCGGGCGAAGCGGGCCACGACCTCTCTCGCCAATGGGCCCAACGCCACGGGCATGATGCTCAGGTGCAGCTTGCCGGCGCTGATGCTGCCAACGTCCAGGAACGCATCGACGATCTCGGTCAGGCGCCTGCTCTCCGTGTTGATGAAGCTGTACCAGTCCTGGCGCACCTCGATCGAGGGCTCTCCTCTCATCAGGAGCTCCGAGTAGCCAACCAGCACCGTCATCGGCGTCCGAAGCTCGTGGGAAGCGATCGATACGAAGTTGTCGATGCGCTCGCGGATGAACCGCTCGACCTCGATCTCCTGGCGGAGCCGGCCGATCTCCAACAGCGCGCCCAGCGACGCCGCGGCCACGGTGAGCAGCTCGACCGCCCGCGGCGCGAAATGGTCTCCCCGCCGCGAGCCGGCGGTGAGCACGCCGATGGTCGCCTCCCGGGAGGAGACCGGAAGCGTCACGCTCGATCTCATGCCGGCGGTCGATCGGCGGCGGCCGCCGATCGCGCCGCGATCGAGGTCGCGCTCGATCACCACCTCGCCCCGCTCGAACGCCCAGATCGAGCCACCAACCCCCTGCCCGCTGGTGACGGTCACGGGGGGATGGTCCCCGAGCAGCGGGCCCGCGCCCTCGAACGGGACGAGGTCTCCCGTCACGTGGTCGTGTATCCGCAGCACGATACGGTCGGCGTCCACCGCTTCGCGCGCGACCTCGAGCATCTCCCGAGCGCTGTCTTGGAGGCTGCCGGACGCGGCCAAGATCTGCGCGAAGCGGACCAGCGCCTGCGCTTCCCCTTCGAACGGCCTGGACGCGATCGCCGACGGCTCGCGCAAAGTCCCCCGCTCAGCGGCCCTCGCCTCCACGTCCACCCTCCCCGTCCGCGCCCGGTCTGCACGCACCGCGAGCGCAAGTCCCAGCGTAGCGCGAAACAGCCACGGCACCTTGCGTGGAGCCACCCAAATCTCACGCGCGTGAGCGCCCGTCATCAACCCGCTCTGACCTGCCAGCGGCGAAGGCCGCCGTAGAGCGATGCGCGCCGGGCGGCGCTTCAGGGCCGGTTGATGAGAAAGGTGGCCGTGTCCTCGAAGTAGTCGGCCAGCGCCGCCGCATCCTCGGGCGAGACGTCCGCGGAGCCCAACGCGGCGCGCATGTGGCGCACCCAGGCGTCCCGCTCCACCTGCCCGATCGCGAAGGGCGCATGCCGCATCCGCAGCCGCGGGTGTCCGCGCTCCGCCGAGTACTGCGGCGGACCGCCCCAGTACTGCGCCAGGAACCCCGCCAGGCGGGCCTTGGGCGCATCGAGGTCATCGGGGTAGAGGGGCCGCAGGACCGGATCGCCCACGACCGCCTCATAGAACCGCTCGATGAGCGTCACGAAGAAGTCGAGGCCGCCGACCCGGTCGTAGAGCGTGCTGGTGGGCATCGTCATTGCGCACACGGTAACAGCCGCCCCAGCGGCAGGGCTAGAGCGGGTGGCGCAGGAGCACCTCCCGCCGCTCCCGTCCCGACTCGAGGACCGCGAGGCATACCTCAAGCGTCGCCAGCCCCCAGCGCCCATCGTGCAGCGGCGGCTCGCCGCTCGCGATGGCGCGGTACATCTCGTCGACCATGACGTCGCGACCCGTGCGGTCTGCATCGAAGGTGACTTCGCGGCGCTCCTGCTCGTCGTAGATGATCAGGCCATCCGGGGACTGACGGATGTCCCCTCGCTCGCAGCTCACGATCGTGAGGCCGTAGAACGAGTGGTACCGCTTCGGGTCGCCGGAGCTGCGCCGCAGCTCGCCGCTCCTTCTGCGCCGCTTCAGGTCCGCCTCGCCCGCCTCGCCCGCCTCGGCGAGCGCTCGACGTGCGAACGCGTACCCCCCGCTCGTCACGCGCTGCCCTCCCTCGCCGATCGGGAACCCTAGCTCCACCGAGTGGAAGTGGTCGTACCCGTTGAAGACCACGGTGGCCGCGGCCCCTCCCTCGAAGTCGAGGAAGGCGGCGTAGGAGCCCTCGGTGGGGCGGCTCGCATCCCAGGCGCCGGTCATGGCGCGGACGCTCCGTACCTCGGAGCCGCCGATCATCCGAAGAACGTCGAAGTGGTGGGCTCCCTGACGGTACACGACGCCTCCGCCTCGAGCCGTCTCAAGCTCCTCGGGTACGCGGCCCCGGTAGAGCCAGTCCGTGTAGTACCAGCTGTTGATCATCCGCAGCGCGCCCAGCGACCCACCGGCGATGATCTCGCGGATCTTCGAGATCACGGGCTCGTAGCCCTGGGTGTGCCCCACCATCAAGAACACGCCGGCGCGCTCCGCGGCCCTCACCGTGCGCTGCGCATCCTCGAAGGTGAGCGCCATCGGCTTCGCGACGATGACGTGCTTGCCACCCTCGATGGCAAGCAGCGCGTGGGCCGTGTGCAGTGGTGTGGGGGTGCCGATGAAGACGGCGTCCACGTCGGCGCTGGCACATAGCTCCTCGACGGTCCCGTAGCAGGCGGCCGAGGGGAAGCGCTCGCGGAAGCGTTCCCGGGCTGCCGGATCATGGTCCGCTGCTGCTGTGATGCTCAGGTGCGGGTGACGCGTGATCGCCTGCATCTCGGCGTTGGCGGCGCCAACGCCGATGATTCCGAACCGAACAGGGGTGGAGGAGGGATCGTTCACCGGCCAGCTACTGGTGCCGCACGCCGAATCGGAGCCCGAACTTCCGAGCCACGAGAGCAACGCCGACGGTCAGCACGATGATGACGATGCTCACGATACTCGCCTGCTCCCAGAGCCCGATCGAGGGAGATGCCAGCTCGAGGGCCATGATGGAGAGCGTCATGGTATCGGCGCTCGCAAGGAGGATGATGCTGCTCGTCGCGCTCGCCGCGTAGGTGAAGTTCATGACGCCCAGCAGGACGAGCGTGGGCATGAGCAGGGGTATCCAGATCGAGAAGAACGCGCGGAACCACCCGGCCCCGGCGACCCGTGCGGATTCCTCCATGTCCTGGCCTATCTGAACGAACACGGCCTTGGACATGTTCACGCCGAGCGTCTTGCCCTGGATGATCACCACGATGATGAGCGCCCAGATCGTGCCGTAGAGGAAGGCGAGACCGGGCGTATAGAGGAAAAGCCACAAGAGCCCCATCCCCGAGAGGATCCCAGGCACCGCGGCCGAACCCCAGATGACGAGGTCGAGCGTTAGCCGGCCAGGCCAGCGCGTCCGGACGAGCACGTACGCGAGCAGCGCGAAGAGCAGAGGACTCAGGAAAGCGGCGGTGAACGCCAGGGTGACGGTCGTCCGCAGGGCGTTGAGGAATGCGTTGTCGGTGAGCACACCCTGCCAGTGGCTGAGGGTGAAGGCCGGGTCGAGATCGAAATACCCGGCCCTCGTCATGAAGCTCTGCACCACCAGCATGGCGATGGGAGCGACGGTGAGGAGGATCAGCAGAAGAAGGATCACCCCCAGCGCGACGTAGTTCCCCGGGCCCAGGTCAATCAGCCCCGGCTTGAACCGGCCGGTGATGGTCGTGTATTGGCGCCGGTGAAGGATCCATCGCTGCAACGGGACAATGAACGCGATGACGATCAGCGTCAGGCTGGCCAGGACGGTCGCTTGTCCATACTGCGGAACGTCCGTGCGGATGAGGTCGAAGATCAGTGTCGAGAAGACGAAGAAGTTGACGGGAGCGCCCAGGAGCTGCTCGGTCTCGAACGATTGGAAGATCCGCAGAAGCTGAAGGGCGAACACGAGGATCAGGGGGGAGGCCATCAGTGGCATCGTGACGCGCAGCATGGTTCTGATGGTGGACGCGCCACCTATCCGGGCCGCCTCCTCCAGGCTGGCGTCCATGTTGCGGAAGGCCGGCGTGAGCAGCATGACCTTGAAAGAGATGCCGTTGCCCATCACATGGGCCCAGACGATGCCGGCGAGCGAGAAGATGTTGAAGGGTGGCTCGTTGATGAATGGAAGCTTCATGAGGAGCACGTTGAACGTGCCCCAGTCTTCCTGCAGCAGCGCGATCCAGCCGATGGTGGTGGAGATGCCCGGCATCATGAACGAGACCCAGAAGAGCAGCTCCAGGCCGTGGCTGAACGGTATCTTGGTGCGCGCGAGCGTCCATGCGATCACGACCGCCACGGGGAAGCTGATGCCGACCACCAACCCCCAGACGAGGAAGGTATTCGCCAGCGACCGGATGAGGCCGGGCTGCAGGAAGGCGACCCGCCAGTTCTCCAAGCCCCATATACGGGGCCCGACGAGGACGTCGCGCGCCACGTTGAAGCTTTGGAGCAGCACCAGCAGGACCGGATAGATCAGGTAGAAACCGAGCACCAGGATGATCAGGGACATGATGAACGCACCCTGGTGAGAGTGCGCGAACTCGCCGATGCGCGTGACCGTTCCCGCGCGGCCGACAGGTGCTCCCGGTCGTCTGATCATCGACCCCTTCTTGTCCGTGCCCGTCCCGTCCAGCGACGCAGCGGCCGGACGCTTCTCAGCCGCCGGCCCTTGCAAAGATGACGGCCGGCCCCGTGCCCGTCACCGGGCACGGGGCCGTCGCCCGCCGAGCGCTTTGGCTAGCGGCCGCGGGTCTCGTTCCAGATGTCGATCGCCGTCTGATCGCCCGCGTCTGCGATCGCCTTGAGCACCGGGTCGCCATCGATGAAGAAGTACTCGCCGCCCGGTTCGACGCGCAGACCCTGGGCCTTGCCGGTCGTTTCGAGGTCCACACGAAGCGTCGGGTCCACCGGAGCGGCAGCTAGGTCCTGCATCGCCGTCTGGCCCTCGATGCTCGCGTACCAGTTGACGAACAGCTGAGTAGCTGCGGGGTGCGGTCCTCTGTTGGCCACGGCCAGGTTGTTTCCGCTGCTCCCGGTCGAGAGGGTCGGCCGCTCCTTCATCGTTGGGTCGGAGCGCTCCAGCACACGGATCTCGAGCTGGTCCACCGGCAGCCCCAGGTCGCGCATGGCGAGGAGGTCCGAGCTCGCCTTCCCGGTGTTGAGGCCGATGGCGTACTTGCCGCGGGCGAGGCCGTCGACGAGGAGGCGCACGTCTGCGACGAAGTCCACACCCGCCTCGGTGATGTACCGCCTCACCCACTCTTCCCCGATATCCGGGTGTGCATAGTAGTTACCCATGGTAGACCCTTCCGGAAGGGGTATCGCCGAGGCGATTCTGCCGTTCCATTTGGGATCGAGGAAGTCCCAGATCGAGGTGATACCGTCCAGCTCCTCCTGGGTCACCTCGTTAGTGTTGTACCAGACCCCGCCCTGCACGATCTCGACGTTACCCGAATACAGGAAGATGAACTCGTTGGTGAGGTCTCGGTACCAGTGCTGGTCATTGGCCCAGAGGGATGTATCCACGACCTCCGGAAGGATGAAGAGGGGTGCGATCGGATCGAGAGCGCCCGCGGGCAGCCACCGCGCCTCGAGAGCACCGCCTCCCATGGCGACGTCCTGGGTGAACTTGCCGGCCTCGCGCTCGGCCAAGATCCGGTCCGTGAGTGTCGTCGTGCTGCCGCCGAGCGCGTTGACCTTGATCCCGTACTTCTCGGCGAACGCGTCGAGCACCTTGCCATAGAGGCGACTGGCCGCGCCGCCCATCAGGATGTTGACCTCGCCCTCCGCCTTCGCGTCCGTGAGCAGCTGCTCCCATTGGATCTCGAAGGCGCTCTTCGCAGGGGTCGGAGTCGCCGCCGGCGGAGCGGTCGTGGGCGTGGCCGCCGGGCCCGCGCTCGTGGGCGGCGGCGCTGGGCTCGTGGGCGTCGGTGCGGGCTCTGCGGTGTCCCCGCCACAGGCGGCCGCCAGCATCCCAACGATGAGAAGGGGAAGAATGGCGAAAAAGCTGCGACTCCTCTTGTGACGCATGAGGGGCATCTCCTTGACGTGCGATGGTGCAGGCTCGGCTCGACGCCGGTGCCGTCTATTCCCTCGGGACGGGCCGCGGCGTATTATCACCGAAGTGGCGGAGCCGAGCAACGGCAGCCGCCCTGGGGCCGTCACGAGCGCGATCCGCAGTGAGATCGCCGGCGAGACGCCCCATCCGGGCAGGACAGGGGGATTGGGTGTCGAAAGAGGAGCAGCTTCAACCGGGGACCACGATCCAGCTCAGCGACGGCTCGACCGCGCTCGTCCTGGCCCCTCCAGACCTGCAGGCATACACGGTGCGGGTCCGGTACGTGGACGCGCCTTTCGCCGCGGCGCAGGCCGGGGCCGAGAGCGACTGTCCCATCGACGAGATCACGAGCTGGTACAGCTCGGAAGATCTGAAACACACCGAGGGCCGCATCGCGTGATCGCGGCCCGATCGCGGTCCGGGATGGGCGGGTTCGAGGAGGTTGGCCATGCTCAGCGTTGAAGAGAACGAGCTGCTGACGCGAGTCGGCGCGGGCACCCCGATGGGTGAGCTGCTCCGCCGCTACTGGCACCCGATCGCCGCAGTCCCAGAGCTGCACGAGAATCCCACGAAGGCCGTTCGATTGCTCGGGGAGGACCTCGTCCTCTATCGGGACAACGGGGGCCGATTGGGGCTCATCGACGAGTCCTGCCCTCACCGCCGCGTGAACATGCTCTACGGCCTGCCGGATGATCGAGGGCTGCGGTGCCCTTACCACGGGTGGCTGTTCGACGAGACCGGCGCCTGCCTCGAGATGCCCATGGAGGCCCCCGACAGCACCTTCGCCCAACGCATGCGCACCAAGGCGTATCCGGTCGAAGTACTCGGCGGCTTGATCTTCGCCTACCTCGGCCCCCAGCCAGCCCCGCTGCTGCCCCGTTGGGAGTGGCTGGTCGAGGAGCATGCCTACCGCCAGGTGAACTTCCTCGAGCTCCCCGCGAACTGGCTCCAGTGCATGGAGAACTCGCTGGACTCGACGCACTCCGAGTACCTGCACGGTCATCAAGCGAACTACGTCTACTCCATGAAAGGCGCGCCTCCGGACGCGCTCCGGAAGATACCCCACAACCTCCGCCTGGGGTTCGACATCTTCGAATACGGCATGATCAAGCGGCGCATCATGGAGGGGGAGGACGAGGAGTCGGCAGACTGGAAGATCGGTCACCCCGTCCTGTTCCCAAACATCCTCTCCAGCCCGAACCAGTTCCGGGTGCCCATGGACGACGGCCACACGCTGCACGTGGACTACACATCGACTCCGCTGCCGCCCGGCGTGCCGGCGCCCGAGGACATAGCGGTCTACCATCCGCCACTCTACGGAGAGGACGGCCGGATCATCCGCGACTACACGTTTGCCCAAGACTATATGGCCTGGGTCACGCAGGGGCAGCGGAGCGGGGGCGTTGCCCAGCGCAACCTGGAGAAGCTCGCCGAGTCGGACAAAGGGATCATCCTCTACCGGCGGCTGCTCAAGGAGCAGATGCAGCTCGTCGCGGACGGTGGGGAGCCGCTCAACGTCTTCCGGGACCCCGCGAAGAACGTCAGGATCGAGTTGCCCGACGAGCGCAAGGGCATGGCACAGGGCCTCACATCGGTCCGAAAGACACGGAACACGCAGCGATACCGGGGGGACGAGCTCCCGCCGTGGATGAACCCAGCGCCGTGGGCGGGGAACGGCTATCGGGAGTTCATCGAGCGCCAAGCCGCCGCCCCGAAGGGGTAGGCGCGGGGCTGGTCACCGCCGCGGTGGCGTAGCGATCCGTAGCCGCCGTGCCGCCGGCGCCCGGCGGCTACGCACTCACCACTGGACGAACATCGGCATGACGACGTGGACGTAGTGGTCGTCGCCCACGGGGCGGATGACGCCGGGGCTTGAGGAGGTCGTCATCTCCAGCGCGACCTTCTCCACGTTCAGCACGCCGAGGACGTCGGTCAGGTAGCGGCTGTTGAACGCGATCTTCGCGTCGCCGCCCTCGACCTCGGCCGCGATGTCGCCCGTGTTATCGCCGAGCTCCTCGGCGCGGGAGGAGACCGTCAGCTTGCCCGGGGCGCCACCGGAGCCAGGCGTGACCTCGATCCGCACGATGCCGCTGCCGTCCTTGGCGAAGATCGAGGCGGTGCGCGTCGCCCGCTGGAGCTCACCGAGGCTCACGATAGCCCGCGTGGAGTGCTCCTGGGGGATGAGCTGGGAGTAGTTGGGGAACGTCCCCTGGATGAGCTGGGAGACGATCTCGACGTTCTTGAGCCGCAGCAGGACCTGGGAGCGCTGCGGGGTCACGACGATGTCGATGGGGTCGTCGCCGTCGATCAGCCGCTCGACCTCCAGCAGCGTCCGCGCGGGGACGATCAGCGACACCTTCTCGGAGACCGGCTCCAGCAGCTCGGTGGTGTGGACCGCGAGGCGGAAGCCGTCCGCCGCGGCGAGCACCAGCTTGGTGCCCTCGAGCTCGACGTTGACGCCGGTGAGCACCGGGCGCGAGTCCTCCACCGCCGCGGCCATGACCACCTGGTGGATGGCGGCGCGCAGGGCCTTCGGCGCGACCTTGGTGGAGATCCCCTCGTCCACCGACGGGATGGGGGGGAACTCGCTGGCATCGGCGCCGTTCATGGTGGCCTGGACGTGCTCGCCCTTGAGCTCGATGCCCTTGGCGGGGCTGGTGGTCTTGATCTCGACGTGCTGGCGCTCCAGCGAGTTGACGAAGTCGGTGAGCAGCCTGGCGGGGATGGTGATGGCACCTTCCTCGAGGATCTCCGCGCCGACCCAGGTGCTGATGGCGACCTCGAGATTGGTCGCGGAGAACTTGAGCCTGCCACCGTCGGTGGCAAGCAGCACGTGCTGGGTGATCGGCAGCGTGGTGCGGGTCGCAACCGCCCGCTGGACGATGCCAAGGCCCTGAGCGAGATTCTCCTGCAGGCAGTTCAGATGCATGCTCGAAACCTCTACATGTTGTGGTAATGAGTGGTGCTGAGCGGGCGCCGCCAGTATAGGAGGGAGCGTGAACGCGGTCAACGCCGCTGCAGAGGCGGCGGCCGGCCAGGGGAGCGGGCCGCGCGGAGAGGAGCAGCGGCTATCGCCGAGCGGCGAGGAAGTCGACGAGCGCATCGAGCTGGCCGGCGCTGAGCAGGCCGCCGAAGGTCTTCGGCATGACGCCGGGGGGGCAGGCGCCGCTCGGGCACGCCTCGGCGATCACCGCGTCCGGGTCGATGATGGACTGCCGGATGTAGGCGGCATCCGCCCTCGCACCGATCTGGGTGAGGTCCGGGCCGACCGCGCCGACGGAGATCCCATCGATGGCGTGGCAGGTCCCGCAGGTGCCGGCGAAGAGCTGCTGGGCGGTCGGACCGGTGGCCGGACCCGCGGTTGCGGTCGGCGTGGCCGTCGGCTGGCCCTCCACGGCACAGCCTGCGGGGACGAGCGAGCCGTCCTCCGCCACGAGGCATTCGGGCGTCGGGTCCTGAGCGCCGCCACACGCCGCGGCGAGCAGCACGAGCGCCATGAGCGAAGCCGCCAGCAGGGTGGCGGATCGACGAGGGAGAGAGAGGAGCATGGGAGGCCACATCCAAAACGGGGACGAGGGTCGGTTCCATCTACAAGTATCGGTACCACCCGCCGGGCGTTGGTGTCAAGACAAAGCAGCCGTGCCGGTGCTCCGGAGTAACGTACCCCGGCGCACCGGACGGCCGTGTGCCCCCCCTACGGGTCTCAGGGGGCGCGGGCCTAGCTGGCCCGTTTCACCTCAAGCGTCTCGCCGGGGGCAAGCGCCACACGGCGGACGTTGATGCCGAGCTTGAGCAGCCAGTAGCCCAGCGTGGCCTTACTGACCTCAAGGGACGATGCGGTCGCCGAGAGACCGTATTCGTTGATCATCTCCGGCAGCAAACGCTCCAAGGGCTGCTTGAAGCGTTCCTCGACCTGCTGCATCAAGCGAGTCTTTCGCGCCATTAGACTCCCTCCTGCGTCGCAGTTTAGACATTTCTATATCATTTACTGAGAGGAGTGTCAACTTTAGGCCAACCATAAGGCTAGGCTTGTTCCCGTCTAAAGACTAGTCTTTGTTTATGCTTTTTCTCAGAACTTTCCAGAACACCCCCGGCTGCTATCATTCCTGTATCTCTCCACCAGGCCGCGGCCTGCCGCGTGCGGATCCGCGCCACTGAGGCCCTCCCGCCATGCCCGATGCACTCCTGACCCTTCTGGCCGCCATGACACCCCTCGGCGAGCTCCGGCTCTCCATCCCCCTGGGCATCCTGACGCTCGATATGCCCTGGCCTCTCGTCCTCGCACTCTCCATCGCAGGCAACCTGCTCCCCATCCCACTCCTCCTCCTGGCCCTCCGGACGATCGGCGGCCGCGTGGAGCGGATGGACAATGCGCTGGGCTCCCTGCTGCGCTGGCGTACCCGCAGCGTCCAGGAACGATGGGGCCCACGCATCGGCCGCTACGGCTTCCCCGCCATCGTGCTCGTCGTGGCCATCCCCCTCCCCTTGACCGGCGCGTGGACCGGCATCCTGACCGTCTGGGCGCTCCGCGTCCCCGCCACCCGCGGCCTCGCGGCGATCGCCACGGGCGTCGTGATCGCCGGCACGATCGTCACGGCCGCCACCCTCGCCGGGATCGAGCTCGTCAAGATCCTCTGAACGGCCTAGCGCTAAGATGGAACCTGCAGGAGAACACGGCAGCATCGAGCAGTGCCGGGGGAGATGAGAGCGGATGAACTGGTGGGAGCGGACGAAGCGGAACCACGGGCTCGAGCACGGCACGATCACGCTGCTGCTCAGCCGTGCGAAGGCGCCCCAGCCGATGGCGGGCTACTCGACACCCGCCGGCTTCTTCGTGGTCGGCAGCCTGAGCACTGAGGCCGTGCGCGAGAGCGCCGAGGAGGCGCTGCGCCGCATGCAGGCCGGCGAGGCGGAGCTCGCGGTCTCCCCCTTCTGCGGGACGAACATCGTGGTCGGCGCAGCCCTCACGACGCTGGCAACGCTCGCCGGGTACCGTCTGGCCGGACGAGGGCTCGCCGGCGTGAACCGCGCCTTCGCCAACGCTGTCCTCGCGATCGTAGCCTCACGCCCGCTCGGACGGCTCGTCCAGCAGCGCTACACGACCTCAGCCGACCTCGCGGACATGCACATCGACGACATCTCCCGCCACGAGCTGGGCACCCTCACGATCCACTGGGTCGCAACAAGGGCATAGCCCTTGACCCACATGGGGTAGGGAGGCCGACGCCCGCCCCACGCTGTCATTCTGAGCAAAGCGAAGAATCTCGGCCGATCGGAACCGCGCTCGCTCTGAACGACTGGGGTGGCCGAAGTCGGCGGCGCTACCTGTTGTGGGTCAAGGGCTGTGCCCTTGTTGTGGGTCAAGGGCTGTGCCCTTGCTAATTGCCGGTGAAATGTGGCTTGCGCTTCTCTGCGAAAGCGGCGTAGCCCTCGCGGCGGTCGTCCGTCGCGGCGAGGGACGCCGAGCGCCGCTGCTCATACGCGAGGCCCGCATCGATGTCCACGTCCATCGCCTCGTTGACGGCGCCCTTGATGGCCGCGATCGAGAGCGGTGCCGCCTCCAGCAGCCGCTCCGCCCACGCCCGCGCCTCCGCCATCAGGCGCTCAGGCTCGACCACCGCGTTCACGAGCCCCCACCGGTGCGCCGTCTCGGCGTCGACCGGCCGCCCCAGCAGCAGCATCTCCTTGGCGCGCGCCGGGCCGATGAGCCTGGGGAGCCGCTGCGTGCCGCCGGCGCCCGGCAGGATGCCGAGCGCGACCTCCGGCAGCGCCATCGTCGCGCCGGAGCTGGCGATGCGCAGATCGCAGGCCATGGCAAGCTCCAGACCGCCGCCGACCGCCGCGCCGTTCAGCGCGGCGATGCTGACCTGACGCAGCCGCTCCAGGTGCCGCAGGGTCGGCGATATCTGCTGCGACGTGCGCTGGAGCGCTATGTCATCGGCCTGGGCCGCGCGCTCCTTGATGTCGGCGCCCGCGCAGAAGGCGCGCCCGGCGCCCGTCACGATCAGGACGCGGACGCCATCGTCAGCCTCGAGGCCGGCGACCACGTCCGCGAGCTCCGCGCTCATCTCGCGGCTGATCGCGTTCAGCCGCGCCTGGCGGTCGAGCGTGAGGACGGCAAGCGCGCCGTCGGTCTCGTAGCGCAGCGTTGCATAGGCCATGTTGGGCTCCCCGGGGGGGTCGATCTGGGCGAGGGCGACGGCCCCGCAGTCAGCAGTGCTCCCTGCTATGGGTCAAGGGCTACGCCCTTGTGCCCTTGTTTTCAGGCGGTGACGCCGTGGAGGCGGTTGACCGTGATAAGTGCCGACAACTATAGTCGACGGGGGCCGTGAGCGCGTCCCAGTAGCTCAGCGGACAGAGCGGCTGCCTTCTAAGCAGCGGGTCGTGGGTTCGAACCCCACCTGGGACGCCAGCCAGCCTACCCTCACGTGCACAGCATCTCCCACAGCCGCGCTATGCGGTTGCTCTCCGCCGCGCGAGCACGACGGTCGAGCCGAGCACCAATGCGAGTGCCAGCAGGCCCCACGTCGTGATGCCAGGCACGGGTGTGGGGATGGCGGGCACGGTGACCGTGAACGAGGCGAATGCCTGCAGGCCGCCAGGGTCAGTGAAGCTGATCGTGACGACGTTCGTGGAGCCACTATCCGCAGTGCCCGGTGTCCACGAGAACGTGACGGTGAACGGCTGAGGATCGGTCGTGCCTGCGGCGGGAGTAAGCGAAGCGCCGGCAGGAAGCCCCAAGTGATTGATGGTCAGGTCGTCTGCGTCCCCGTCCGAGCCGATGACATCGACGCTGAACGGCACACCGGCGGTGAGGGTGAAATCAGTCGTGGCCGCGTCAACAGCCGCCGTTGGCGGAGCGTTCAGCGTCCCATCCACGATCTTGATGAAGAAGTCCAGGTCTGTGGTTGACGCGTTGTCCGTCTCCTCGACGAC
>JADFQE010000050.1 GCA_022561985.1 Chloroflexota bacterium
TCTACGCCCACGTCATGCCGGGAGCTCACGTAGACGCCGCAGAGCGTATCGCCAGCCGAGTCCGGGGCTCGTAGTAGAATCGTTTGCGGGAGGCCGTCAGAGCCTCGATCTGAGGCCACTGTGGGCAGACTGTGGGCAAACGGCCCTACTGGAGCCCTGAGCTTACAGTCAGCAACGAGATAGTGGCCTACTGCAAGGCGACGTAGCCAAGTGGTTAAGGCGGGGGTCTGCAAAACCCCTATTCGGCGGTTCGATTCCGCCCGTCGCCTCCAGGCCCCGTGCCTGATAACGAAGGCGCCTCGCCATTCCGGTGGGGGCGCTTGCTTTCGCCTGGATGGGCCCGATTCGTCCGCCGTCGAGACACGGGCGTAGAGTGCGGCTCTCATAGCCTCACACCGGAGAAGTGACCATGCGCCTGCCGAAGCGGACCCCCTTGGTGATGGTGCTCCTCGCCATCGCCGTGCTGGCCGTAGCCTGCAGCGGTAACGGGACCGGCGATGACAACGGGGGCAACGGAAGCGACCGGGACACCGGAGGCAGCATCGCCCCTGGTCTCAGCGTGTTCCTTTCCAGCGGCTGCGCTGCCTGCCACACCATCGGCTCGGTCTCCCAGGCCGCCGTCGCGGTTGGCCCGGACCTCTCCAACATCGGGGGCAGGGCGGATGCCGCGTACATCCGCGAGTCCATCCTGGACCCGAACGCGGTTATCGCCGCGGCGTGTCCTGCTGGCCCCTGCCCATCGGGAGTCATGCCGCAGACCGTAGGTCTGTTCTTGAGCAAGGACGAGCTCGATGTCCTGGTCCAGTACCTCTCGTCGCTTGCGGAGGCCCTGCCGGATTAGATGAGAAAAGCGTTCGGGCTCGCGCTGGGCGCTGATCCCCGGTGCCCCCGCTCGGTGGCCCCAAGGACGCTGCTGGTCCTCACCGGCTCGATGCGCAACGCCGCCGCCGGCGGGGGTGCGTCGAATAGCGCGGGTATCTTGGGGGCCAACCATATCGACCCTCCCCGCGCCCCGGCGTAAGCTTGGATGCATGGTAAGGATCCACATTGAGAACGCCCCGATGAAGATGATTCCCATCCTGATCGGCGCCCTGGTCGGAGCCATCGCCGGCGCGGGCACCGGCGTGGGCAGCCTGGGCATCATCGTCGGCGTCATCGCTGGCGGCGGCCTCGGGTTCGTCGGCGGCGTCAGGGCGGCGACCCAGGGCTCCAGCGAGCGGAACATGCTGATCGGCGCCGTCGGCGGGGCCATCGCGGGCGTCATCATCGGCGGTGGGATCGACGCAGTCCTGAGCGCATCGGCGGTCGTCGGCGGCATCGGCGCCGCGGGCATCGCCGGCATCGCGGCCGGCGCCATCGTCGGAGGGCTCGTCGGCAGCGTCGTCGGAGAGTCCTCGCGCGCTTCGGCCCGTTGAGGCCGGCTATGGTATCGTGGCTCGGATGACACCCATACAGCCCCTCCATGTCGAGAAGCGCCGGCGGTCCATCTGGGACACGCTGCTCCTCTTCGTGGCCGGCTTCATGGTGATTCAAGGGCTCGTCGGCGGCGAAGTGCTGCCGGTCTTATCGGGTCTGGGCGTTGGCCTCTTCCTCTTCTTCACGAGGCATAGCCGGTACGAGCTCTTCGAGGACGCGCTCGTCGTCCGCTTCATGGCGCCCCGGACGATCGTCATCCGGCTCGCGGACGTGCAGGACGTCCGGCTGGTGAAGATGCCGCTGGGTGGCCCGGCGCTGCTCATATCGCGCGCTGGGCGCGGCGGGCTCGCTATCATGCCCGTCGACCCGGAGGGGCTCCTCGCGCGCCTGAAGGCCGGCTCGGGCCTCAAGACGCAGCCCCCGAAGCCGGAGGCCGACGACGCCCCCGGGCCGGCGCAGCGCGGGCGCCGCGGTCCGCGCCCCAGGGACTAGGGCCGCCGCTTCCGGAGCCGGTCCCCCTCGCCCTCCGACAGTGATCCGCCGAAGCGACCCTTCCCTCGCCCTTCGACAAGCTTAGGGTGAGCGGTGCTGTTGCCGCGCGGAGCTGTAGTCCTCACGGGGCGGTCCTTCTCCCCCTCCCCCTCCCCCCTCCTCCTCGGGTCGTTTCCGACCGGGCGCGCCACCGGCCCGAGACGTAACACGTTTGTAACGTCTCCGAAACACCACGGCAAAACTCCGGCCTCAGGATGGGTGGCGACCAGATTCCCCACCTGATGGGAGGAGTGTGCCGTATGGATAGTGGATCGGTTGCATGGATGCTCACGGCATCGGCGCTGGTGTTGTTCATGACGCCGGGCTTGGCTTTCTTCTATGGAGGTCTCGCACGGAGCCGGAACGTCGTCAGCACGATCATGCTTAGCTTCATCAGCATGGCCGTCGTCAGCGTGGTGTGGGTGCTGTGGGGCTACAGCCTCGCGTTCGGAGAGGGGAACGCCCTGATCGGGGACCTCTCGAAGATCGGCCTGAAGGACATCGGCATCAACGACCTCAGCGGGGAGATACCCGAGTTGTTGTTCGTCGTGTTCCAGATGATGTTCGCCATCATCACGCCCGCGCTCATCACCGGCGCCTTCGTCGAGCGGTTCAAGTTCACGACGTATCTCGTGTTCTTGGTGATCTGGGTAACGGTCGTCTACGCCCCCATCGCCCACTGGGTGTGGGCGGGCGAGGGGTGGCTGTTCAAGGCAGGTGCGCTGGACTTCGCCGGAGGCACCGTCGTGCACATCAATGCCGGCGTCGCCGCGGTCGCGGCCGCCCTCCTGCTCGGCAAGCGGCGCAAGCTTGGCGGCGAGCCGGGCAACGTGCCCTACGTCATCATCGGGGCCGGGATCCTGTGGTTCGGGTGGTTCGGGTTCAACGCGGGCTCGGGCCTGGCCGCCAACGGTCTTGCGGTGAGCGCGTTCCTCGTGACGAACACGGCTGCTGCGGCTGCTGCGCTCACGTGGGGTGTGCTGACGCTGATCCAGAGCAAGCGCATGAGCGCGGTTGGGGTGGCGACCGGCGCCGTGGCCGGGTTGGTCGCGATCACGCCGGCGTCTGGGTACGTCGGCGTTATGGGCGCGCTGGCCATCGGGCTCGGCGCGGGCGTGCTGTGCTACTTCGCGGTGCGCCTGCTTCCCAAGACCGGTCTGGACGACGCGCTCGGCGTGTTCGCGGTGCACGGCGTCGGCGGCATCTGGGGCGCGCTGGCGACGGGTATCTTCGCAACGGTCGCCATCGGAGGGACCGCGGGTCTCATCGACGGCAACCCGGGCCAGATGGTGACACAGGTCATCGCCGTCGCTGCCACGGGGGGCTACTCGTTCGTGGCCTCGCTCATCATCCTGAAGGTGCTCGATGTGATCCCAGGTCTGGGACTGCGTGCGTCGGAGCGCGACGAGGACCAGGGCTTGGACGTCGCGGCGCACGGTGAGCGTGCGTTCGTGAGCGACGGAGCCGACTAAGCCAAGCGACGTATAGTTATTCCGTCGCCGTGCCGGTGCAAACGGTTCGGGACGGCGAGGAAGGGAGCCGAACATGATCAGCATCGAGGCGATCGTCAGGCCGGAACGGGTGACGCAGGTCACGCAAGCATTGGAGGAAGCGGGCTGTCCGGGGTTCTACTACTACAACATCACGGGTCAGGGCCGGCAGCGGGGCGTCGAGGTGTTCGTCGGCCGCGGAGCCCAGATGGCGACCCGGTCGTCGGTGCCGAAGACCGTGATCCGGACGGTGGTGCCCGACGACATGAAGGAGAAGATCATCGACGCCATCCTCGGGTCGGCCCGCGGCCCGGGCGAAGGCGACATCGGCGACGGCAAGATATTCGTATCGGTCGTCGAGGACGCGGTGCGGGTGCGCACGGGTGAGCGTGGCGAGGCCGCGGTCTAGCGCACGCGCAACGGGGCTTGTTTTTGGGGAGCGGGGGCTGCATCGCAGCCCCCGCTTGCTCGTGAGAGTCGTTCCTTACCCCATGAGCCGTGCTGGAGTCTCGCTTCCGGAGGGTCCTCCGTGCTAGGGTTCCGTCGAGTTTTCGGGCTGGGAGGACGCCAAGCATGACCGGCAAACGATTCGGACTACTGGGTGTGACCCTCGGGGCCATGGCCCTGGCGCTGGCCGCCTGCGGTGCCGATCCCACCCCCACGCCGTCCGCCACGCCAGTCGCACCGGCTGCGCTGACGCCCACGCCCGATGCGGCCGCCCTGTTCCAGGCCGAGTGGGAGGCGCTGATCGCGGGCGCCCAGGCCGAGGGTGAGGTGAGCCTGGTCTTCGGTGGGGCGGCCGGGCGCAACTACCGCCCGATCGCCGAGTTCTTCGGCGAGAAGTTCGGCATCGAGGTCATCATCGCCACCGGGAGTGGCAGCGCGGGCGTGGAGCGGGTGCTGGCCGAGCAGCAGGCCGGGCGGTATCTCGTGGACGCCATGTACGGGGGCGCAACGCCCGTGGCCACGCGGATGATCCCCGCGAACGCTCTCACCCCCATCGCGGAGCTGTTCATGCACCCGGAGGTAACAGACCAGTCCCTCTGGTACGGAGGCACGCACTGGTACACGGACCCGGAGCAGCAGTTCCAATTCTCCTTTGCCGCCGACGCCCGCCCCATGAACCTGTCGATGGTGTACAACACGGACCTCGTCAGCCAGGATGACATCGACGGCCTGAACTCCGTGTTCGACTACCTGGACCCGAAGTGGAAGGGGAAGATCGTCGCTCATTCGCCCCTCTCCGGCGGTGGGCGCGGAACGTACTACACGGTCTACGTCCACCCGGACATCGGCCCCTCGTGGATAGACGGGTTCGTCTCGCCGGAGCTTGATGTGACCTTCAACGATGAGCGGCGGTTCGTCGTCGACGGCATCGCCAAAGGCAAGTTCCACATGGGCGTCGCGATCGGCGGCTCCGGGAACGACCTCGATAGCCTGTCCACCCTCGGCGCCCCCGTCAAGCGGATCGTCAAGGAGTTCAAGGAGGGCGGCATCCTGTCGGCATCCTCCAGCACGCACAACATGACGGTCCCGATAAACCAGGCGCATCCGAACGCCGCGAAGCTCTGGGTCAACTGGTTCCTCTCCAAGGAGGGCCAGACGATGATGCAGACGATGGCGGAGGTGGTTTCGGAGCCGACGCTGCGGCTGGATGTGACCGACTGGGGCAAGACCGCCGAGGCGGACCGCCGGGTGGAAGGGAAGCCCTACTACTTCCCCGGCACGGACCCCGAGCTCGTTGGCAAGAGGCAGGAGGCGCTCGACTACGCCACCGCCGCCTACGAGGCGACCCGCTAGAGGCCAGAAGCCGCTCGACGTGATGAGCAGGAGGGGAGGCACCGTGGCGAAGGACTACCGCATCATCTCAGCGGACTCGCATCTGCAGATCGCGGCCGAGCGCTGGACGGCGCGTATCCCGGCCAAGTATCGGGACGAAGCACCGCGTACCGTCGAGATGCCCGATGGCACGGAGGCGACCGTTTCGGGCATCGACGGCAAGCCCAACCTCTTCACCTCCGGGAAGCTTGTCGGGCTGCCCTACGAGAACAGAACGCCCGTCGGCGGCCACTACGACACCTCCCCCGGCTCCGGCAGCCCGGAGCAGCGGCTGCGGGAGCAGGACATGGACGGCGTCGACGGCGAGGTCCTGTTCACCCACTTCGGGGGTGCCTCCTACTATCGCGGGATCAAAGACCCAGGTGCGTCGAAGGCGACGATCCACGCGTGGAACGAGTTCCTGGCGGAGGAGTACTGCGTGGTGGCTCCCCAGCGGCTGATCGGGATGGGCATGCTGCCGGAGACCGGCGTCGCGGACGCAATCGAGGAGATGGAGTACTGCGCCCGCGCCGGACTGAAGGGGGCCTATCTGTCCAGGTTCCCGGACGGCGGCGACATGCCGAGTCCGCAGGACGACCGTTTCTGGGCCGCCGCCCTCGACCTCGACATGCCCCTTGTAGGGCATGTCGCGTTCAGTCTCGGAGGGGGCCGCCCCAGCACGATCCCGTATGCGCGCGACCTGAACGAGGTCGCAGCAGGCGTGGATCCCTTCTCGAAGTTCTCTCAGTACGCGTTCAGGGGCGCCGTGAACGCGCTCCAGATGGTGTTCACGGGCGTCTTCGACCGCTTCCCGCGCCTGCGCTTCTACTTCGCCGAGACGCAGACCGGGTGGATCCCCCATTTCCTGGAGATCCTCGACGACCAGTACGACCGGCACATCCACTGGGCGGAACGCCTGGCGGGGCTGAAGAAACTCGATCGGCAGCCCTCCGAGTACATCCGCGAGCATTTCTCGTGGGGCTTCATGCGCAACGCGGTCGGCGTGCGCGCCCGCCACGAGATCGGCCTGAAGAGCATGATGTGGGCCACGGACTTCGCTCACGCCGAGAGCGATTGGCCGGAGTCACTGAGGGTCATCGAGGAGGTGTTCGCCGGCGTCCCGGAGGACGAGCGCCGCCTCATGCTGGGCGGGAATGCCATCGGATACTTCCACCTGGACCCAACGCCTCCGGTCCAGAGCGAGGCCGCACGAGCGGCTGTCGCCGACGCATCTTGAGCCCGCCGCTGGAGAGAGGAGATCTGCCGTGGAACAGCCCTTGACGGTCGGAGAATTCAATCACTTCCTGATCCATGTGCGCGACCTGGAGCGCTCCATGGCCTTCTACCGGATGTTCGGTCCGGTGGAGCCGGTACCGGGCCGCAATACGCCGGTGCGCCTCGGCCCGGCTACCCAGCTCCTGCTGCACCATGACCCGAGCTACGAGCCTGCGGCCCAGGGGAACCTGGACCATTTCGCGATCGTCCTCGAGGGGTCACCGGACGTCCAGGCGGTGGTCGACCGGGTGCGCGCCCACGGCGGGGAGGTTTTCGATGGCCCACGGGACGACGGCCGCGGCTACACGCAGTTCTACGTGCGCGACCCGGACGGCAATCAGATCGAGATGCGTATCAAGAATGCCGGGTCCGCATGACCAGCACGCGCCCAGGCGTTCCCCGGCGCCGTGGCCCTGTGTATAATGGCGAGCAAGCAAAGAGAGCGGAAAAAGAACGAGAAGGACCTGCGCGTACATGCTAGACAGCGCCACCAAGCAACGGATCATAGGAGACTTCGCACACAAGCCGGGCGACACCGGGTCGTCCGAAGTGCAGGTGGCCCTCCTTTCGGAGCGCATACGCGGGCTGACCGATCACCTCCGCGAGAACAACAAGGACCATGCCACGCGTAGAGGTCTGCTGAAGCTGGTCGGCCAGCGGCGGCGTTTGCTGCGGTACCTCGCGAACGAGGACGTGACGCGCTACCGGACGGTCATCAGCAAGCTCGGTCTCCGAAGATAGCTCCCCTGCGGCACCCATGTGCCGCGCCCTCTTCATCCGAGAGTCTCCAGACCCATCCACAGTCCCTCCTCGCCGGCATGGCAACAGAGGAGTAGCGACGCTATGAGTAGCAAGTTTGAGATGGAGATCGCGGGCCGCACGCTCGAGATCGAGATCGGCGGGATGGCACCGCAGGCCCACGGGTCGGCGGTCGTCCGCTACGGCGACACGGTCGTGCTGGTCACGGCCGTCATGGGTGGCGTGCGGGAGGGCATCGACTTCTTCCCGCTGACCATCGAGTACGAGGAGCGCATGTACGCGGTCGGGCGCATCCCCGGCAGCTTCTTCCGGCGCGAGGGCCGCCCGAGCACCGAGGCCACGCTGGCCGCGCGCCTCACCGACCGGCCCCTGCGCCCGCGCTTCCCCAAGGGGATGCGCAACGAGGTGCAGGTGATCTCCACCATCCTGTCGGTGGACCAGGTCAACCAGCCCGACATCATGACGATCATCGGCGCCTCCGCCGCGCTGTCCGTCTCGAAGATACCCTTCGACGGCCCCGTGGCGGCGACGCGGATCGGCTACCTGGACGGGAAGTACATCGTTAACCCGACCTACGACGAGCTGGAGCGCGGCACCCTCGACCTCACCGTCGCCGGCAGCCGCGACGCCATCATCATGATCGAGGCCGGCGCGAAGGAGGTCTCCGAGGAGGTCCTGCTCGAGGCGCTCCGGATCGGCCAGGAGAGCAACGTCCGCATCGTCGAGATGCAGGACAAGATGGTCGCGAGCATGGGCGTCAAGAAGGCCGACGTCGAGACGTACCCGCCCATCGACGAGGGGCTCCAGGCCGCGGTCGATGAGTTCGCGAAGGACCGCATCGCCGGCCTCGTGGACCGTGGCGAGGGCCGCGGAGAGAGCGCCGTCGCCATCAAGGACATCGAGCACGAGGCCGTGGCCAAATTCAGCGGCGACCACGATGCGAAGCAGGTGTCGAAGGCATTCGACGCCATCTTGAAGAAGACGGTCCGCGCGAAGATCCTGTACGAGGACAAGCGCCCCGACGGCCGGAAGCTGACGGAGGTACGGCAGCTCTCCACCCAGGTCGGCGTGCTCCCGCGCACCCACGGCTCGGCGCTCTTCCAGCGCGGCGAGACCCAGATCCTCACGGTCGCGACCCTCGGCTCGCTCACCCTCAAGCAGCGACTCGACACCCTCGGGCTCGAGGACACGAAGCGCTACATGCACCACTACAACTTCCCGCCGTACTCCACAGGCGAGACCCGCCGCATGGGCACCGGCCGCCGCGAGATCGGCCACGGGGCGCTCGCCGAGCGGGCGCTGCTCCCGGTGATCCCCGACGAGGACGAGTTCCCCTACGCGCTGCGCGTCGTCTCCGAGGCGCTGGCCTCCAACGGCAGCACGTCGATGGGGAGCGTCTGCGGCAGCACGCTCTCGCTCATGGACGCCGGCGTGCCGATCAAGGCGCCGGTCTCCGGCGTCGCCATGGGGCTCGTGACCGACGACGACGGCGTCTTCAAGGTGCTGACGGACATCCAGGGCGTCGAGGACTTCTTCGGCGACATGGACTTCAAGGTCGCCGGCACCGCGAAGGGCGTGACCGCCCTCCAGATGGACATCAAGACCTCTGGGATCAGCTACGAGGTCTTCGGTCTGGCCTTCGCCCAGGCGAAGGAGGGCCGCGCGTTCATCCTCGACCACATGCTGAGCGTGCTGGCGGAGCCGCGCTCCGAGCTCAACCCCAACGCGCCGCGCATGACCCGCATCCAGATCCCGGTGGACAAGATCGGCGCGGTCATCGGCCCCGGCGGCAAGACCATCCGCGCCATCATCGAGGCCACGGGTGCGACCATCGACGTCGACAACGACGGCTCGGTGACCATCGGCGCCATCAGCGGCGAGGCGTCCGCCGAGGCCATCCGCCAGGTGGAGGCGCTGACCAAGGAGATCGAGGTCGGCCAGCGCTACACCGGGAAGGTGACGCGGATCATGGGCTTCGGTGCCTTCGTCGAGCTGATGCCCGGCAAGGACGGCCTCGTGCACGTCAGCGAGCTCGACACGAAGCGCGTGGACAGCGTCGAGGCGGCCGTGAAGATCGGCGAGGAGATCGAGGTCATGGTGACCGAGATCGACCGCATGGGCCGGGTGAACGTCTCGCGCCGCGCCATCCTCGAGGACTGGTCGGCCGCGGACCTTGCCGAGCACGGAGGCCGCGGCGGCGATAGGCCCCCGCGCCGCGACAACGACCGTCCCCCGCGCCGCGACAGCGACCGCCCCCAGCGGCGCGACAACGACGACCCCCCCGCAGGCGGCCGCGGCACGCGCTTCGACCGCACCAGCGGGCCGGGCTCAGAGGCCTAGGCGCGGCGCTAGGCCGTAACGGACATCGGCAGGTCGATCTCGTAGCCTGCCAGGAGCTCGTCGAGGAACGCGCCCGTCTGGGCATCGGCCTCGACGAGCGGCAGGCGCAGCCCGCCGACGTCGAACCCGGCGCGGTTCAGGCAGTACTTCACCGGGATCGGGCTCGTGACGACGAACAGCCCCGTGAACAGCCCCAGCAGCCGCTGGTGCTCGGCCTCGGCCGCCGCCATGTCGCCCGCCGCCGCGAGCTCCATCATGCGCTTGATCTGCGAGCCCACGAGGTGCGAGGCCACGCTGACGACCCCGTAGGCGCCGCGGCGCATCATCGGGAGGGTATCGCTGTCGTTCCCGCTCCAGACACGGAAGGTCTCGGGCGCACCGGCGGCGATCTCGGCGGCCTGCTCGACCGCTCCGGCCTCCTTGATGCCGACGATGTTCGGGACGTCGCGGGCCAGGCGCAGCGTCGTCTCCGCCGTCATGTTCGTGATCGTCCGGCTCGGCACGTTGTAGAGGATGCACGGTAGCGCCGTGCTCTCGGCGATCGCCTTGAAGTGCCGGTACAGCCCCTCCTGCGTGGGCTTGTTGTAGTAGGGCACGACGAGGAGCTGCGCGTCGGCGCCCGAGCGCTCGGCCGCGGCCGCAAGCTGGATGGACTCGCCGGTGCCATTGGTGCCGGAGCCCGCGATCACCGCGGCGGTATCGCCGACCGCGTCCTTGACCTCGGCCCACAGCCGGTGGTTCTCCTCGTGGAAGAGCGCCGGGTTCTCGCCGGTGGTCCCGGTGACGACGAGCGCGTCGCTGCCGGAGGCGACCAGCGCTTTCGCCAGCCGCCTGGCCTGCGCGTAGTCGATCTCGCCCGAGCTCGCGAATGGCGTCACCATGGCGGTGACGAGTCTGCCGATGTCGACCACGGTGCGCCTTCCTCCTCTTGGTCCCGTTGGTCCCGCCGTCGGGGACCCCGCCATCAAACTCTAGCGGGGGCGGGGCGCGGCGGCAAGGAGAGCGCTAGCCCCAGCCCTCCAGCGAAACGGCGAAGCGGTTGCCCTCGGGGTCGGTCATCATGCGTTCGGAGCCCTCCCTCGGCGGGTCGCCCAGCTCCTCGCCGAGGGAGGCGAAGCGGGCCCGCGTGTCCTCCCAGTCGTCGACGAGCACGCCGAAGTACTGGATGCCGTGGCGCTCGATGGTGTGCTCGGCCGTGAGATGCAGGGTGATGTCGCCGTCCGAGAGATACGGCGCACCGCCGGAGGGGGCCGGCACGTCGGCGAGGTCGAAGGACGCGCGGTAGAAGGCGCGGGCCTCGTCCGGCGCGTCCGTCTGGACCACGACGTGCCGGATGCCCGGCAGCCTGCGCTCCTCGCGCCCCAGGAACCCGCGGGAGGAGAGGTCCACCTGGTTGCCCCACGGGTCGACGATGCGCACCTCGGCCGGCCGGCCGTTCTGGGGGCTCTCGCCGCGCTTGATGCTCTCGTCGAAGCGGGCCAGCGCCGCGTCCAGGCTGTCCACGGCGAAGCCGTAGTGCGCGATGCCGGTGGACTGGTCGAGCTCGTGGCCGTCGGCGCGGTGCGTGTTCATCGAGTCCGACGGCGCCGCCTGCTGCGCCAGGAACGCCAGGTTGAACAGCCCGTCGATCACGTGCACGGAGCCCGAGGGGCTCACGCGCACCTCCTCGAGGCCGAAGAGGTGGTGGTAGTAGTCGAAGAGCTTGGCCGGCTCGGGGGAGATGAAGGCGATGTGACGGAGCTTTGCCATGGCGCACCTCGCGGGGGCAGTCGTGGTCGTGGCGGCATGCTAGGCCGGGGCCAGGGGTGCGTCAAGGAATGCTGCGCGGGCGAGGCCTGTACAATGCGCGTCGGCATCTTGACCAAGTCCTCGTCTCGCGGAGGCGCGGGGCGCGGCGATCTCAGGGGGGAACGGAATGACTTCCAAGCGGATCGGGTTCCTGATCGTGTTCGGTGCTTCCCTGGCCCTGCTCCTAGCCGCCTGCGGCAGCGAGGAGCCCGCGGCGACGTCTGCGCCGGCGCCGACATCGACGAGCGCCGCGCCGGAGCCGCCGGGGACGCCGCCGCCGACGGTGGACCCCTTCGAAGCGGAGTGGAGCGCGCTGATCGCGGCCGCGCAGGCCGAAGGCGAGCTCGTGATGACGATGGGCGTGCCCGCCGGGCGCATCTTCCGGCCGATCGTCGCGGTCTTCGAGGAGACCTTCGGCATCAAGGCCACGGTCGCCACCGGCAGCGGCAGCACGCACGTGAACCGCGTGCTCGCCGAGCGCAGCGCCGGCCGTTACCTGGTGGACGTCATGTACGGCGGCGCCACGTCGGTGAACTCGCGCTTGATCCCCGCCGAAGCACTCGGTCCGATCGGGGACCTGTTCATCCATCCGGAGGTGACGGACCAGTCCCTCTGGTTCCAGGGCCGCCACTGGTACGCGGACCCGGAGCAGAAGTTCATCTTCACCTTCGCCGCCCGCGGCGGGCCGACGAACCTCACCATGCGGTACAACACCGAGCTGGTGTCGCAGGAGGAGATCGACGCCTTCAGCTCCGTCTTCGACTATCTCGACCCGAAGTGGGCCGGGAAGATCGTCTCGCACATCCCGACGGGCGGCGGCGGCGGTGGGACGTACTACCTGACCTACGTGCACCCGGACATCGGCCCGTCGTGGATCGACGCCTTCGTCGCGCCGGAGCTTGATGTCACCTTCACCAACGATGCGCCCTTCATCATCGACGGCATCGCGAAGGGGAAGTTCGCCATGGGCATCGCGATCGGCGGCGCGGGGCGGGACCTCGATGCGTTGGCGACGCTCGGGCTCCCCGTTGCGGCGATCCACCAGGACTTCAAGGAGGGCGGGGCGCTGACCGCCTCAGGCGCCATCAACCTCATGACCACGCCGACGAGGCCGCCGAACCCGAATGCGGCCAAGCTCTGGGTCAACTGGTGGCTGACCAAGGAGGCCCAGACCCTCATGCACACGCTCTCGGAGGAGCCCCCGGAGCCGACGCTGCGCGAGGACGTGACGGACTGGGGTAAGACGCAGGAGATCGACCGCAAGGAGGCGGGGCGGTCGTACTACTTCTTCACGTCGGACCCGGAGCTCGTCAAGGGCCGGGCGGAAGCGCTCGCGTACGCGGCCAGCGCCTATAACGCGGCTCGCTAGGGGACGACAGCGCTAGAGTGGGGCGCGGAGCCAGGCGCCTCGCTTGACGATCTCCTCCGCGATCTGGATCGCGTTGGTCGCGGCGCCCTTGCGCAGGTTGTCCGAGACCACCCACATGGCCAGGCCGCCCTCCTTCGATGCGTCCGCGCGGATGCGGCCGACGAACACGTCGTCTTTGCCTGTCGCGTCGACGGGCATCGGGTAGGAGGAGTTGGCGGGGTCGTCGAGCACGACGAGGCCCGGGAAATCCGACATCAGCGCGCGTGCCTCGCCGGGGCCCATGGGGCGCTCGAATTCGACGTGGACGGCCTCGCTGTGGCTCACGGGCACCGGCACGCGCACGCAGGTGGCCGAGATGGCGATCTCCGGCGCGTGCATGATCTTGCGGGTCTCGTCCACCATCTTCTGCTCCTCCACCGTGTAGCCGCTCTCCAGGAACGCGTCGACCTGCGGCAGGACGTTGAAGGCGATCTGGTGCGGGTACGTCTCGACCGTCGGCACCTTGCCGTCGAGGATGTCCCGCGCCTGGGCGTCGAGCTCCGCCATGGCCGCTGCGCCCGTGCCGGAGACGGACTGGTACGTGGCCACGGTGATGCGCTTGACCGGGTTGATGCGGTGCAGCGGCCAGAGCGCCATCACCAGGGGGGTGGTCGAGCAGTTGGGGATGGACAGGATCCCTTTGTGCCAATCGACGTCGGCGCCGTTGATCTCGGGCACGACCAAGGGCACGTCGGGCTCCATGCGGTAGGCGGAGCTGTCGTCGATCACGACGCAGCCCTCCCCGGCGGCGAGCCGCCCGAGCTCGCGGCTGGCGGCCGTGCTGGCCGAGATGAAGGCGAGGTCGCATCCCGCGAACAGGGCCGCGTTCGCCTCCTCGACGACGAGGTCCTGGCCCCGGAACGGGAGGAGCTTGCCGTAGGAGCGCGGGGTGGCGCAGACGCGCAGCGACGCCAGCGGGAAGCGGCGCTCCTCGATGACCTGGAGCGCTACCCTCCCGACGGCGCCGGTGGCGCCGACGATGACGACACGTGGGTCTGGCACGGTGTTCCTATCCCCTGGCGCGTGGCCTAGATACCCATGAGCACATCGAGGCCGACGGTCAGCCCCTCGAGCCCGCCCACCTTGCGGATGGCCAGGAGCACGCCGGGCATGTAGCACTGGCGGTCTATCGTATCGTGCCGCAGCGTGAGCGTCTGCCCCGGCCCGCCGAAGGTCACCTGGTGGTGCGCCATGCGTCCGGGCATCCGGGCGCTGTGGATCGTGATGCCCTCGAAGTCGCCGCCGCGGGTCCCGGTCAGCGGCTCGCGCTCCGGCGTGTTGCGGCTGAAGCGCTCCGGGTGCGCGTCGTGGATCGCCCTGGCGAGGCCGAGCGCCGTGCCGGAGGGCGCGTCGATCTTGGCCTCGTGGTGCTCCTCGGCGATGTCCACGTAGTCGAAGTACGGCGCCGCGATGGCCGCGAGCTTGCCCAGCAGGACGGCGCCGATGGCGAAGTTCGGCGCGAGGACGCCGCCGAGGTGGTGCTCGCGGCACAACCCGTCGATGTCCTCGACCTGCTGGTCCGAGAAGCCAGTCGTGCCGATGACGGGCCGGGCGCCCGCGCCGATGACGATCGGCAGCATCGGGAGCGATGCCGAGGCCACGCTGAAGTCGACGACGACGTCCGGGACGGCGTGCTCGATCGCGTGGCGGATGTCCGTGTAGTACGGCACGCCGTCGGGCAGCGCCGGCGCGTCGGTTTGCGGGACGCGGTCGACGGCCGCTGCGAGCGTCATGTCGGGCGCGGCGCTGACCGCGCGCACGACCTCGATGCCGACGCGCCCTGCCGCGCCGTGCACGACGACTGAGATGGGAGAGCTGTTCGTGGACACGGTGCGCTCCTGGGATCCCCTTCTTGCGGACGGGCTCCTTCGGAGCCGACGGGTCAGAGGGTACCAGGTGGGCGCTGGCGGTGGGCGCCGCCCGCTACTTGCCCGGCCCCCGCATGCGCGCCGCCATCGCGTCGTCGACGCCCCGCGGCCACTCGCGCTTCGCTGGGTCCTCGACCGTGACGTGCAGCGAGCCGATCACGTCGATCTCGAGCGTGATGCGGTCGCCGTCCTGGAGCGCGCCGAGGCCCTGGTGGTTCGTCCCCGTGCTGATGATGTCGCCGGCGCTGAGCGGCGTGATGCGCGTGACGAACTCCACGCATTCGGGGATCTTGTGGGCCATGTCGTCGGTGCTGAACCCCTGGCGGGGCTCGTCGTTGTTGGTGATCCGGAGGTTGACCTTGTGCGGGTCGGGCACCTCGTCCTTCGTGACGATGAAGGGGCCCATCGGGCCGAAGGTCGCCCACGACTTGCCCTGGAAGAAGCTGGTGCGGCCCTGCGGCTCGAAGCCCCGCGCGGAGACGTCGATGAAGCCCGTATAGCCGAAGATGTGGTCGTAGGCGTCCTCCTGCTTCACCCGGTAGGAGTCCTTCCCCATGACGACGGCGAGCTCCGCCTCGTGGTGGAAGATCGACGCGGGACAGTCCGGGTCCAGATAGACCGTGTCGCCGTCGCCGATGACGACGTCCGACGACTTCATGAACGCCTCGATGTCGGGCATGGGCCTGGTGCCGAACTCCAGGTAGTTCACGGCCATGCACAGTATCTTGCCGGGCCGCGGCAGGGGCGGCTGGATGCTGACGCTCTCGATCGGGACGCCCTCGGAGACGGACACGAGCTTCTCGAAGGGGTCGCGGAGCTTGTCGAAGTTCTTGATGACGAGCGTCATGAGGTCCTGGGGCGTGTGGGCGTGGACGCCTCCGAGGGTCTCGCTCACGTCCACGATGCGGTCGTTGCCCTTGACCACGCCGAGCGTCCAGTCGTTGAAGAACCCGATCTTCATCCGTCTCCTCCGCCCTGATCGTTGTGAACTGCTGCTGCTAGCCCGCGCGGTCGGGCAGGATGGGCCGCACCACGATGCTCTCTTCTCGCTTCGGGCCCGTCGAGATGACGTCGACGGGGCAGCGCACGAGCTCCTCGATGCGGGCGACGTAGGCCAGCGCTTCGGCCGGGAGCTGCGCGCGGTCCGTGATGCCGGCCGTCGGCGCGGTCCACCCCGGCAGCTCCTCCCAGACCGGCTGGCAGCGCTCCTGCACGCGCAGCCGGCTCGGGAAGGAGGTGAGCCGCTTGCCGTCGACCTCGTAGGCGACGCAGACCTTGACCGGGGAGATGCCGTCGAGCACATCGAGCCTGGTCAGCACGCACGAGGTGAAGCCGTTGATGGACGCGCTGTAGCGAGCAGCGACACCGTCGAACCAGCCGACGCGGCGCGGCCGGCCGGTGGTCGTGCCGTACTCCCAGGCCAGCTCGCGGATCTTGCTGCCGACCTCGTCGTCGAGCTCGGCGGTGAGCGGCCCGGCACCCACGCGGGTCGAATAGGCCTTGAACACGCCGACGATGCCGCGCACCTCCGAGGGCGGGATGCCGAGGCCGGTGCAGGCGCCGCCGATGGAGACGGACGACGACGTGACGTAGGGGTAGGTGCCGTGGTCGAGGTCCAGCATGGCGCCCTGGGCACCCTCCAGCAGGATGTTGGCGCCCTTGGCGAGCGCCACCTCGATCCGCGACTCCACCGACGTGACGTAGGAGCGCAGCGCCTCGCCGTGCTCGATGCACTCGTCGAAGAGCTGGTCGAAGTCGATGGGCTCGGCGCCGTAGATCTTCGTGAGCACCTGGTTCTTCTGGCGGACAGCGGCCTCCAGCCTGCCCCTGAGGTAGTCCGCATCGAGCAGGTCGCCGATGCGGATGCCGATCCGCGCGATCTTGTCGACGTAGGCCGGCCCGATGCCGCGGCCGGTCGTCCCGATGGCCTTGGCGCCCCGGGCCTCCTCTTCGAGCAGGTCGAGCTGGATGTGGTAGGGCATGACCACGTGGGCGTGGTCGCTCACGTAGAGCCGGTCGGTGGCGACGCCGCGCTCCTGGAGGCCGCGCAGCTCATCGAGCAGGGTCCCTGGGTTGACGACGACGCCGGGGCCGATGACGGCGTCCGCGTGGGGCCAGAAGATGCCCGACGGGACGAGGTGGAGCGCGAACTTACCCTGGTCGTTGATGACGGTGTGGCCCGCGTTGGAGCCGCCCGAGAAGCGGACGACCATGTCCGCCTTCTCGGCCAGGAAATCGACGACCTTCCCCTTGCCTTCGTCGCCCCACTGGGCGCCGACGATGCCGTAGGCGGGCACGGGGTCCCTCCAGAGACGGCCTCCGCTCGTCCGGGCGCTGGATGGCACCCGCGGACGCATGGAGCCGTGAACAAATTTCCGGCCCGCTCCCGTGCTGGGCGCAGGCCGAGACCGAGTATACCAGGGCGCAGCCCTGGACCCACTCGCTCGCGCCACCCGTGGGGTGCCGCCGGCCCCGGACGAGCGCTCGCCGGGCCGCTTGAGCGGGTGGGGACGGGGCTTAGACGGCCCCTTCGCCGGCGGCGCCGAGGGCTAGGGCGATCGCGCCGTAGGCGCCTGCGTCCGCGCCGAGTGCTGGAAGGACGACGGGCGTATCCCTTGCCATGCCCGCGAAGGACTGCTCCCGCATGAGCGCGACCGCGGGCGCGATGTAGTCGTCCCACTGGTTGGACAGGCCGCCGCCGATGATGATCTTGCCGGGGTCCAGTATGTTGACGAGGCTCGTGAGGGCCACGGCCATGTGCCGCACGCCGTCGGCGATGACCGAGCGGGCGAGCGCGTCGCCGTCGTGGTAGGCCGCGAACACGTCGCGCGCCGTCATCGCCTCGGCGCCCGTGTCGGCGAGCGCGGCCGCCAGCGAGGACCCCTCGCCCGCGTTGATGCGCTCCGTGGCGATCCGGGCGAGCGCCGTCCCCGAGCACAGCGCCTCCCAGGCGCCCGGCGTCGTGCTCTTCGCGGAGGGACCGCTGGCGTCGATGGTCATGTGGCCGATCTCGCCCGCGTATCCGTGCGCGCCGAGCAGCAGCTCGCCGCGGGAGATGATGCCGCCGCCGATCCCGGTGCTGACCGTGATGAACAGCAGGTCGTCCGTGTCCTGCCCCGCGCCGTACCGGTGCTCAGCCAGCGCCGCGAGGTTCGCGTCGTTGCCGACGACGCCGGGCGCGCCGAGGCGTTCGGTGAGCATGGCGACCACCGGCATGTGCGACGCGGTGGGGAGGTGGGGCGAGTGCACGATCGTGCCCTTGGCGATGTCGATGG
>JADFQE010000051.1 GCA_022561985.1 Chloroflexota bacterium
CGCCGCGATAGATCCAAACCTTGACGCCGATGCGGCCCATGGTCGTGGCGGCCTCGGCGAGTCCGTAGTCGATATCGGCGCGGAGCGTGTGGAGCGGCACGCGGCCCTCCATGACCTTCTCGCGCCGGGCGATCTCGGCGCCGCCGAGCCGGCCCGCGATCATGACCTTGACCCCCATGGCCCCGGCCTGCATGGTCCGCTGGACGGCCTGACGGGTCGCCCGCCGGAACATGACTCGGCGCTCGAGCTGGTCGGCGACGCTGCGGGCGACGAGGTAGGCATCGAGCTCCGGCTGGCGTATCTCCAGCACGTTGAGCCGCACGCGCTTGCCGCCGGCCGCCACCTCGACGGCCTTGCGGAGCTCGTCCACGCGCGCGCCGCCACGGCCGATGACGATGCCGGGACGGGCGGTGTGCACGTTGACGGTCAGGTCCTGCGCGCTGCGCTCGATCTCCACGAGCGAGATGCCCGCGTCGGTATAGCGCTTGCGGATGGTCTCGCGGATACGCAGATCCTCGAGCACCCCAGCGGCGTAGGCCTTCGACGTGCCCGCGAACCACCGAGACTGCCAGTCCTTGATGATCCCGAGACGGAAGCCGACCGGATGTGTCTTATGCCCCACGGCCTACTCCTACTGTCCCTTGTTCGTCGACGAGGATCGTGATGTGGCTCGCCGGCCGCAGCACCTTCCCCGCGCGTCCTCGTGAGCGCGCCCGGAACCGGCGGAGTCGCACCGCCTGGTCGGCGAAGGCACCGACGACCCGGAGGCGGGTCGGGTCCAGCGCATTGTTATTCTCGGCGTTCGCGGCGGCCGAGCGCAGCACCGCTGCGACCGACTCCGCGTTCGGGCCCGGCGAGAAGCGCAGCTGCTCGAGCGCCTCGGTCACGGGCTTCCCGCGGAGCGCGTTGAGGATCGGCCGCAACTTCTTCGCGGAGATCCCCACCTGCTTGCCAACCGCCTTGACCGCCATCCTACCGCCTCACCGCCGAGGACCGCTCCGAGCGCGACGCGTGCCCCCGGAACGTCCGTGTGGGGGAGAACTCCCCCAGCTTGTGTCCCACCATGTTCTCCGTGATGAAGACCGGGATGTGCCGCCGGCCGTCGTGAACGGCGATGGTCATGCCCAGCATGTTCGGCATGATCGTCGACGCCCGCGACCAGGTCTTGATGACGACCTTGCCCTCGGTGTTCTGCGCCCGCTCCACCTTCCGCGCAAGCTTCGGGTGGACGTAGGGACCTTTCTTGACGGAACGAGACATCAGCGAGCCCTCCTGTCTCGGACCATGAACACATCGGTGTGGCTGCGCCTGCGGGTCCGGGGCCCAAGCGCGGGCTTGCCCCACGGGGTCTTGGGATGCTTCATCCCGATGCCCGAGCGGCCCTCGCCTCCGCCGTGCGGATGGTCGCGCGGCGACATCGCCGAGCCACGGACCGTGGGCCGATGGCCGAGATGCCGGTTGCGCCCCGCCTTGCCGAGCGACTCGTTCTTGTGCTCCTGGTTGCCGACCTGACCGATGGTGGCCATGCACCTGCTCGGCACCCGCCGGATCTGGCCGGAGGGGAGCCGCAGCAAAGCGTACTCGCTGTCGCGTGCGAGGAGCTGCGCCCCGGTGCCGGCGCCGCGGCACATCTGGCCACCGCGGCCAGGGTGCAGCTCGATGTTGTGGACCTGCGTCCCCGTCGGGATCGAGGCGAGCGGCATCGCGTTGCCCGCGCGTATCTCGGCCTCGGGGCCCGACATGAGCTGGTCGTCCACCCCCACGCCCGCCGGCGCGAGGATGTAGCGGCGAGCGCCATCCGCGTAGAGCAGGAGGGCGATGCGGGCCGAGCGGTTCGGGTCGTACTCGATGGTCTCGACGCGGCAGGGGATGCCGGTCTTGTCGCGCTTGAAGTCGATCTCCCGCCAGGAGCGCTTGGCGCCACCACCACGGTGGCGGACGGTGATTTTGCCGCGCACGTTCCGGCCGCCCGTGCGGTGCTTGCCCTTCGTGAGCGGCTTGTGCGGCGAGCGCACCGTGAGCTCCGCGAAGTCGGGGCGCACGGCGGCGCGGACGCCGGGGCTGGTGGGTCGAAGACGCTTCAGCGGCATGCCTTAGGCTCCCTCGAAGAACTGGATGGTGTCGCCCGGTGCGAGCGTCACCACCGCCTTCTTGGTGGGCTTGCTCATCAGCCAGCGGCCGGTGCGCAGGCGGCGGCGCGCACCGGGGGTCTTCACGATATTCACGGCTGTCACGCTCACCTCGAACGCGCGCTCCACCGCCTCCCGGATCTGCGGCTTGTTCGCGCCGGGGAGGACCTCGAAAACGTACTTGTTCCGCTCCTGGAGCAGCGTCGACTTCTCCGTGATGATAGGCCTTTTCAGGACGCTCAAGACGTGCATGGCTTGCCTCCGGCCGCTTAAGCGACCTCGGCCACCTCCTCAGGCTGCTCGCTCGGACGCCTCCGCTCGGTGTGCGCCCACAACTCCTCCGCGCGCTGGATGGCGCCGGGGGTGATGACGAGGGTGCCGTAGCGGAGCAGGTCCAGCACGTTCAGCAGCTCGGCGCGGAGCGCCTTGGTCCGTGGCAGGTTGTGGACGGCGCGCGCGGCCTCCGGCGCCGCATCGCGCATCACCACGAGGGTGGAGCCCTTGACGTCGAGCGCGGCCAGCATGGCGGCCATCGACTTGGTCTTCGGCTCGATGGCCTCGATGTTCTCGACGATGAAGATGCGCTCCGCCGCCACCTTGGCCGAGAGCGCCATGCGGATGGCCCCCCGGCGCATCCGGCGCGGGAGCCGCTTGCGGTAGGAGCGCGGGTGCGGGCCGAACACGGTGCCGCCGCCGCGCATGTGCGGCGCGCGGATCGTCCCCTGGCGCGCTCGGCCGGTGCCCTTCTGCCGGAAGGGCTTGCGCCCGCCGCCGGAGACGTTCCCCCGCGTGAGCGTGTTGCTCGACCCCTGGCGCTGGTTCGCCTGATGGTAGACGAGCGCCTGGTGGAGCAGGTCCTGGTTGACCGTCACGCCGAAGACGGCGTCGCTCAGCTCGGCCTTCCCAACGGCCTTCCCGGTGATGTCGTAGACGGGGAGCTGCATGGCTACTTCTTCCCCTCGTCCTCGGCCGACGCCTCGTCGGCAGCGGCCTCTGGGGCCTCGGCAACTGGGGCCTCGGCGGCCGTCTCGTCGACCTGGGTCTCCTCGACCGCTCCGGTGGCGGCGATCTCCTCGGGGACCACGCGCTCGGCGAGGGGCACGCCCCTGGTGTAGGAGACGCTGATGAGCGTGCTGCGCGCGCCGGGGACGGCGCCGCGCACCATGAGGAGGTTCCGCTCGCCGTCGACGTTCTCGACGCGCAGCTTGCGGACCGTCACGCGCCGGTTGCCCATGTGGCCCGGCATGCGCTTGCCCTTGACCACCCGGCCCGGAAACGTGCCGGCGCCGATGGAGCCGGGGGCTCGGTCGCGGTCCTTCTGGCCGTGGGACCTCGGGCCCCCGGCGAAGTTGTGGCGCTTCATCACGCCCTGGAAGCCGCGGCCCTTGGTCGTCGAGGTGACGTCGACCAGGTCGCCCTCCTGGAACTGGGTCACGGTGAGCGTCTGACCGACGTGGAACGCCGAGACCTCGTCCGCGCGGAACTCCCGCAGGTGCCGGACCTGCGCGCCGGAGGGCTTCAGGTGGCCCCGGGCGGGCTGGTTGAGCGCCTTGGCCGTGCCGAAGCCGATCTGCACCGCCTCGTACTTGTCGCGCGTGGCGGTACGCACCTGCGTCACGACGCAGGGACCGACCTCGAGCACCGTGACGGGCACGAGCTGGCTCTCCGCACCGAAGAAGTGCGTCATGCCTATCTTTCTACCGAGAAGTCCTGAGAGCATCTGCTTAGCGCTTGTCCATTACAGTTTTATGGAGATGTCGACGCCCGCGGGCATCTGGAGCCGCGTGAGCGAGTCGATGGTCTTGGGGTTCGGGTCCAGGATGTCCACGAGCCGCTTGTGCGTCCGTATCTCGAAGTGCTCGCGCGAGTCCTTGTCGACGTGGGGCGACCGGATCACGCAGAACCGCTTGATGCGCGTGGGCAGCGGCACCGGGCCGACGACGTTGGCGCCTGTGCGCTCGGCCGCCTCGACGATCTGCACCGACGACTGGTCCAGGAGCTTGTGGTCGAAGGCGCGGAGCACGATGCGGATCTTCGCCGTCGTCGGAGCGGTGCGCGCTTTGCCTGCTGCTGCTTCTACCATGACTCGCTCCTCATGCGCTCTTGGCCAGGGCCTCTACCTTGTGGGAGGGGGCCTGCTCGTAGCGTCCGAACTCCATGGAATAGTTGGCCCGCCCCTGAGAGGCTGAGCGCAGGTCGGTCGAGTAGCCGAACATCTCGTCCAACGGCACGTCGGCCTCGACGACCTGCGTGCCGCCTTCGCCCTCGGTGGAGCGGATGCGGCCGCGGCGCTTGTTGAGGTCGGCCAGGATGGAGCCCAGGTAGTCGCCGGGCGTGATGACCTGGATCTTCATGACGGGCTCCAGCAGGACCGAGCCCGCATGGCGCAGCGCGTCTTTGACCGCCATCGATCCGGCGATCCGGAAGGCCATCTCCGACGAGTCGACCGCGTGGAAAGAGCCGTCGACCAGCGTCACCTTCACGGCCATGACCGGGTATCCGGCCACCGTGCCCGTCTGCAGCGCTTCGATGGCACCCGCCTTGATCCCAGGGATGAACTCCCGCGGGATGGTGGCGCCGCGGATCTTGTTGTCGAACTCGAAGGGGGAGCCGGGCTCCAGGGGCTCGATCTCGACGACGGCGTGGCCGTATTGACCGTGGCCGCCCGTCTGGCGCACGAAGCGCCCCTCGCCGCGCGCGGACTTGGTGATGGCCTCGCGGTAGGCGACCTGCGGCCGCCCGACCGTGGCCACGACGCCGAACTCGCGCTTCATGCGGTCGACCAAGATCTCCAGGTGCAGCTCGCCCATGCCGGACATGATCGTCTGCCCGGTCTCCTTGTCGTAGCGGACCTGGAAGGTCGGGTCCTCCTCCGCGAGCTTGATGAGCGCGTTGGTGAGCTTGTCCTGATCGGCGCGGCTCTCCGGCTCGATGGCGACGGAGATGACGGGCTCGGCGAAGGTGATCGCTTCGAGGACGACGGGCGCCCGCTCGTCGCAGATCGTCTCGCCGGTGAAGGTGTTCTTGAGCCCGACGGCGGCCGCGATCTCGCCCGTGCCGATACTCTCGACGTCCTCGCGGGAGTTCGCGTGCATCAGCAGGAGGCGCCCGATCCGCTCACGCACGCCCTTGCTGGCGTTGTAGACGGAGGAGCCCGCGGTGATCGTCCCTGAATACACCCGGAAGTAGACGAGCCGCCCAACGAAGGCGTCGGTCACCACCTTGAACGCGAGCGCCGCGAAGGGCGCCTCGGGGTCCGGCGCGCGCGCCTCGTCCTCGCCCGTGGTCGGGTGCCTGCCGACCAGCGGCGGGACATCGAGCGGCGACGGGAGGTAGTCGATGACGGCATCGAGCATGAGCTGGACGCCCTGGCTCCGGAGCGCGGAGCCGCAGATCACCGGGACGGCGTGGTTCGCGATCGTGGCGCGCCGCAGCGCCGCCTTGATCTCCTCGGGCGACGACGGCTCTCCGGCGAGGTACTTCTCGAGCAGCACGTCGTCGTTCTCGGCGACGCGCTCGATCATCTCGTCGCGCACGCTGGCGATGCGCTCGACCATCTCGGGTGGGATGGGCCCTTCGTGCATCTGGCCCGGCGGGTCGGACGACCGGTCGAAGAACCAACCCTTCTCCTCGATGAGGTCCACGACGCCGCTGAAGGTGTCCTCGGCGCCGATGGGGTACTGAACGGGGATGGGGATGGCGTGGAGCCGGTGCCGGATCGAGTCCACCGTCTTGTCGAAGTCGGCGCCGAGGCGGTCCATCTTGTTGACGAAGCAGATGCGGGGGACGTGGTAGCGGTCGGCCTGGCGCCAGACCGTCTCGGACTGCGGCTGCACGCCGGCGACGGCGTCGAACACGACGACGCCTCCGTCGAGAACACGGAGGCTCCGCTCCACCTCGGCCGTGAAGTCCACGTGGCCGGGGGTGTCGATGATGTTGACCTGATGGCCCGCCCATTCCGCTCGCGTGGCGGCGGCGGTGATGGTGATGCCGCGCTCTCGCTCCTGGGGCATCCAGTCCATCACGGCGGTCCCGTCATGGACCTCGCCGAGCTTGTACGTCCGGCCCGTGAAGAAAAGCACCCGCTCGGTGACGGTCGTCTTGCCGGCATCGATGTGGGCGATGAAGCCGATGTTGCGGACCTTCCGGAGGTCCGTTTTGGAAGCGGTTGCCATCTCTGATCGTCGGTCCTTACCAGCGGTAGTGCACGAAGGCCCTGTTGGCCTCCGCCATGCGGTGTATCTCTTCCCGGCGCCGGGCGGCGGCGCCCTGCCCACGCGAAGCGTCCATCCATTCCTGGGCGAGGCGCGAGCGCATCGGCTGGCCGACGCGGGCGCGGGCCGCCCGGATGATCCAGCGCATCGCAAGCGCGATCCGCCGGTCGGGAGTCACCTCGACGGGCACCTGATAGGTGGCGCCGCCGACGCGGCGTGGCTTGACCTCGACGCTCGGCGTCACGTTGCGCACGGCCTGCTCGAAGACCTCGAGCGGATCCCGGTTCGTCTCCTCGCGCACCAGCTCCATCGCGCCGTACACGAACCGCTGTGCCGTGGTCTTCTTGCCCTTGAGCATCGCACGGTTGATGAACTTCGCCAGATCCACACTGCCGTAGCGCGGGTCCGGTGGGATTATCCTTTTCTGAGCACGCCGCCGCCGAGACATAACCTCTCCATCCCTCCATGAAACTCTCTGCGTGCGCCGCCGAAACATGCGCACGCTGCGCGCCCGCTCGATGCTCGTCAGCAAAGAGCCACCAACACCGTTCCGGGAGGCCGTGAGGCCCCCGGCGAGGAATCAAGCGAGGAGCTTAGGGGCGCTTGGTCCCGTACTTGCTCCGCCCCCGTTTGCGGCCGGCGACGCCGGTTGCATCGAGCGCTCCACGGATGATGTGGTAGCGCACGCCCGGCAGATCCTTCACACGGCCGCCACGGATCAGCACGACGGAGTGCTCCTGCAACGTATGGCCCTCGCCTGGGATGTAGGCCGTGACCTCCATCCCGTTGGTCATCCTGACCCTGGCCACCTTGCGGAGCGCCGAGTTAGGCTTCTTGGGTGTGACGGTGCGGACCTGGATGCAGACGCCAAGCTTCTGCGGACTCCCCGGACCGCGGTAGACGCGGTTCTTGAGGGTATTCCGTATGTAGCGCAGGGCCGGCGCCTTGATCTTCTTGACCAAGCGCTTCCGTCCATGGCGCACGAGCTGGTTCACCGTCGGCATCTGAAACTGTCCCTCTCACCCGTTCCGGCCGCTGTCACACTGGTCTGGACGCGAACATTTCAATGCTATCCTGCCCTCAGGAACGTGTCAACCACCGTCTCAAGAGGTTTTTGGGCACCTCCCCCGGACACGCCGCCGCATCCCCCATCCGGCCCCCTCCGCGGGCCCGTCCGGTTGCTATAATCCCGAGGGTTTTCTGACGTGCGTATCTACACCAAGCGGGGCGACGGAGGCGAGACGGACCTGCTCTTCGGCGGGCGCGTCTCGAAGACGGACCCGCGCACCGAGGCCGGTGGCACCGTGGACGAGGCCGTGTCGGCGCTCGGCCTGGCGCGCTCGCTCTCCCGGGAGCCGCTCGTCGCCTCGATCGTGGAGGAGCTGCAGCGCGCCCTCTTCACCGTCGGCGCGGAGCTCGCCACGGCCTCGGAGAACCACGCGAAGCTCGAGCAGCACTTCAAGGCCGTGAGCGCGGACATGACGTCCGCGCTGGAGGCCCACATCGACGCGCTCGACGCCGAGGTCGAGCTCCCACCGAGCTTCATCGTGCCCGGCGCATCGCCCGCCTCGGCCGCGCTCGATCTCGCCCGCACGACGCTGCGGCGGGCCGAGCGCCGCGCCGTCGAGCTCGGCGAGCGCAACATGCTCTCCAACCGCGAGGTGCTGCGCTACCTCAACCGCGCCTCCGACCTGGTGTTCATGCTCGCGCGCTACGAGGACCGCGCCCTGCCCCCCCAAACGGTGGGGGGGCCGCCGGTGGACACCGGAGCGCAGGAGGGAACATGACCGAGTCCGCGCCCCCACCCATGATGGAGCCCATCAACCTCTTCGACTTCGAGAAACTCGCCGAGCAGGCCATGGCCCCCGCCGAGTTCGACTACGTGGCGGGCGCCGCGACGGACGAGCTGACGCTGCGACGGACGCGCTCCGCCTACGAGCACATCGCGCTGCGCCCCCGCATCCTCGCCGGCAACGCGAGCGCCGACCTCTCGACCACGGTCCTGGGGCAGCGCATCGAGGTGCCGTTCATGCTGGCGCCCTCCGGAGGCCACAAGCGCGCGCACCCGGACGGCGAGCTGGCGACGGCGCGGGCCGCCGAGCGCATGGGCACGGTCATGGGGCTGACCGCGAACTCCAGCGTCCCCCTCGAGGACGTGGCCGCGGAGACCGGCGGGCCGAAGTGGTTCCAGACCTACTTCTACCGTGACCGGGAGCTGACGCTGGAGATGGTGAAGCGCGCCGAGGCCGCCGGCTTCGGCGCGGTCATCCTGACGCTCGATGCCCACTGGCCATCCAAGCGCGAGCGGAACATACGCAACAAGTACAAGCGGCGCGCCCGCGTCAACTACACGGCGGAGCACGAGGCGCAGGCGGAGGCCAACGCGCGCTCGATGTTCGACTCCGGGCAGGCGAGCCGCGGCCTGAACGACCCCGCTGCCTCGTGGGCCGACATCGAGTGGCTGAAGACGGCGACGGACCTCCCCCTCGTCGCCAAGGGCATCATGACGAGCGAGGACGCGGCGCTGTGCGCGGAGCACGGGGTCGACGGGTTGATCGTGTCCAACCACGGCGCGCGCAACCTCGACACGACGCTTGCGACCATCGAGGTGCTGCCGGAGGTCGCGGCGGCGGCGGGCGAGCGCGTGGAGGTCTACCTCGACGGCGGTATCCGGCGCGGCACCGACGTCGTGAAGGCGATCGCGCTCGGCGCGAAGGGCGTCTTCTTCGGCCGGCCCATCTTCTGGGGGCTGTCCTACGGAGGCTCCGACGGGCTCGTGCGGCTCATGGAGATCCTGCGCGACGAGGTGGAGTCGACGATGATGCTGACCGGCCGCGGGACCATCGATTCCATCGACGCGAGCCTCGTCGCCCCCATGCCCGCACTCGCCTAACAACAAGCGCACAAGGGCACAGCCCTCGACCCACCCGCCCCGGCTAGCCGTCCAGCGACTCGACGAACAGCTCGCCGACGCCGAGCTCCCGGTCGCCGATGCCCTGCTCGGCGCAGTAGTGCAGCAGCGTTTCGATGGCGTGCCTGTTGCCGCCGACGGAGTAGGGGACGGGATCGGGGCCCATCAGCCGCCCCTGCTCCTCGAAGGTTTCCCAGAACCAGAACAGGCCGGAGTCGCGGTTGTTGTGCTGCGCCGCCATCCCGAGCTCCTTCGCCCGCACGAACGCCGCGAAGACCTCGCGGAGCTCATCGGGGCGGTCGCGCACGATGTCCTCGCGGCAGGCGAGCACGTTCATCATCGGGACGATGTGCGTGCGCGCCCACCACGCACGCTCCTCCCCGCCCGCGTCGGCGAAGAGGCGCCGCACGCCCCCGCCGGCGAGCAGCCGATCCACGTCCACCGCCGCGTGGATGAGTCCGTCGATCTTCCCGTCCAGCAGCAAGCCCTGGAGGTCCGCGCCCGCCGCCACCGGCTCGAGGGTGAGCCCCTTCGGCAGCCGGTAGCCCGCTGCGGCCTCGGCCGGCTCGTCGTTCACCCAGTGGACGCGCTCCAGGCGCACGCCGTAGTCGTGCTGGAGGAAGCCGCGCGCCCAGACCGTCGCCGTCATGTTGTACCGCGTGCCGATGCGCTTGCCTTCCAGGTCCTTCGGGGTGCTGATCCCCGCGTCGTCGCGGACGAAGATGTACGACTGCCGGAAGGCGTTCCGTATGAAGATCGGCAGGGCGACGACGGGCGCGCCCTTCGCGCGGGCCACGATCAGCCCGCTCAGCCCGCACTCCGCGTACTCGAAGCGAGCGTCGTCGGCAAGCAGGCCGTCGACGCCGACGTTGGCCTGCTCGGTCACCGTGAGCTCGATCGACGGCGCGGTGGCGCGCCCATCGAAGAGCGCGTTCGTCCAGTCATGCCTCCGGCAGGCCACGCGTACTGCGCACATGCGTTCGTCTCCTTGTCGTGCGATTCGTGCGGTCTCGGACGCTCACGGAACGGGCGAGGTGCGGGCTACGAGCTCGATGAGCACGCCGTGCGTCGCCGCGGAGTCGGCGAAGGCGATGCGCGTCCGGAACCCCTCGCGCGGGCCGTCGATGATGGGGATGGCGAGCCCCGTGAGCTCCGCGGCCTTGGCGTCGAGGTCGGCGACGGTGAACGCCAGGTGGTGGATGCCCTCGCCGTGCTCGTCGATGAAGCGCCCGATCACCGTGTCGGCCCGCAGCGGCTCCAAGAGCTCGATGTGCGTCTCGCCCTGCTCGATGAAACACGCGCGGAGCCCCCGCTCGTCGCTGCGCAGGATCTCCGCGTCCGGGGAGCCGAAGAGGTCCTGGAACTGCTTGAGCGAGCGCTCGATGCTGACCACGGCGATGCCGATGTGGTTGAGCGAGCCGACGGCGGTGTCGCGTTCGATGAGCGTCATAGCAGCCTCCGCGCGACATCCTAGCAGGGGCGGCCGTCGCGGACACGCCTCGTGCGCCGGCCGTGCACTTACAATGCCCTCATGCCGCCCACGCCAGGAACGCTTTATGTCGTCGCCACGCCCATCGGCAACCTCGAGGACCTCACGTTCCGCGCGGCGCGCGTGCTCGGCGAGGTCGCGCTGGTCGTCGCCGAGGACACGCGGCAGACGCGCAAGCTGCTCACCCACCTGGGGCTGCACAAGCCGCTGCTCAGCTACAACCAGCACAACGCGCCCAAGCGCACCCCGAGGGTGCTCGCGGCGCTGGAGCGTGGCGACGTCGCGCTCGTCTCGGACGCCGGCACGCCGCTCGTGAGCGACCCAGGCGCCGGGCTCGTGCGCGCCGCCGCCGAGCGGGGGGTGCCCGTCGTCTCGCTGCCGGGGCCATCCGCCGTCGTGACGGCGCTGGCGGCCGCGGGGATGCCCGCCGACGCCTTCTGCTTCCTCGGGTTCCCGCCGCGATCGCGCAAGGCGCGCCGCGAGATGCTCGCCGCCTACGCCCACGACCCCCTCACGCTCGTCGTCTTCGAGGCGCCGCACCGCGTGCGCGCGACCCTCGCCGACTGCCGCGAGGCGCTCGGCGACCGCGAGGTCGTCGTCTGCCGCGAGCTGACGAAGCGCTACGAGGAGACGTTCCGCGGGACGCTCTCGGCCGCCGCGGCGCACTTCAGCGAGCCGCGCGGCGAGTTCGTGCTGGTGATCGCCGGCGGCGAGCCGGAGCCCGCCCCGGCACCGGACGTCGGCGCTGCCCGCGAAGCGCTGGCCCGTCTGAAGGCCGCGGGCCTCAGCCGCAAGGACGCCTCGGCGCAGGTCGAGGAGGCCTATGGCCTCTCGCGCCGGGAGGCCTACCGGATTTGGCTGGAGGCGTCCACCGCGTGCTAGAATCGCCTATCGGCCGCCCGTCCCACCCCGTCCACCCCTGAGCAGCACCGCCCATGCCTGAGCGCATCTTCATCGGCGTCGCGTGGCCCTACGCCAACGGGCCCGCCCACCTCGGCCACATCGCCGGCGCCTATCTGCCCGCCGACATCTTCGCGCGCTACCACCGCCGCCGCGGCAACGACGTGCTGATGGTCTCCGGCAGCGACTCCCACGGCGCGCCCATCACGATGCAGGCGGAGGCCGAGGGCATCCCCCCCGCGCAGCTCGTCGAGAAGTACCACGCCACGTTCCTCGACGCGTGGGAACGGCTCGGGATCACCTTCGATACGTTCACCACGACGATGACCGACAACCACCGGGAGACCGTCCAGGAGCTGTTCCGCACCCTCATGGACAAGGGGTACATCTACCCCGGCACGATGAAGGTCGCCTACTCGCCGGACTTCGACCGCTTCCTCCCCGACCGCTACGTGCGCGGCACGTGTCCGAAGTGCGCCTTCGAGGACGCCCGCGGCGACCAGTGCGACAACTGCGGCTCCATGCTGGACCCGGTGGACCTGCGCGACCCCGTCTACATCCGCGACGGCAAGCGCCATCCCATCGAGGTGCGCGACACCGAGCACCTGTTCCTGAAGCTCAGCGCCTTCGAGGAGCGCCTGCGCGAGTGGGTCGAGCCGAAGACGCACTGGCGCCCCAACGTCCGCAACTTCACCCGCGGCTTCTTGAAGGAGGGGTTGAAGGACCGGGCCATCACCCGGAACCTCGATTGGGGGGTCCCCGTCCCGGTCGAGGGCTACGAGGACAAACGGCTCTACGTCTGGTTCGAGGCCGTGATCGGCTACCTCTCGGCCAGCAAGGAGTGGGCGCGGGCGAAGGGCGACCCCGAGGCGTGGCGTCCCTTCTGGGAGGACCCCGCCACGAAGTCCTACTACTTCGTCGGCAAGGACAACATACCCTTCCACACGATCATCTGGCCGTCGATGCTCATGGGCAGCGGGGACCTCAACCTGCCCCACGACGTGCCCGCCAACGAGTTCCTGACGCTGGAGGGCAAGCAGCTCTCCACGAGCCGCAACTGGGCCGTCTGGGTGCCCGACTACCTGGACCGCTTCCCGCCGGACCCGCTGCGCTTCCACCTCGCGGCCAACATGCCCGAGACCAGCGACTCCGACTTCTCGTGGGCCGAGTACGTGCGGCGCAACAACGACGAGCTCGTCGCGACCTTCGGCAACCTCGTCCACCGCGTGCTCACGCAACTCGAGCGCAACTTCGAGGCCCGCGTGCCGGACCCCGGCGACCTCGGCCCCGCGGACCGCGACCTGCTCGAGCGGGCCGAGGCGGCGGTCGAGGCGGCCGCCGCCAGCATCGAGGCGGCGCGCTTCCGCGAGGCGCTGAACGTGGGCATGGGGCTGGCGCGCGACGCCAACCGCTACCTGGACAAGCAGGCGCCCTGGCGCCAGATCCACGAGGACAAGGCGGGCGCGGGGCGCACGCTGTATGCGTCCCTCTGCGTCCTCGCCGCCCTCGACGTCGTCCTCTACCCCTTCCTGCCCTTCAGCGCGCAGCGGCTGCACGAGCTGCTCGGCCGCACCGGGCGCGTCGAGGACGAGCCCTGGGAGGCGGCGTGGCCGCTGCCCGGCACCGCGCTGCCCAAGCCGGTCCCGCTGTTCACGAAACTCGACGACTCGGTGGTGGAGGAGATGGCCTCCAAGCTCGGGACGTCCGGAGAGGCGGGTTCCCCCTCATGACCGAAGCGGCAGGCTCCGCGGAGGGGGCCGGTGACCCCGGCCGCACGGTCGAGTCCATCTACGAGCCCGTCCGCGCCGGGCTCGATGCGGTCGAGGACAACCTGCGCAAGCTGGCGAGCGAGTCGGGCCTCCTCGGCGACGCCAGCCTGCTGGACCACGCCCTCGGCAGCGGCGGGAAGAAGGTGCGGCCGGCCGTGACGCTGCTGGCCGGCGCGTCCCGGCCCGGCCGCGAGGACGTGCTCGTGACCATGGCCACGGCGGTGGAGCTGCTGCACATCGCATCGCTGATCCACGACGATTCCGTCGACAAGGCCGACACCCGGCGGGGCCGCAGCACGATCAGCCGGACGTGGGGCGAGAACATCGCGCTGCTCCTCGGCGACTACGTGTTCGCCACCTCGGCCGTGTTCGTCTGCGACACCGGCGACATCGGCGTGGTGCGGCGCTTCTCGGAGACCATCACGGAGCTGGCGCGCGGCGAGCTCTCGGAGCAGTTCAGCATCCACGACTGGCACCAGAGCGTGGAGGCCTACAACCAGCGGATCTACGACAAGACAGCGTCGCTCTTCACGACGGCCGCGGAGGCCGGAGCGCGGCTCGCCGGAGCGCCGGACGAGGAGGTCGAGGCCTTCAGGTCCTACGGCTACAACCTCGGCATGGCGTTCCAGATCATGGACGACGTCTTAGACTTCAAGGGCACCGAGGAGGAGCTGGGCAAGCCGGTGGGCGCCGACCTCCTCCAGGGCATCCTGACGCTGCCCGCGCTGCTCTTCGCCGCCGCCCACCCCGACGAGCCGGTCGTCCGGCGGCTGCGCGAGGGCAGCACCGAGCGGGAGGACCTCGAAGCGCTCGTGGAGCAGATCGGGGCGTCCTCGGTCATCGCCGAGACGGAGACGGTGATGGACGGCTACCGCCAAGCGGCCCACGGAGCCATCGCCGGCCTCCCCGACTCAGACGCGCACCGCTCGCTGGACGCGCTGACGGACTTCATAGGCAGGCGGCGGTCCTAGCGCTGAGCGAGGCAGGGCGCACGCTGTGCGCCCCTACGAGGTCTCGACAGGCTCAGCACAAACGCGCGCTCAGCGCCGGGCGTGCGGGAGCACGTCCTCGTTCACGACCCCCGTCGGCTCTCCCGCCACCCACGCCTTGATGTTCGCGACCGCCTTCGCGTAGAAGCCCGCGAGCCCATCGAGGCTCGCGTAGCCCAGGTGTGGCGACAGCATGACGTTCTCGAGGGCGAGCAGCGGGTGGTCCGGGCGCAGCGGCTCCTCGTCGTAGACATCGAGCGCCGCGCCCGCGATGGTCCCGTTGCGCAGGGCATCGACCAGCGCTGCTTCCTGGACGATAGGCCCGCGGGAGGTGTTGATGAGGTAGGCAGTCGGCTTCATCAGACCGAGCTCCCGCTCACCGATCCACCCACGGCTCAGGTCGGTCAGCGGCACGTGGATCGTGAGCACGTCGGAGCCCGCGAACAGCTCGTCGAAGGAGACGAACGTCGCGTTGCTCGCCGCCGCGCGCTCGGGCGTGAGGGTCGGGCCCCACGCGATGACGCTCATGCCGAAGGCCTGCGCCGTGGCCGCCGTCCGCGTGCCGATCCGGCCCATGCCCAGGATGCCGAGCGTCTTGCCCGCGAGCCCCGGGCCGATGCGCGTCTGCCACCGCCCGGCACGCATCTCACTGTCCTCCCGGTACAGGTTGCGCATGACGCCGATGATCAGCCCCCACACGAGCTCCGGCGTCGACTCCGAGCCGCCGCTGGTCCCCGTGAGGACGATGCCGAGGCGGGTCGCCGCGTCCACGTCCACGTGGGGGTGGCGGCCGCCCGTGCCCGAGAGCAGTTTCAGCTTGGGGAGCCGCTCAAGCACATCGGCTTGGAGCTGCGTCCGCTCGCGCATCATCTGGACGACGTCGAAGGGCTCCAGCATGGCCGCGAGCGCGCCGGGGTCGGACACGTGCTCCGAGAAGAACGTGACGTCGGCGCCGGGGATCGAGTCCCAGTCGGCGAGCTCGCGCGCCGTCCCCTGGTAGTCGTCGAGGACTGCTATCCGCACCATCCGTGCCTCCTACGCCGAGGCCGCGGCTGCCGCCTCGAGCTGCTCCTCCGCGTGGTACGACGAGCGGACGAGCGGGCCCGCGGCGACGTGGCGGAAGCCCATGGCGCGTCCGGCGCGCGCGAGCTCCGCGAACTCGCTCGGGTGGTAGAAGCGGTCCATCGCGACGTGGGCGGACGACGGGCGCAGGTACTGACCGACCGTCAGCAGCTCGACGCCCGCTTCCCGCAGGTCGGCCATCGTCGCGAGCACCTCGTCGGTCGTCTCGCCGAGCCCGACCATCATGCCGCTCTTGGTGGGGATGCCAGCCGCGTGCTCGCGGGAGCGGGCGAGGAGGTCGAGCGAGAGGTCGTAGTCGCCCTTGGCCCGGACGCTCTTGAAGACGCGCCGGACCGTCTCGATGTTGTGGTTGAGCACCGTGGGACCGGCATCGAGCACCGTGTGGAGCGCCTCGCGGTCGCCTGCGAAATCTGGGATGAGCACCTCGACCTTGCACTCCGCCAACCGCTCCTTGATGAGCTCGATGCACTCGGCGAAGACCGACGCGCCGCCGTCCGGGAGGTCGTCGCGGTCGACCGAGGTGATGACGCAGTAACGCAGGCCGAGGTGCTCGACCGTCCGGGCGAGGCGCGCGGGCTCGCCGGGGTCGATGGCCGACGGGCGGCCGCTCGTGACGGCGCAGTAGCGGCAGGCGCGCGTGCACACGTCGCCGAGGATCATGAACGTGGCGCTCTTGCGCTCCCAGCAGTCGCCGATGTTGGGGCAGCGCGCCTCCTCGCAGACCGTGTGCAGCTCCGCGGTGCGGAGCTGACGCCGCAGGTCCAGGAAGCTCGCGCCTCCCGGCATCCGCACGGTGAACCATTCGGGCAGGCGGCGCTGGACGCTCAAGGTACCTCGCGATGGGCGGGAAGGTGACGCCCATCCTAGCAGGCCCATCGGGGCCCAGCCAGCACGGTTGAAGAAGAGGCCCAGCTACCGGGCAGCTGCGCCCGCGGCGGGGTCCGGCAGCATGACTTCGTCGACGAAGCAGTAGGCCCACGAGTCCTCGGGCTCGATCGAGCGTATCAGCGCGTGGCCCTCCGCCCGGAAGTGGTTGGTCGCGTGCGTGTTGGGGGAGTCGTCGCAGCAGCCGACCTTGCCGCAGATCATGCACAGGCGCAGGTGCACCCAGCCGTCGCCGGTCTTCAAACACTCCTCGCAGCCCTCCGCCTCGGTCGTGACGACCTGGACCATGCCCATGTGCTCGCAGGAAGGCCCGTCCCGGCGCCGGCCGGGGAGCAATCGGGAAAGAAAAGTGCCGAGTCCCATCAGGCAACACCCCCTGCTGTCGTCATCCCGTGGCCCTCATCGCCTTGGCGATGGCCTCGCGCAAGCTCTCGACGCCCACCGCCTCGATGCCCGGCACGCTCACCTCGCCGGCGTTCCGCGCGGGGATGAGCGCCCGCGTGAAACCGTGGCGCGCGGCCTCTCCGAGCCGCCGCTCCACCTGCTGGACCCGCCGCACCTCGCCGTTCAGGCCGACCTCGCCGATGGAGACGGTGGCCGGGTCCAGCGGCGCGTCGTAGAAGCTGGACGCGACCGCAAGGGCGATGCCGAGGTCCGCAGCGGGCTCGGCGATCCGGAGACCGCCGGGCACGTTCACCATGATGTCCTGCCCGGCGAGCGCGAGGCCCGCACGCCGGCCGAGCACCGCCGTGAGCATGACGAGGCGGTTGGCATCGATGCCGTTCGCGCTCCGCCGTGGCGGCGTGAAGCCCGTGAGGCTCGTGAGCGCCTGCACCTCGCACAGCAGCGGACGCGTGCCTTCGAGCGTGGCGACGACGGCCGAGCCGGGCACGTGGCCCGAGCGCTCGCCGATGAGCACGGCGGACGGGTCGGCGACCTCGGCGAGGCCGTCGCCGGTCATCTCGAGCAGCGCGACCTCGTTCGTCGAGCCGAAGCGGTTCTTCGTGCACCGCAGCACGCGGTAGCTGGAGAGCGCCTCGCCCTCCATGGCGAGCACGACGTCCACCATGTGCTCCAGCACCCGCGGCCCCGCGACGCTGCCGTCCTTGGTGACATGCCCCGCGAGGAACACCGGCGCGCCGGAGGACTTCGCCCAGCCTAGCAGGAGCTGCGCGCACTCGCGCACCTGCGCGACGCTGCCTGCGGTCGAGGGCGCC
>JADFQE010000052.1 GCA_022561985.1 Chloroflexota bacterium
TACCATGAGGTTAAGAACTTCCTGGCAACCGGGATGTTCGACGCGGCGCGCCATTGTGAGGTATTCCGCAAGCGGGCGCTGGTGAACGGCGGCGGCCTGGGGCTGGAAAGCAAGGGCGATGTCAACCGGATGATCCTGGAGAGCAAAGGCGGCTGGACTGAGACCGTGCTATTCCTGCATCTCCTTCGTGGAACATTCACCATGACAATCTACCGCTATGGCGATCAGTTCGCTCACAATCTGGGCATCTGAATCAGATGTATTAATCTCTTCGAGCAGCGGCATGAACATCAGGACACCGAGCCCCTCCGCTAGGCTGGCTCCCAGCATCACCACGATCAAGAGATAAACGCTCCCGCCCATGAGACGGCGGTAGAGGCGTTGGTATCCGAGGATGGTCTTGACGATTGACATGGGGTCTACCTCAGCCTAGCTCGCGCGCAGCGAGCGAGCGGTTCTGTGGTGGAGAGGAACAGCTTCATGAGCTCGGTGCACTCCACACCCGGCGTCGCTCGACCCTCATTCCGATGGGCAAGCACCTTGGACTCACGCTGCTCCGGGGTCGTCGGGGGTCCGAGTATGCGCGGCACGATTGAAGGCGGCTTTTCGCGCTCCTGCCTCGTCCCATCGAGCAGACACCCCTGGGATCAAACGGGTGAGCCTCCTCAGAACCTTCGACGGTAGGCTGAATGCGTGGTGTACGCTAGACACGGATAGCTCCCGACGGCCGAAGGCGACTCCAGCAACGATTGCGAATTCGTACCGGTAGCGCGCCGCACGGTCAGCCATCCAGTTCAACCGACCTTGAACGTCGCGCATGCGGTAGCCCAACGCTTCCGTTATCTCATTCACGCGATCGGCCCCTAGCCGTGACTCTAAGGAAGCGTGCTGCACACTCCGCGCCAGTGGAATCGCCAAAGCAGCTTGGATGGATGCCACCCCGGCAACTCCGTTCGCGTCTGGAAGCACCCACGCCGCCAACGCAGGCACTACGCTTGCCGGCTCCGCGCAGAGGTCCTCGTACCTGACCGTATATCTGCGCTCTGCTGGCCATCGATCGAGGGCGGTTAGGCGCCGGTAGTAGCCTTCGAGATGCTTCAAACGCTCGTCGTGCGTTAATTCGTCTTCGAATCGCTCTCGTTTGCTCGCATAAACGGCCATCGGGTGGCGGAGAAATCGGAGCGCCTTGAGTTCGATCGATGGGTGTGTCAGCGACTCGACCAATAGGTCGAACGCTCGATCGCACTCCGCTTGTGACCAGCGATACGGCTCAAGGCCCTCCCTCACTTCCACGAACGGCTGAACGTAGTGGAACAGGTGAGAGATCATCAGGTTCGGCGCATCGATCCGGTCGACGATAATCTCACGAAAAGCTTGGTGAGCCTTCTCGGGGTCAGTCAGAAGCTCGGTAGCGGTCGCCACCACGTCCCAGCGCGCGCAGAGATCTGAGAATGCATCTCGATTGGTGTAACCGTCCTTGGCCAGATCATGCCAGGTGCACAGGAAGTCGGGTTCGCTCTGCGCCTTGATATACAGCGGCCAGAACAGAGCTGGGTCGTCATTGATACGAACGAGCCCGAGATTGACAAGCACCTCGTTGATCAGCTGCGTTCCAGCACCTTGGGTCGTCGCGACGAAGAGAACCGTCTTCATAACGGATTCCCTCCTTGACGCGGCGTCTCCGTCCTCCTCACACAAGAACCGGTTCTCAAGAGCCGCCTGAACTTCGAAAGACCAGAACGATTCAATGGGCGAAACCCGAAAGCGCTCCTCACCATGCCGACCACCCGCCGTCCACGATCATGTTCGTCCCTGTCACCCACCCAGAGGCGTCCGAGACCAGGTAGAGCAGCGCGCTGGCGAGGTCGTCGGGCGCGGCCATGCGCTTGAGCATGGTCCGGTAGGTGTAGTTCTCGAGGAACTCGCCCGCCTGGTCGTTGAACACACCGCCCGGCGACAGGCAGTTCACACGGATGTTCTTCCCCTGCCAGTACGACGCCAGGTAGCGCGTGAAGTTGATGAGGCCGCTCTTGGTCGTGGCGTAGGCAACGCTCGAGTTGATGCCGGACTCGCCGTAGATCCGCTGGTCCGCGGCGACGACCCCGTAGATCGAGCCGATGTTGAGGACCACGCCCCCGCCCTGCGCCACCATGCGCTTGCCGGCCGCCTGCGCGCAGAGGAAGGCGCCGGTCAGATTGACGTCGAGGTTCGCCTGCCACAGCTCCAGCGGGAAGTCCTCGAAGTCGAGCACCTTGCCGTCGATCACCGTGAGCTGCTCGGCCGCCGCGTTGTTGATGAGCACATCGAGCCGTCCGTATTCGCCGACGACCCGCTCGACCGCCGCGACGACGTCGGGCTTCTTCCTGATGTCGACGGCCAGGCCCAGGGGCTTCGTCCCGTGCCGGTCCGCCAACCCCGCCGCAACCTCGTCGCACGCATCCTGGGCCACGTCGAAGAGGACGACGTTCGCCCCAACCTCGCTCAGCACGTCGGCGTAGTGCCGGCCCAGCCGGCCCGTGCCGCCCGTGAGCACCACCACCCTCCCCGCCATATCGAACCACTTCTCCACCCGCTTTGACATACGCATCAACTCCAGCCGGCCGCCTCAGCCGTCGAGACCGACCACGACCACAAAGGATTCCGTGCGCGAGCTCTTGGCCCCCGCCGACGTAAGGGGCGCACAGCGCCGGCTGGACACGTCGACCGGGGGAACGTCTGCCTGCGCTCCGACTACCATGGGCACCGCGGTCGATCCGGTCGGACCTGCCCCACGCTCATTGCCGCTTCCTATAGGCTGCCTCTCCCACCTGGACCGAGCCCAACCGATAAAAGACGTCCATGTCGGTGAACCGATCATCGTAACTCAATGTCTCGAAAGTAGACTCCGATACCGGAAACTCCCCCAAGGGCACATCCACGTGCGCCCGATTCGGCTTTGGAACCGACCTATTGACTGTGTAGAAGACCCCGCCCGGCTTGAGTTTCTCTCCGATGATCGAGATGTAGTTGCCGATGGTCTCTGGCCTCATTTCCGACAGCGAGTTGGTGTTGACGACGAGGTCCAGACACGCCGGCGGGAGTTCTCCCATCGCGAAGCTGGGGATATGGACAAAGTCGAAGCTGGCGATATCTTTCAGGTCTTCCCGGACGCTCTTCCGGCTGAAATACAGGTGGCGTCGCTGTGGGAAATACATGCTCAGGCGATATGAAGCGCCCAACAGGGTCTCGGGGAGATCACAGGATACGACAGTCGAGTTGGGGAACAGATTCTTGAAGGCCCACAGGAACCGGCCATTACCGCCTCCGAGGTCGAGGCAGATGACTCGGTCTTTCGCCGCCGGCTCAAAGAACTCCTTGATCCTGGTCAGGTAGAACCAAAACTGATCACAGTCGCCAACGATCTCTTCCCCGTATTCAATCTTGATGGGCTGTCCCGCATCGAATATCCGGTTTATCAACCCGCTGTCATAGCCCGCCTTGAGCCAGCGGCCTCTGAGGAAGGATCTCCCTCTGATGGCTGCGACAACGTTCCGCTCAAAGTTCTCGGGCTGACGAAGCCAACTCTCGACCAACGCTTGTGGACCGGTTCCCTCAAGCCAATCGCATCTAGCTCCCAAGAATAGACCCGCTGCGAGCAACTGTTCTGAAGCCGATTCGGCAAGATAGGGCGAGTGGCCGTAGAGGTCCTTCCAAAGCACGCTTGGATTGTACACAGGATTATGAGTCGTCTCGAGGGCGTCGTGATAGCTGAAGATGACCTTTGACGAGACGCTGCTGTGGAGTTCATCGTCAGGTTCGGGGATGCGGACATCAATGAACTGCCTGATGATGGCACTCTTGATTCGGTTGTATTCGTCATCGGGGAGCAAGCCACGGTCTCGCTGGCGAACCAGTCGGTAGCCGAGCCGTGAGAGCACCTTCCTGACCAGAAGTCTGAGAGATGTAATCATTCTCAACGATTGCCTCCCTTGGCGCCGCGGCTCATGTCCGGCGCCGTCAGCCTTATCGGTACGCTGGCCCCCTCGGCCGAGGACCGGCGCGCCGCCAGTCCGACCGCCAAGACGTGGAGCCCGCTGGCCAGGTCCGCGACCGGCTCCTCCTCGCCCCGGACGACGCGTGCGAAGTGGCGCAGCTCATCGAGGTACGTCTCGCCCACGTCGTAATCGTCGAGGACGAGCGCGTCCTCCCACTCCCCCGCCGCGGCGGTGAAGCGGCGCACGCGGTCCCCACGGAGCTCCCATTCGATCGTCCCCTCGCTGCCGACGACCTGGAGCCAGCGCCGGTAGGGCCGCTGCACGAAGTCGAGCGTGATCTGCGAGAGCACGCCGCTCTCGTGCTCGAGGACCATCATGGCCGTGTCCTCGACGTCGCCGTCCAGGGCGCGGCGCCGCGCCACGCACGTGACCGTCGCCACGGGGCCGAAGAGCCAGCACGCATGGTCGATCTCGTGGATGCTGGTGAGGATCACGCCACCGCCCAGGTCCGCCCGGGCCTCGTAGCGGCCTCGGTAGTCCTCCCAGGTGTGGGCGTCCGGGAGGTACTCGCCGAACTGCGCCTGGGAGTAGAGCACGTCGCCGACATCCCCGCGCAGCACGGCCTCGCGGACCGCCCGCAGCGCCGGATGGAACCGCAGGTTGTGCCCCATCAGCACGGGCACGCCCCGCTCCCGCGCGCGCTCGGCGATCTGCTCGAGGCCGTCGAGTGTGTGTGCCAGCGGGACCTCGACCAGCGTCGGCACGCCGTCCTCGACCGCGCGGGCCAGCAACTCCGTGTGCAGCGCCGTGGGCGTGGCGACGATCACCGCGGCCGGGTGCCGCTCGAAACCCTCGTCCACGCCGGTCACCGTGCGGAACTCGGCGCCTGAGAGCGTCCGCGGCGGCTTCGCTTCACGCCGCAGCACGGTGACGTCGCGCTGTCCGAGCGCCAGCAGGTTGCGCACGTGGCGCTCGCCGATGGACCCCAGGCCGGCGACCAGCACCTCCCCGTCGATCATGCCGCGTCCTGGGACTGGGCAGGCTGGGCCTCTCGCCCCTCGGGGACGAACGTGGCGAACAGCATGTCGCCGGCCCGCACCGCGTCCAGGAGCCGGAGGGCTCCACCGTAGGCGCGCCTCACCACCTCGTAGCTCGCGACGAGGCCGCGGAGGCGGCGCTCGAGCGGCGCGCTGCGGAAGGGGAGGAACGGCAGCTTGCCCCGGATCGTCATCGTGCCCGTCGCCCACCGCCGTGGCGTGAGGCCGGCCCGAGCGGCCAGCATCCCCAAGGTCCGCACGTCGTAGTGGTAGAGGTGGCCCGGCTCCAGGAACATGTCCCACTCGTCGCGGCTCAGGCGCGAGACCAGCCGGTTCAGGCTCCCCGCATGGGGCACGCCGATGAGCACCTCGCCGCCATCGGCGAGGCGCTCGCGCGCCCAGCTCAGGAAACGCGCCGGCTCGGGGATGTGCTCCAGCACGCCGAGCATCGTGATCACGTCGTACCTCTCGCTCTGCGGCAGCTCCTCCAGGCTCATCCGCTGCACGCTCAGGCCAAGGCGGTCCCGGGCGAAGGCCACCGCCTTGGGGTCGAGGTCGATGCCCGATGCCTCGTAGCCAGCCCGCGCGGCTCTCGATAGGAACGCCCCGGCGCCACAGCCGACGTCGAGCAGGCGCGCGGGGGGGGCGACGCCGAGCATCGACAGCTCGTCGGTGCTCGATGGGGAGCGGTCGCCCGCCGCGCCGATCTTGCTGGCCGAGGCCTCGAAGGAGACGGAGCCCTCCTCGTAGAGCTGGGCCGGCGTGCGGGGGTCGCCCAGGTGCACCGTGCGGTAGAGGCCGCAGCTCGCGCACCGCTCGATACGCACGTGCACGAAGGCGCCGCGGTCGAGCCCATCGGGCACCTCGCGGACGCCCGAGACGACCTCACGATAGAGGCGGAAGTCGGCGTGCGCACACGCGGGACAGACCGCGCGCTCGTCCGCTGGCGGGGCGCCCGCCCCGGGGCTAGCCTGCATGGCGTCTGGCGAGCTTGAGCACCGCAACCTCGATCCCCAGTTCCTCTTTCGTGAAGCGCTCGCGCCAGTAGTCCTCGGGCGAGCGCACCGACGGGTGCGATGCGTCCTCCAGCAGCACGGTGGCCTCGACCTCGAAGCGGCGGGCTAAACGCTCCGTCAGCTCCGGGAGCCGCAGCAGGTTGATGGGCATGCCGCGCCTCCGGTAGAGCGCGCGCAGCTCCTCCGGATCGTGGCCGTAGACGTGCGCGAAGGGGTCGGCGCCGCCCTGATGGTCGGTGAAGTCGACGACGTGGTACTGGAGCGCATCCGGCCCACAGATGCGGTCGAGCTCATCGACGAGGGCGTCGACGTGCTCGACGTGCTCGAGCACGGAGTTCGAGAGCACCAGGTCGACGGAGCCCTCGGGCAGGCCGGTCCGGGCCGCCGGCGCGCGCACCACCCGGATCGCGCCGGATGCCAGCAGCTCGTCCACCGGCGGGACCTCGCCCACGACGCGCCCGATCCACTGGCGGTGGGTGCGGAAGTACGCCGCGTAGCGGTCGAGGACCGCTGGGTTGAACGCCGGCTCGAGGACGTGATAGCAGGCCGCGCCCCGGGCGATCCCCACCAGCGCCCATCCGAGCACCGGGCCGGCGCCGATCTCCAGCACGGTCTTGCCGGCGAAGTCGATCTCCTCCCCCAGCGCCCGCTCGTAGCGGAACAGGCGGTCGATGAGCTTCGCCGGGTCGGCGTGCTTCGGGCTCGCGTCGACGCTCCCGACGCTGTAGTCGGCGTAGCCCCCCGCGCCGTTGCGCCGCCCGCTGCGCCTCAGGGAGGCGGCGGCTTCGAGCACGCGCTGCTTGGTCTTCCAGTCCAGCACGCGCAACCCCGCCTTCGCCACGACCCGGATGGCCTGCCTCATCGCCGGAACCGCTTCGGCCCCACCACGCTGCGCGCGAGCCTGCGCGCGAGGCCGGACAGGCCCAGCTGGCGCACGTGGCGCAGCGCATTGCGGTCGAAGTCGAGGTGCTCGCTGACCGCGAAGGTGAACGTGTCGCCGGCGGAGCGCAGCAGCCCCTCAAAGACCTCCGGTGAGAGATCGACGAGCTCCTGGAACCCAGCCGACGGCTGGTACCCCGAGGCGACCTCGGCAAGGCTCGATATGCCCAGGAACCGGTAGATGCGTTCGCGGCCCCGCTCAAGGCCGGCCAGGTCATCGGGCGAGAACCGCGACGCGTAGTCGTACCGCTCGGCGACACCGCCGCCGCGCCGCTCCTTGTACGACTGTCCCTGGAGCGGCAGCCCCAGGACGGTGGGCCGCATGTCCGATCCCGCCGCCGTCTGGAGCAGCGGGACCGGCGATGCGGCGAAGCTCCTGGCGACGTTCGCCACGTCCGCGTCGTAGAGCACCACGTCGCAGCGGTCGGGATAGAGGGTCTTGTTCCGGAGCGCCGCGTAGAGGTAGAGCTCCCACCGGGCGAGCGCCATGGCGGCGAAGCCCCGGTGGCGTCCCACCGACACCCAGTGCTGCTGGAGGCTGGCGACGTTCTCAAGGGGGTCGCGGACGACGTGGACCAGATACAGGCGGCACACGGGGGCGGCGTTGCGATCGAGGATCGAGAACTCCCGCGTGACGTCGGTGGCGTAGTGGTTCACCAGCGCGTGCATCGGGAAGTCGTCGGCCGCCCAGGCCGTTGGCGCCCCATCGACGGTGATGCACGAGGCGAAGGTCCGCCAGGACGCGAGGTATGCCTCCCGGACGTTCCCGAACCCGGCGAAGCTCCCTCCGACGATGCGGGAGAACTCGCCGTAGTCGAACGACACGTCGGGCTCGCCCGGCCGCTGGGGCCGTCCGAACATGCGGCCGTAGGGGCGGTTCCCGAACTGCGTCAGGAAGTAGCTCAGGCCGGTGGCATCGGCCCACTCCCGGTAGCCGCCCAGCCTGCCGAACTGCTCCGATGTGAGGAAGTCGACGGAACGCCCCGCCGCCGTCGGGAACTCGATCGGGAAGGTGAGCACCCCCGGCAGGCGGTCGAAGAGCGCCTTCAGGAACGTCCCGCCCGAGCGCGAGATGGAGTTGATGAGGACGAACTGCGGGCCATCTGGGCGAACGCCGTCCATCACGGCCTCCGGGCCGCGTAGGCGACCGTCCAGGCGAAGGTGCGGAACGGCCTGACGGTCAGCAGCGGCTTCGTCACGCGGTTCACGAAGCGCGCCATCGGCTTGTAGAACCGCGGGTGCGAGAACGACGCCCCGCGCCATTCGATGTCGGCGAAGCCCGCTGCCTCCAGCGCGCGGACCAACAGCCCAGGGGAGAAGGGGCCCTCGTCCTCGACCTCGCCCATCGGGTTGCCGAGCAGGTGCTTGAGGGGCCTCGTGATGATGTTGAGGGGGTACCACAGACACGGCTCGAGGATCACGAGCTGGGCGCCCGGCTTCATGATCCGGTGGAACTCCTCAAGGAACGGGGCGAACCCGACGTTCAGGAGATGGTGGAAGAACAGCGGGCTCGCCACCGCGTCGAAGGCGCCGTCGGCGTAGCCGGAATCGAGGATGTCCCCTTCCTTCGCCCGCACCTCCGGGGGGCACTGGCCCACCGCCACCGGCGAGAGGTCGATGCCATGGAAGGCGTGCGCGACGTGCCGGAGGAAGGGGAGATCGCCACCCTTCCCGCAGGGCGCGAGCAGCAGGTCTGCGGCCTTCTGCTCCCCCAGGCGTTCCCATAGCAGCGCCGCCATCTGCTGCTTCGGGAAGTTGTAATTGAAGGCGTTCCGCTCGATGTCGAAGATCAGCGGGTGGTGGACCAGGCGCCGTATGAGGCTCCCCTGGGCCTTCTCGGCGTGACCGCGGAGATGCCGCTCCAGCTCGCGGGCCTTCTTGTCCTCGTAGTCGAACGGCGGGTCGTTCATGGGGCCTGCGTCCCGCTATTTTCGGCCGGGGCCCGGTACACGAGCGAGACGTCCACGTCCGCACGCTCAAGCGGCCACAGCTCCTCGTGGTGCGTCCACGCGGGATCCATGTCGATCAGCGTCTCGATCAGCCGGTCGATGGAGACGTAGAAGCCGTCCTGCGCGGCATGAGCACGCCTCGCGAGCTCGCGCATGACGTCGTAGTCCTCCTGGTAGTCGAGGGTGACCCGGAAACGCTCGTGGCGATGGGCCGGCTCGGCCTGGATGAGCCCGTTGCGGCAGGTCCACTGCGAGTCGAGGTACCACGTCACGTACTCGGTCTGGGCGCGGTTGACGATGGCCTCGTGCACCCGCCGCAGCGTCCTGACGTCGATCACCTCGCAGGCCATGCCGACCGGCAGCCCCGCGATGCGGGTGTAGTCGAGGCTGTTCTCCAGGTGGTGGGCAAGCGCCTTCTCGATGTACTCGCACGACACGAACTGGTCGTCGCCGGTCGCGCGCACCAGCACGTCCCACCCGAAGGCGTCGGCCGTCTGCACCATGCGGCCCATCACGTCGGCCGGCTCGCCCCGGAAGCACGGCACGCCGACCTCCCCCGCGATCGCTTCGAGGGCGTCGTCGTCCGGGAGGTGCGTCGTGGCCAGCACGACCTCGCCGATGTCGCCGGGATACGAGGTCAGCCGCTTGAGCAGGTAGCCGAGGGCCGTGTACCCGCCGTAGAACGGCAGCAGTGCCTTGCCCGGCAGCCTCGATGAGCCGGTCCGCGCGTTGCAGAACACGCCGACCTTCTGCTGGAGCAGCGCCTCGGTCAGGTGCGTGCCGGCGGCGACGCCCGCGTGTGGGCTCCGGCCCACGAGCCGTCCGGCGCGCGCCCCGCTCACGTAGCTGCCGTCGCGCACCAGCTCCAGCGCGCCGGGCGCGAGCGCTTCGTGCGCGCTCAGCTTGCGGGCCGCGACGGCGGTGCGCTTCATCTCGCGCCGGTAGCCGTTCTCGCCCTCGCCCATCTCGCGCGCATCCGAGCCGACCGCCGCGGCGGCGCTGCGCGCCCCCTCGACCATCGCGCGGAACTCGGAGGGCTCCAGCGCGCTGAAGTAGTCCTCCCGCCGGTCGGCCCGCCGCAGGGTCACGTGCTTCTCGATGACGCTCGCGCCGAGCGCCACCGCGACCGCCGGCACCCCAACGGCCATCGGGTCGTCGCCGGCGAGGTGGTCGGCGAGCCCGACCCGCGCGTTCGGGAACGTCTGGGCGAGCTGGCGGATGCGCCACAGCTCCAGATCCTCGACCACCACGCCCTTGGCCGGCGGGCCTCCCGCTGCGCCCTCCAGCTTGGGGAAGGCCTGATACCCGTGCATGAGGACGACCGGGACCGCGGGGCCGAGGGCGTCGAGCAGCTCGAACAGGTCGATGAGCGGCGTGCCGCCGCACCCGATGGCGACCGGCAGGCCGCGCTCCCCAAGCTCCCGGACGCCCTCGAAGACGACGGCGTTGTCGATGTCGGCCGAATGGATCTTGACGCCCGCGACGCGCCCCTCGGCGGCCCGGACCACGTCGAGGCTGAACCGGCCGGAGACGTCCATCCAGACATCGAGGCCCAGGTCGGCGCACCGGCCGATGTGGGAGACCCACTGCTCGGTCGTGAAGCAGATGCTGCGGAAGTACGCGTGGTCCGGGTGGCCGGGCGCGACGATCTCGTCCGGGTCGAAGACCTGGAACTTGACCGCGTCCGCGCCCGCCTCACGCGCCGCACGCGCGAGCTCGACGAGGTAGTCCCCGTCGCCCTCGTGGATGCACGCGAACTCGGCTATGAAGAGCAGGTTGGTGTCTGACATGCGATTTTCGGATCAGCCCGCCGGGAACATGGAGCGCATGGCGACCCGCGCCTCCATCTCGCCCTCGCTCAGGTGCTTGTCGGCCGTGCCGAGCTGGGCCGCCACCCGGTGGCAGCTATGCACCAGGTCCGCCATCTCGGCCGGGTCGGCCGAGAGGATGTGGTCGGTGCCCTCAAGCGTCTTGTCCAGCGTGAAGTGCTTCTCCAAGAGCTCCGCGCCGAGGGCGCAGGCAGCGATGCACGCCACGTTGCCGATGGTGTGGTCGGAGTACCCGACCGAGCAGCTGAACCGCTCGCGCAGGTAGGTCATGCTCAAGAGCGACGCGTGCTCATCGGGCACCGGATACATCGACACGCAGTGCAGCACCGTGACCTTGGCCCGGTCACCCACCGCTTCGAGGGCCTCCCCGATCTCCTCCACGTTACCCATGCCCGTGGAGATGAAGACCTCGTCGAAGTGCTCCCCGGCGAACCGGAGCAGCGGGTGGTTCGTGAGGCTCACGCTGGCAAGCTTGATGGCCTTGCACCCCAGGTCCTGGAGCACGGTCGCCCAGCGGACGTTCACGGCCATGCTGAGGAACGTGATGCCTGAGCGCTCCGCCTCGTCGCGCAGCTTGCGGTGGTCGTCCACGCTGAGCTGCACGCGGCTGACCCATTCGCGCGCCTCGGGGGGCGTCTCCGGGCTCAGGTCTTCGACGTTGTAAGACTGGAACTTGACGAAGTCGGCGCCAGTGCCGGCCGCCCTCCGCACCATCTCAAGGGCACGGTCGATGTCGCCCAGGTGGTTCTCGCCTGCTTCTGCGATGACGCGCAAGCTCATGCGCTCCTCCCTCCTATTGCGGCCGCCGCACGGGCTGTTGCGGCCGCCGTGCGGGCGAAACGCCCCAGCGCGCGGTGGCTCCCGTACTGCTCCAGGGTCGTCAGCGGCCACGCCTCCACCAGCTGGTCCCAGCCGCGGGCGCGGGCCGCCCGGCCCGCCGTCATGCTCTGCGGATGCCGGCGGTGGAAGAGCACCGGCGCTTCGAGCCGCGCCGCCTGCACCCCACGCCCCAGCATCCGCAGATAAAGGTCGTACTCTTCCCAGAAGAGGTCGCGGTACCCACCGGCGCCGATCACGGCGTCGCGGTCGAGCAGCGGCCCGCCGGCCTGCCAGGTGAACAGGTTGTCGAGCGCGGGGCGCGCCCTCGTCACCCGCTCGCCGCTCACGACCCAGTAGTCGGGTATCACGATCCCCGCTGCGGGGTGCTCGCTGGCCGCGGCCGTGAGCAGCGCCAGCGCGTCGGGCTCCAGCCAGTCGTCGGAGTCCACACGCAGGATCCAGGCGCCACGCGCGCGCTCCAGGCCCGTGTTGCACGCCGCGGCAAGTCCCCGGCAATGGTCGTGGACCGCCACGTGCAGCCGCGCGCCGTGCTCGGCCACGTAGCCCGCGAGGACGTCCGCCGTCGTGTCGGTCGACCCGTCGTTCACGACGACGATCTCGTACGCCCCCGCGTCGAAGCGCTGGTCCAGCAGGCTGTCCAGGCACTGGGGCAGGTAGCCCGCCTGATCGAACGTCGCGACCAAGATGCTGATGGGGATGCTGACCTTGACCACCGGGACCACCGGAGAGAGCGGACGGGCCGGCTCAGCCATGCGCCTTCGGCCCCCGAAGCTCGGCCGTGTCCACGATCTTCGTCACACGGACCTCGCCGTGCTCCTCGAACACGCCCTTGGCGGCCGCGGCGATCCTGGCCTCCAGGTCCTCGGTCTCGCCGTCGCTGGCCTGGAACAGCGTCGTCCCCAGGTAGTAGCTCATGAACGCCTCGACCGAAGGGAAGACGACGGGGTTCTCGAACCGATGAAACACACACTCGGCGAAGCTGCTCCGCATCGCCGGCTCGTACTTGCGGACGTCGGAGTAGCCGGGCGCGTAGACGCCGGGGACATATGCGGTGGCCGTCCCGTGGATCTCCATGAGCTCGCGGGCGTTCTCGTCCGGCGAGCCCATGACGTACGCGCGGCCGTCCGGCTTCAGGTGGGCCGCCAAGAGCTCGATCACGCGGGGTGCGTCCATGTAGTAGATCGCGAAGTTGCACATCGCGATGTCGAACCGCTCGCCCTCCAGGTCGAACGCATCGCCCGAGCCGACGAGCACCCGCACGTTGTCCAAGGACGCCTCGCGCGCTGCCCGCTGGGCCGACGCGACGAGCTCCTCGGAGGAGTCGATGCCGACGGCGCTGCCCGCTGCCTTCGCGAAGGGGATCAGGTGGTTCCCGCTTCCGCACCCGATGTCCAGGACGGCCTCGGCCGGACCCGGCGCGGCGAGGTCCAGGAACCACGCCGTCAGGTCGCGCGTCCCGTACCGCGCCTGCGCGTCGATCCTCTGCGTCAGCGGCTTCGACGAGCCGTACAGCCCCGATGTCTCGGTCATCTTGGATGTCTCGGTCATCGTGCGATCACCTCCCGGAGCATCGCGAACCCCTCGGCCGCTGCCAGCCCGCACTCCGCGCCGCGGAGGAGCGCGCGGGCGCGCAGGGTCTCTGGACTGCGCGGGTGCGGGAACGGACGGCTCTCGCGCTCGTACGCGGCGAGGGCGGCGAGCTTGCGCTCGATCTGCGCCTCGATGTCGACGTACACGTTGGCGGCGAAGCCCCCACCGCTGGCCGCGAACGTCTGCTCCGTGCCCGAGGGGACCTCGTAGGCCAGCACGCGCCGGGCGAAGGGCGCCGCGCTCGATCGCAGCGCTATGTTCGCCGCGTGCGCCACCGTGCGGTGGTCCTGGTGCAGGTCGAGCGCGTGCGGCACGTAGACCGTCTCGGGCCGCACGCGCCCCACGACCTCCTCGATGGCGATGAGCACCTCCTGGAAGTGCGCGTACATCCGCTCGTCGGGGAGATCGAGCAGCGTCAGGCCGCCGTAGCCCAGGACCTCCTGGGCGCGCCGCGCGCAAGCCTTCTCCGCCTCGATGGCGTCGTCGTCGTAGGCGTGGCCGTACGCCCGGTTGCCGACGACGCAGACCTCGACGGCGTCGCCGTCGTCGACATGACGGGCGATGGCGCCGCCGCAGCCGAGCACTTCGTCGTCCATATGGGGTGCGATGATCAGTACGTTCATTGCTCTTGAGCCGAGGGGGTCTGGGCCGCCAAGGTCTACTTCGGAGCCGTCCGTGCGAAGACGCCTGCCGTCACGCCGTCGGCGGCCAGCCCGGCGTCGACCGCCGCCCACTCCGTTTCCTTGCGCGAGCGCACCTCGCGGTACCAGTCGATGTAGCGGCGCAACCCCTCCTGGAAGGAGACCTGCGGAGCCCATCCGAGCTCCTTGAGCGCTCGCTCGCTGGAGACGACCTTGCCGCTGAAGTCGCCGGGCCGGGGCTCGCCGAACTGCACGTCGACGTCGCCGATGATGTCGCGGACGGACTCGGCGATCTGCCGGATCGTCACGCGCTCGTTGCCGTCGAGGTTGTACACGCGGTTCTTGGCGATGGATTTGAGCGCCATCACGTTGCCGCGCGCCAGGTCCTCGACGTAGACGAACTGCCGGAACTGCGAGCCGTCGCCCTGGATGGTCAGCGGTTCGCCGGCCAGCGCGCGCTCGACGAAGGCGGGGATCACGGCGGCGGGGCGGGCACGCGGGCCGTAGGGGATGCCGTAGCGCAGGATCGTCGCGTCGATGCCGAACTGCCGCGAGTAGGCGATGCAGTAGTTCTCCGCCGCAAGCTTGGTGGACGTGTAGAAATTGGAGGGCGGCGGTATCAGGGTGTCCTCGTCGACGACATCGCCCTCCGCGTCGCTATAGACCCAGGTGGTATTGCCGTAGACGATGCGGCGGACGCCCTTGGTCTTGCGCATCGCCTCCAGCACGTTGATCGTCCCGCGCACGTTGATCGACTCGGCGTAGTGGGGGTCGGCCGCCACCTCGTTCACATCGGCCACCGCGGCCAGGTGGAACACGGCGTCCACCTGGTTCATCGCCATGGTCACCGCGTCCAGGTCCAAGATGCTGCCGTGGTAGTACTCGACGTCGGTGCGGAACGTGGGCTGGACCATGTCGAAGATCCTCGGCACGATGCCGTGATCGACGAGCTGGTCGACCACGTGCGAGCCGATGAATCCCGATCCTCCCGTAACCAGTGCTCTCATCAGAAGATCTCCCTATTCACTTCGCGCCCGAAGGGCTTCATCGCTTGAGCGTGACCTGCTTGGCCCAATCGACCATCCGGCGCAGCCCCTCGTCCAGCGTCGTGGCGGGCACGGGGACACCGAGCTCCTTCATCCGCTCCACCGAGGCGAAGTTGCCGAACTGGTCGCCCTGGGTGCCCGGCGCCTGGTCGACCACCGAACGGTAGTCGTCGATGCCGAAACACGCGCACAGCTTCTCGATCAGGGTGGACACGTGGGTCTGCACCCCCGTGCCGCAGTTGAATATCTCGCCGTCGAGCTCCGGGGCGGTGATGGCATGGACGAACACGTTGACCACGTCGTCCACGTAGACGTAGTCCCGATACCGGTCCAACGACCCCTTCACCAGGACCCGCTCGCCGTCCAGCAGGTAGCTCAGGTAGATGCTCAGCATCCCCTGGCGGAGGTTGTCGAGGTCCTGCCCCACGCCGTAGACGTTGAAGAGACGCGGGGCGGTGAACCGCAGCCCGTACTCCGTCTCGTAGAGCTTGAGCAGATGCTCCACCGCCAGCTTCGAGACGCTGTAGAAGGACTTCGGGTGCGGGAGCGTGTCCTCGGCGACCGGCACGTCGGGCGGAACGTCGCCGTAGATGCCCATCGAGGACGCGAACACCACCTTCCCGACGCCCCGCTCCAGCACCCAGTCGAGCACGTTGAGCGTCCCGATGACGTTCGTGGTGACGTCGAGGCGCGGGTCCTCGAAGGAGACCTCGCCGGAGGACTGTGCGGCCAGGTGGCAGCAGGCCACGTAGTCGCGCTTGGGCAGCGCCGCAAGCACGCTTGCCTCGCGCACGTCGCCCACGATGAGCTCGCAGCCGTCGGGGACGTTCGCGACGGCGCCCGAGACCACGTTGTCCAGCACGACCACGTCGTAGCCCTCAGCCAGCAGCCGCCTGGCCAGCGTCGAGCCGATGAAGCCCGCTCCGCCGGTGACGAGGACGCTGCCGCTCATCTCGAACGCTCGCTTGCGGGAGCGTCCACGCGCGATGCGGGCAGCGCGGCCGAGAGGCTCTCGACGACGTAGGCGAGCTCGTCCTCGCCGAGGCCGGGGTAGACCGGCAGGCAGACGTGGCGCTCGCTGATGCGCCGCGCGCCGGGGAAGTCGCCGGCCGGCTCGCCACAGCCGCAGCCCGGCCACCGGGTGCAGGCTACCCGCTCGCCCCGGAGCCGCCCGCAGTAGGTGTAGCGCTCCCACAGCGGCTCCTCGTGGCACAGCTCGGCGTAGACCTCGCCCGTCAGCGCGACCTCGTACCGCTCGCGCAGCGTGCGCTTGAGCGCCGCGCGGTCGATGTCGGGGTCGAGGTACGCGACGTACTTGTAGTAGCTGGACTCGACGCCCTCGGGGAGCGGCAGAGGCGTGATGCCCTCGACCGCCCCCAGCGCCGCGTCGTAGAAGGCGGCGGCGCGGCGGCGCTCCTCGATCAGCCGGGGGGCCGCACGCATCTGCTGCACGCCGACGAGCGCGGTGAGCTCGCTCATCCTGAAGTTGTGGCCGACCTCGGAGATGCGGTTGCCGAGGTCCGGGTTCTTGCCCTGGTTGCGGAGCATCCGCACGCGGTTGTAGACCCTCTCGTCATCCGTCGTGACCATGCCGCCCTCGCCCGTCGTGAGCACCTTCGTTGGGAAGAAGGAGAAGGCGCCGGCGACCCCCAGGCTCCCGGCCATGCGGCCGTCGATCGAGCAGCCGTGGGCGTGCGCGCAGTCCTCGATCAGGTGCAGGCCGCGTTCGTCGCAGAGCGCCTTGAGCTCGGCGATGCGCGGCGTGATGACCCCGCCGATGTGCACCAGGATGACGGCGCGCGTATCGGGCGTGATGCGCCTGGCCACGTCGTCCGGGTCGAGCGCCAGGGTCGCCGGGTCGGAGTCGGCGAAGATGACGCGGTTGCCCGCGTGCACGGCGGCGAGCGCCGTCGCCAGGAACGTGTTGGTCGGCACGATGACCGAGGCGTCCTGCACATCAAGCGCGCGCAGGATGACCTCCAGCGCGGCGGTGGCGCTGTTGACCGCGACCGCGTACTTCGTGCCGGAGAACTCCCGGAACGCCTCCTCGAACTCCTGCGTGTGCTTGCTCAGCGTGAGCTGCCCGGAGTCCAGCACGCCCTCCCACCCCTCTTGGAGGAAGCGGCGGTCGTCTCCATCGAACGGTATCCGTAGAACCGGTATCCGCACCTAAGCCTCCCTTACTCCATCAAGATGCATCGGCTATCTCCAGCGCCGGCTCCGGTCCGGGCTCGGCGCCCACGGGCCCCTCGAAGTAGCGCTCGATGAGCGCGGCGAGCGTGGGGTCCATGGCGAGCCGCTTCTTCGTGAGCCTGCCGGGGCCGGCCGACAGCACGCAGGTCACCCCCCCATCGACGTTCTTCTTGTCGGCCGAGAGCGCTGCTGTGTAGCGCGCCAGGTCGAGGCGCCGCCAGTCGAAGTCGGGGAAGTTCGCCACGAACAGCCCGTGCAGCGCGTCGAAGCCCGCGCGGTCGAGCAGGCCGCCGTGCACCGAGAGGTAGTTGGCGAGGTCCATGCCGACGGTGACGGCCTGCCCGTGGCTCACCGCGTAGCCGGTCGCGGATTCGAGGGCGTGGCCGAAGGTGTGACCGTAGTTGAACTTCTGCCGCTCGCCGGTATCGAACTCGTCGATCTCGATGACGCGCTTCTTGATGGCCAGGCTCTCCCTGATGTGGGGGACCAAGCCCGCGCGGTCCTCCAG
>JADFQE010000134.1 GCA_022561985.1 Chloroflexota bacterium
GGATGGCCGATACGGCCCTCACGACGATGACCGTCGCCGGATGGGGGCGGCTGATCCGAGACGCGCGCGTCTCACCCGTCGAAGTGGCCGAGGCCTTCCTCGACCGCATCGAGGTCCTCCAGCCGCGGCTCAACGCCTTCATCACCGTCATGCGCGAGCAGGCGCTCGCGGCAGCCCGCCAGGCCGAGGCGGAGATCGCGTCCGGGCGCTACCGCGGCCCGCTACACGGCATCCCCGTCGGGCTCAAGGACCTGTTCTGGACGCGAGGCGTGCGGACGACGTCGGGCTCGGCCGTGACGGCCGACTTCGTGCCGGACGAGGACGCGACGGTCGTCTCGCGGCTCGCCGAAGCGGGGGCTTCGTTCGCCGGCAAGACCAACATGGTCGAGTACGCCTACGGTGGGACGGAGCACAACGACCTCTACGGCCCTCCGCGCAACCCGTGGGCGCTCGACCGCGCCACCGGCGGGTCGAGCAGCGGCTCGGGTGCGGCCGTCGCGTCGGGCCAGGTCCCGCTGGCGCTTGGGACGGACACCGCGGGATCGGTGCGCTCGCCGGCGTCGCTCTGCGGGCTATCGGGCCTCAAGCCGACGTACGGCCTGGTCAGCCGGTTCGGGGTGACGCCGCTGTCGTGGAGCCAGGACCACGTCGGTCCGATGGCCCACACCGTCGAGGATGTCGCCATCGCCTTGAACGTGCTCGCGGGCTACGACCGGCGCGACCCCGGCTCCGCCCGCCGTGAGCCGCGGGACTACACCGGCGCGCTCGACGGCGACATGAAAGGCTTGCGGGTCGGCGTCCCTCGCAACTACGTTTGGGACGTGATGGACCCCGAGGTCAAGGTGGCCTTCGAGGAGGCGATGGCCCAGTTGGGCGAGCTAGGGGCGCAGGTCGACGACCTGGAGATCCCCGGGCTCGACACGATCTGGGCGGCCCAGATGACGATCTCGTCGGCCGAGGCGACGACGTACCATGCCGAGCGCATCCGTGCCCAGCCGGAGCTCTATCACCCGACGGTCCGGAAGCGCATCGAGGCGGGCTTCTTTCAGCCGGCGCATGCTTACGTCCAGTCGCTTCGCGTCCGGAACGCCATGGCCAGCACGTTCGATGACGTGTTCGGGCGGTTCGACCTGCTGGCCACGCCGACGACCCCCAGCCCTGCGCCGCTCCTCGAAGAGGCCGCCAAGCGCGGGCCCGGCGGCGAGGTCTCCTCGCGCCAGCTCGTCCGCATCACGCGGCTTTTCAATCTCAACGGCCTCCCAGCCATATCCGTCCCCTGCGGCTTTTCCAGCGAGGGTCTGCCGATCGGGCTGCAGCTCGTTGGACGCCGCTTCGACGACGCGGGCGTGATCCACGCCGCGCACGTCTACCAAACGGCAACGGACTGGCATACGCGCAGACCGGCATTGTAGGTACCCAGGGCCGAGCGCTACTCTCTTCGCAGCGCGTCTTGGGCTCTCCACGCCTCGATGCCTGACAGGACTGCGAGCACGACGTTTATCCTGACGTTGACATTGAAGGAACCGGACACACTTTGCACGCGGTAAAACAGGTCCACGCGCTCCTCGGGGCCGCAGCCCTGGCCACGCTTTGCCTTGCCGCCTGCGCAGGGCCAGCGCCAGAGACTCCCGCCGCGGCGAGCACGCCCTTCGGCACCGCGAGCGCATCCACACCGACGCCCATGGATGGGAGCGATGTGCCCACAGGGACCAGCGCCCCGCGCAGCCCACAACAGCGTGGCGGCGGCTTCGTACCGCTGGACGACCCGGCCTTCATCCCTGCCAGCGCCGCCGCATTCCTGGGCGACGACGAATTGGTGCTGGGCTACGCCCAGGGTGGGGAGGCGAGAGCCTACCCGGTCAGCATGATGTTCTGGCACCACATCATCAACGACACGGTCCAGGGTCAGCCGCTCCTCGTAACCTACTGAATTAAGTGCAGCTCGGGGGTCGGGTTCGACCCCGTGATCAACGGAGAAAGGCTCACCTTCGATGTGCTCGGCCTCTACCAGGACGTGTTCATGATGCGGGACCGTCAGACCGGCACCGTGTGGGCCCACCTAGACGGTAACGCGTCGCAGGGGCCGCTGGTCGGAGAACGGCTCGCCTTCGTTCCACTTCCGCAGATGGCCTGGGCCGATTGGCTGGCCGAGCACCCGGAGACCCTGGTGCTAGACCCAGACACGCCCTACAAGGATCGTTACCGCTCGGTGCGCATCGGACAGCCGAACCGGCGGGAAGCGCTCTGGGGCGACGACCGGCTGGCGGCCAACGCGCTGGTGGTTGGCGTCGAGGCCAATGGCGCATTCGTCGGCTTCCCGATCGACTCCGTGGGGCGTGAGGGCGGCGTGGTGAACACGGAGGTCGGTGGAGTGCCCGTCGTGGTGGTCTACGACGCCGATTCTCAGACGGGTATCGCCTTCGAGCGAACCGTCGGCGGCCGGACGCTGGAGTTCGCTAACACCCCGGCGATCCGCGGCTTTCGGCTACGCGACGCCCAGACGGCATCGACCTGGGACATCGGCGGCCACGCGGTGGAAGGGCCCCTGGTGGGCACGTCGCTCAACTTCGTACCTTCTTTCATCTCGGAGTGGTACGGGTGGTCGGGCTACCACCCGGAGACTGGGCTCTACGCTGGCTCCAGTGCGTGACCGCGGCGCCGCGCACCGGCAGCTACCGCAAAGTCGCTTAGGCCTAGCCTGGCCCGCCAACGGCGGATAAGATGCACGCCGAGCAAGCGCTCGCGACAGTCGGCCCGTACACGAAGGAGGATGTCATGGCGGAGCGGATCTGGGACAAGTTCCTGACCGAACAGGACAAGTCGCACCTGGAGGCGAGCGCCGACGAGAGGATCGGGTTCGGGGAGAAGCCGGCGCTGCTCATGATTGACCTTTATCGCTGGGTGTTCGGCGACGAGCCCGAGCCGCTCGTGCAAGCACTACCAAGGTGGCCCAGCAGCTGCGGCCCCGTGGCCTGGAACGCGCTTCCGTTCATCCAATCGCTTCTGGCCACGGCACGGGAGGCCGGCATCCCGGTGATCCACACCACCGGCCTCGCGGAGAGCGACTCGGGGATCAAGGGCTGGAACCGGCACAACCGGGCCAAGACGATGGATACGAGCGCGGAGGCCAAGGACCGATTCGCGCGACGGTACGACATCGTTGACGAGGTTGCGCCGGTGCTGGGCGAGGCGGTGCTGCGGAAGGAGTCACCGAGCGCCTTCTTCGGCTCTCCGCTCCCAGGTCACCTGACTCGTCTGGGGATCGACACCGTCATCGTCGCGGGGGAGAGCACGAGCGGATGCGTTCGCGCCTCCGTCGTGGAGGGCACCAGCTACCGGTATCGCATGGTTGTCGCCGAGGAGTGCGTGTTTGACCGGCACGAATCGGCTCACGCCATGAACCTCTTCGACATGGACCAGAAGTACGCGGATGTCCTTCCGCTGGCAGAGATCGAAGCGTGGATCCGTCAGTGGAGCGACTCCCGACCGGCCGTGCCAGCTTCTGGAGCTCGATAGCCTTCAACAACAGCAACTGGCGGTACCGCCCAGAGTAAGTCGGACGCGGGCGGTGTCGTCCGTCATGGCCTGAGCGGCTAGCTGAGTAGCTACAGCTAGTTCTCGAGGATGTCATGCGGGAGCCGCCTGAAGCGCTCCGCTCTAGTGACCTACGAGTGTTCCACCGCGAGCTTGGATGCTTGCCACGCTCCCATCCCCCCAACTAGCTCGGTGATGTTGGGAATCCCCGCGCGCTGGAGAAGGCTGGCGGCCA
>JADFQE010000053.1 GCA_022561985.1 Chloroflexota bacterium
CCGACGCGCAGGGCACGGTGCCGGACGCGCACGACCCGTCGAAGCGGCACGCGCCGATGATGCTCACGACGGACCTCGCGCTGATCGTCGATCCGATCTACAAGGAGATCTCGAAGCGGTTCTACGAAAACCCGGACGAGTGTGCCGACGCGTTCGCTCGCGCTTGGTACAAGCTGCTGCACCGAGACATGGGACCCACCTCGCGGTACCTCGGACCGTGGGTTCCCGACGAGGAACTGCTGTGGCAGGATCCCGTTCCCGCCGTCGACCACCAGCTGATCAACGACGCGGACACCGCGGCCCTCAAGACCAAGATCCTCGGCTCAGGTCTGTCCATCTCCCAGCTGGTTTCGACCGCTTGGGCGTCGGCCTCGACCTACCGTGATACCGACAAGCGCGGTGGCGCGAACGGGGCGCGGATCCGCCTTTCGCCACAGGCCGAGTGGGACGTCAACGTGGCCTCCGGCGTGGCGCAGGTGGTGAAGACCCTCGAGGGGATCCGGCAGGAGTTCAACGACTCGCAGACGGGGGGGAAGAAAGTCTCGCTCGCCGACGTAATCGTGCTTGGCGGTTGCGCAGCCGTCGAGGAGGCGGCGAAGCGTGCGGGCCACGCCGTGCAGGTCCCCTTCACGCCGGGGCGCACCGACGCCTCACAGGAGCAGACCGATGTCACGTCGTTCGCACCGCTCGAGCCGACCGCCGATGGGTTCCGCAACTACCTCCAGAGGGGCAACCACATCCCGGCGGAGCATCTGCTGGTGGACAAGGCGTTCATGCTGAAGCTGTCGGCTCCCGAGATGACGGTCCTCCTCGGTGGCATGCGCGTCTTGAACGCCAACGCCGGAGCGTCGAAGCACGGGGTTTTCACCGACCGTCCCGAGACGCTGACCAATGACTTCTTCGTGAACCTGCTCGACAACTCGACGGAGTGGAAGGCGACATCGGAGGCCGAAGAGGAGTTCGAGGGTCGTGATCGCAAGAGCGGGGAGCTCAGGTGGACGGGTGTTCGCGTCGACCTCGTCTTCGGCTCGAACTCCGAGCTCCGGGCCCTCGCTGAGGTCTACGCAAGTGACGACGCGCAGCAGAAATTTGTCCGTGACTTCGTGACTGCGTGGGACAAGGTCATGAACCTCGACCGCTTCGACCTCGCCTGATAGAGGCCTGCAAGTCGCTTCCGGCCCCTCCCGCGTTCAGCAACTGTCTCGCTGACGGCGGTTCGGCATGGGCGTGGCTTTCCTTGACGAGACGCTGGAACGCTTAGTATACTTCTGTAACTTAGGAGTCGTATGCACTCCGCACTGCGGCACTGTGTTTTCTTGCGTCCCCGAATAATCCAGGTCTAGCTACCGCTAGGCCTATCTTCGCGTCTCCCGACCGTCCCCTTGAGCCTAGGAGTAGAAGCCAGTATGACGTTGTTGATGCCCGCCTCGAACCGTGCCCCGGCCGTCCGATCCTACGCCCGCATCCCCAAGGTGCTGGAGCCCTCCAGCCTGATCCAGATCCAGACGAACTCCTTCGAGACCTTCAAGACGGAGAATATCCGCGAGGTGCTCGACGAGATCAACCCGATCCAGGACGTGACCGGCAACCGCTTCGAGCTGCGGTTCGGGGCCCACGAGTTCCGCAAGCCGAAGTTCGACGAGGCGGAGTGCCGGATCCGGGAGGTGACCTACGAAGCGCCGCTCTATATAACGGTGGAGCTTGAGGTCAAGGAGACCAAGGAGGTCAAGGAGCAGACGCTCTTCTTCGGCGACATACCGCTGATGACGCCGACGGGCACCTTCGTCATCAACGGCGCCGAGCGCGTGGTGGTCAGCCAGCTCGTGCGCTCCCCCGGCGCGTACTTCACGCGCATGGTGGACCCCGGCACGGGACGCAACGTCTCTCTCTCCAAGCTGATCCCCTATCGCGGCGCGTGGCTCGAGTTCGAGACGAACCCGCGCGACATCGTGTCGGTCAAGATCGACCGCAAGCGCAAGCTGCCGGTGACCACGTTCCTGCGCGCCCTCGGGTACGCCAGCGACGAGGAGCTGCTCCGGCTGTTCGCGGACGTCGACGACGACGAGGCGCACCCCTACATCCGCACGACCCTCGAGCGCGACACGGCCGTCCAGACGGAGGCGCAAGCGCTGGTGGAGGTCTACCGCAGGCTCCGCCCCGGCGAGCCCCCGAGCGTCGAGAGCGCACGCACGCTGCTGGACAACCTGTTCTTCAACCCGCGCCGCTACGACCTGGGGCGCGTCGGCCGGTACAAGATGAACCGGCGCATGAACCAGGACGTTGACCCGCACAACCGCACGCTCACCAAGGAGGACATCGTCGAGATGATCCGGATGATGATCCGGATCAACAACGGCTATGCGCGCCCGGACGACATCGACCACCTGGGCAACCGGCGCGTCCGCGCGGTGGGCGAGCTGATCCAGAACCAGCTCCGGGTGGGCCTGCTCCGCATGGAGCGCGTGGTGAAGGAGCGCATGACGATCCTCGACCAGGAGGAGGCGACGCCGAGTGCGCTCATCAACATCCGCCCGGTGGTGGCCGCGGTGCGCGAGTTCTTCGGCGGCTCGCAGCTCTCGCAGTTCATGGACCAGACGAACCCGTTGGCGGAGCTGACGCACAAGCGCCGGCTCTCCGCCCTCGGCCCCGGCGGACTCTCGCGCGAGCGCGCCGGCTTCGACGTGCGCGACGTCCACTACTCCCACTACGGCCGCATCTGCCCGATCGAGACGCCGGAAGGCCCGAACATCGGACTGCTGGGCTCCCTCGCGACCTACGCCCGCATCAACGACTACGGCTTCTTGGAGACGCCCTACCGCACGGTCCACAAGGAGATCTCCAGCACGGACCCTGACGCCGTCGGACGCATCGCGCGCCAAGACGTGAAGGACGGGGCCGGAACGCTCATCACCCGCGCCGGGCGCGTGATCTCGGGCCCGGCCGGCAAACGGCTCGCCGGCCTCGAGGAGCAGACGCTCCAGGTGCAGCCCTACGTGCGGAACAACCCGGACGACATCGTCTATCTGCCGGCGGACGAGGAGGACAAGTTCGTCGTCGCCCAGTCCACTTTGCGGCTGGACGACAAGCTTCAGCTCGTCGACGAGCGCGTGGAGTGCCGGATCTCCGAGCACTACTCCGCCGAGCCGCCGGACCGGATCGACTACCTCGATGTGTCGCCGATGCAGATCGTGAGCGTCTCGACGGCGCTGATCCCCTTCCTCGAGCACGACGACGCGAACCGGGCGCTCATGGGCTCGAACATGCAGCGCCAGGCGGTGCCGCTCATCCGTCCGGAAGCCCCGATCGTGAGCACCGGCATGGAGACGCGCGTCGCGCACGACAGCGGACAGATGGTCCTCTCCTCGGCCGCGGGCACCGTCACCTCGGTGACGGGCGGCTGGGTCATCGTGACGGACGAGGAGGGCAACGACCACACGCACGTGCTGCGCAAGTTCGTCCGCTCGAACCAGGGGACGTGCCTGAGCCAGCGCGCGATCGTCTCGCGCGGGGACCGCGTGGAGGTCGGCACGGCACTCGCCGACAGCTCCTCCACGGACCACGGAGACCTGGCACTGGGCCAGAACGTGCTCTGCGCGTTCATGGCCATGGACGGCTACAACTTCGAGGACGCGATCATCATCTCGGAGACGCTGATCCGCGATGCGAAGTTCACGTCGATCCACATCGAGAAGTACGAGGGTGAGTCGCGGGACACGAAGCTCGGACCCGGCGAGATCACCCGCGACATCCCGAACGTCGGCGAGGAAGCGCTCCGGAACCTGGACGACGACGGCATCATCCGCGTCGGCGCGGAGGTCGGCCCCGGCGACATCTTGGTGGGCAAGATCACTCCCAAGGGCGAGACGGAGCTGACCGCGGAGGAGAAGCTGCTGCGCGCGATCTTCGGCGAGAAGGCGCGCGACGTGAAGGACACCTCGCTGCGGGTCCCGCACGGCGAGCGGGGCAAGGTGATCGAGGTCAAGGTGCTCACGCGGGAGCAGGGCGACGAGCTGGCCCCCGGCGTGAACAAGCTGGTGCGTGTCTGGGTCGCGCAGACCCGCACGCTCCAGGTGGGCGACAAGATGGCGGGCCGCCACGGCAACAAGGGCGTGGTTTCGCGCATCATGCCCGTCGAGGACCTCCCGTACCTCCCGGACGGCACCACCATCGACATCATCCTGAACCCCATCGGCGTGCCATCGCGCATGAACCTCGGGCAGGTGCTGGAGACGCACCTGGGGCTGGCCGCCCACAAGCTGAACTTCCGCGCGGTCACGCCGGTCTTCGACGGCGCGACGGACAAGGACATCTTCGACGGCCTGGCACGTGCGTGGCTGATCGAGCGCGCCGGAGCGCAGCAGGACTCGCAGAACGGCGGTCGCTCCAACGCCGAGCCCGACTGGCCGAAGGCCTGCGCCTGGGTCGCCGAGCGCGGCTTCGACGCGGACCGCGTGTTCGACGACACCAAGATGGGCTACGCGTCGGAGGTGTGCCTGAGCGTGTGGCTCGGGGACCTCGCGGAGCCGTATACCGAGTCCACGGGCGAGCAGCTCACGACCACGGGCACCTTCGACGAGATCTACGAGATGGCGCTCACCGTCGGGAAGGCCCTCAACCTGGCGCCGCCGGTCATGGGCAAGTCGGTCCTGTACGACGGCAGGACCGGCGAGCGGTTCGACGGCCCCATCACGATCGGCTACATCTACATGCTGAAGCTGATCCACCTCGTCGAGGACAAGATCCACGCACGCTCCACCGGCCCCTACTCGCTGATCACGCAGCAGCCGCTGGGCGGCAAGGCGCAGTTCGGCGGCCAGCGGTTCGGGGAGATGGAGGTCTGGGCGCTGGAGGCGTACAGCGCCGCGTACAACCTCCAGGAGATGCTCACGGTCAAGTCGGACGACGTCATCGGCCGGGTGAAGACCTACGAGGCCATCGTCAAGGGCGAGGACGTCGTCCAGCCCGGCGTGCCGGAGTCGTTCCACGTCCTGGTCAAGGAGCTCCAGAGCCTCGGCCTGGCGGTCGAGCTCCGGTACGAGGACGACCGGGGCGTCCCCGCACCCCGGTTCACCTACTCGGAGGAGCCGGAGGAGGAGGAGGAGCTGGTGGCCGCGGCCATCGGTCCTGCCCCCGCGCCCCCGCCGTCGTGGGAAGCCGACGGCGACGCCCCGGAGGAGAGCGAGACGCAGGTTGCTCCGGAGGTCCGTGCCGACCTCGGCCAGTACACGCGCCAGAGCACCGAGGAAGGCGGCGACACCGACCAGTCCTAGGCCAGCTCAAGACCAAGGCTACGGTGGGGACAAGCCCCACGAGGAGAACAACGCAGGATGCCAGCGGGAACAGACTTCAACGCGATCCGCATTTCATTGGCCTCTCCCGAGCAGATCAAGCAGTGGTCCTACGGCGAGGTGACCAAGCCGGAGACGATCAACTACCGGACGCTCCGCCCCGAGAAGGACGGGTTGTTCTGCGAGCGCATCTTCGGTCCGACCAAGGACTGGGAGTGCTACTGCGGCAAGTACAAGAAGATCCGCTACAAGGGCGTCATCTGCGACCGCTGCGGCGTGGAGGTCGCGCGGGCGAAGATCCGCCGCGAGCGCATGGGACACATCGCGCTGGCGGCACCCGTGGCGCACATCTGGTTCGCCAAGGGCATCCCGAGCAGGCTCGGCCTGCTGATGGACCTCTCGCCGCGCAACCTGGAGCGCGTCCTCTACTTCGCCCAGTACATCGTGAGCTCCGTGGACCCACTCCTCCGCACGCGGACCATCGAATCGCTCCAGGAGCAGCACACCGAGCAGGCGGAGGAGGCCCAGACCCAGACGGCCGAAACCCTCGAAGGTCTCACCGCCGAGCTCAATGCAGCCGACGACGAGGGCCGCCCCGCGCTCGAGCAGAAGATCGTGGAGCTGCACGCGACCGCAGAGACGGCCAACACGGACGCTGAAGAGGCGCTGGCACAGGAGATCGCGGACCTCGAGAGCATCCGCCCGATGATGCTGATGACCGAGGCCCGCTACCGGGAGCTCAACGACAAGTACGGGGACGTGTTCCGCGCCGGCATGGGCGCCGAGGCCATCTTGGAGATCCTCCGCCGGCTCGACCTCAAGGAGCTCTCCGAGACGCTCGAGGGGGAGGTGCGGACGACCTCCGGCCAGCGGCGCAAGAAGGCGGTGAAGCGTATCCGGGTGGTCGAGGCGCTCCGGACGAGCGGCAACAAGGCGGAGTGGATGGTCATCACCGTCCTCCCCGTCCTGCCGCCGGACCTGCGGCCCATGGTGCAGCTCGACGGCGGACGCTTCGCGACGAGCGACCTCAACGACCTCTACCGGCGGGTCATCAACCGGAACAACCGTCTCCGGCGGCTGCTCGACCTGGGCGCCCCCGATATCATCGTGCGGAACGAGAAGCGCATGCTCCAAGAGGCCGTCGACGACCTGATCGACAACGGGCGGCGCGGCCGTCCCATCGTCGGCAGCCACAACCACAAGCTGAAGAGCCTCTCCGACCTGCTCCGCGGCAAGCAGGGCCGGTTCCGCCAGAACCTCCTGGGCAAGCGGGTGGACTACGGCGGCCGGTCGGTGATCGTCGTGGGCCCGAACCTGAAGCTTGCTCAGTGCGGCCTGCCGAAGAAGATGGCGCTGGAGCTGTTCAAGCCCTTCGTCATGAACAAGCTGGTCACGCATGGACTGGCCCACAACATCAAGAGCGCCAAGCGGATGGTCGAGCGGATGCATCCGGAGGTCTGGGACATCCTCGAAGAGGTCGTCAAGGGACGTCCCGTCCTGCTGAACCGCGCGCCCACCCTGCACCGGCTGGGTATCCAAGCCTTCATGCCCGTGCTGATAGAGGGCAGCGCGATCCAGCTCCACCCGCTGGTGTGCGCGGCGTTCAACGCCGACTTCGACGGCGACCAGATGGCCGTGCACGTGCCCCTCTCGCGGGAGGCGGTGCAGGAAGCCAAGAAGGTGATGCTGAGCACGCTCAACATGCTCTCGCCGAGCTCCGGCGAGCCGCTGGTGGCACCCACCTACGAGATCGTCCTCGGGTGCTACTACCTGACCCAGGTGCGGCCCGAGGCCAAGGGCACGGGCCACCGTTTCCGGGACTTCGACGACGTGTTGGTGGCCTACGACGCCGGCCTGATCGATCTCCAGAGCGAGATCAAGGTGCGCAGGGCCGAGACCGAGGAGGGATGGCTGACCACCACGGCCGGCCGGATCATCTTCAACGAGGTCCTCCCGACGGAGGAGCTGCGCCGCTACGACCAGGTGATGGACAAGAAAGCGCTCAAGGAACTGGTGGTCGAGACCTACCACACCGTGGGGAACGAGGTCACGGCGGACACCCTCGATAAGATCAAGGACCTGGGCTTCCGCTACGCGACGATCTCGGGGATCACCATCGGGATCACCGACATCAAGGTCCCCGAGGAGAAGACGGCGATCATCGAGGTGGCCGACCGTCAGGTGAGCGCCCTCGTGGAGCAGTACAACCAGGGGCTCATCACGGACAAGGAGCGGTACAACCGCACCATCGCCGTCTGGCAGGACGTCGGCTCGCAGATGGACGCGGTGATCCAGAAGCACCTACCCGAGTTCGGCGGCATCTACGCCATGGCCCACTCGGGCGCCCGGGGCAACGAGGCCCAGATCAAGCAGATGGCGGCGATGCGGGGACTCATGAGCAACCCCCGTGGAGACATCATCGAGCTGCCCATCAAGTCGAGCTTCCGCGAAGGCCTCTCGGTGCTCGAATACTTCATCTCCACGCACGGCGCACGCAAGGGACTCGCGGACACGGCGCTGCGCACGGCCGACTCCGGCTACCTCACGCGGCGGCTGATCGACGTCGCGCAGGAGGTGATCGTCCTCGAGGAGAACTGCAAGACCGACCGGGGCGTCATCATCCATGCGGAGGCGTCGGAAGAGGACATCATGATCGCGCGGCTCGCCGACCGGATCATCGGCCGGGCGGCCGCCGCGCCGGTGGCGCACCCCGAGACCGGGGAGGTGCTCGTCGACGCGGGCGAGATCATCGACGAGGCCGCGGCCGAGATCATCGAGGCGGCAGGCGTCGCCGAGGTGCCGGTGCGCAGTCCGCTCACGTGCGAGGCAACCAGGGGCATCTGCCGCATCTGCTACGGCCGCGCCCCGGCGACCGGGCACATCGCCCTCATCGGCGATGCGGTCGGCATCATGGCCGCTCAGTCCATCGGCGAGCCGGGAACACAGCTCACGATGCGCACCTTCCACACCGGCGGCGTGGCGGGCAAGGACATCACGGCCGGTCTCCCGCGCGTCGAGGAGCTGTTCGAGGCGCGCTCCCCCAAGGGCAAGTCGCGCCTGGCCGAGATCGACGGCACGGTCATCGTCTTCGACGGCGGCGAGATGGTCGGCGACTACGACGTCCCGGCCGATTCGCCCGCGATCACGGCACCCCCGGTATCCTCCGGCCCGGTGATCCGTGTCATCAACCGCGTGCCGTTCACCGACTCCTACGTGCTGCCCGACACGCACAAGCGCACGGTCAAGCGCGGCCAATACATCGAGGCCGGCGGCCCGATCGCAACGGCCAAGGCACACGCCGCCTCACGCAAGAAGGACGACGACGCGCCCGAGCTGACCGACATCATCGCCCGCGTGTCCGGCACCGTGCGGCTGGTTGACGACGGCATCGAGATCGACTCGGCGGAGGTCGAGGTGCGCGACCACCCGGTCGACGCGACCGACCAGCGCCTCGTGCGCACGGGCGACGCGGTCTCCGCGGGCCAGAAGATGACCAACGGCGTGAAGGACCCGCACGATATCCTGCGGATCGAGGGCATGGTGGCCACGCAGCGCTACCTGGTCGAGCAGGTGCAGACCGTGTACCGGAACCAGGGCGTCTCGATCAACGACAAGCACATCGAGACGATCATCCGTCAGATGCTGCGCTGGGTCCGCGTCGAGAACAGCGGCGACTCCGCCCTCCTGCCCAACCAGCTCATCGACAAGCTCCAGTTCCAAGACGTGAACTCCAAGACGATGGCCGAGGGCGGGGAGCCCGCCACGGGCAAGCCCGAGATGCTCGGCGTCACGCGCGCATCGCTCAACACCGACAGCTTCCTGGCGAAGGCCTCCTTCCAGGAGACCGCACGCGTGCTCACAGAAGCCGCCCTCCACGGCGACATCGACTACCTGCGCGGGCTCAAGGAGAACGTGATCATCGGGCGCCTGATCCCCGCTCGGCTCGATATGTCCCCCGAAGGGCGCGCGATGCTCGGCCTCCCGGAGCCGCCGGCGCCGGCGTCCGACAAGGTCGCTGAGCCCGATTCCGAGCAGCTGGCGAGCTTGATGGCCGGCGACCCGAGCAGCGACACCCTCGAGGACCACGAAGGACACGACCACGAGGCGGACACGGCCCTCGTGGAAGCGGACGTCGAGGACGACGAGGCTGACGGCGATCCGCCCGAGGGGGCGCTGTCAGAGGACGCAGCACCCGACGAGCCGGACATGGCTCTGACCGAGGCCATCGTCGCCGGCGATGGCGCCAGCGATGGCGGGGGAGAAGACGGGAAAGAAGACGCCGAGTAGCACCGTGCAGCCCGGCGACAGAGAGAAGGGGCGCCGTAGTCGGCGCCCCTTCTTCTTGTCCCGCAAGCTCGAAGCCGGTGCGGTCTAGGACGCGGGAGCGGAGCCCGCCACGAATCCATGGGCGAAGCGAGCGACGATGGCGGCAGCCTCGTCCAGCTTCCCCCCGTCCAGAAGCGTTCGCACAGACTTCGTCGCCGACAGGGCCTGGAGCGCCTCGCCGATCAGCGCAGCCTCATCGTCGTCAGCGAGTCCGTAGGCCGCGGCGAGGCGTGACCAACGGTCCGCCCATCCGTGGGGGCACGGGCTGGTGTGCAAACAGCACGGGAACGCGGGCGACGGGCCGGACTCGTTCCGCACCACGCCCGAGAAGAGCCCGGCGCATATCTCCGCCACCGCCTGTTGGGTGCCACCTTGGGGGACCTCGGAGGGCACGGGAACATCGTTCGTCCAGCGGTCCAAGAGCTGACCGACGAGGTCGTTCCGCGTCGGCGCGTGCAGGTACAAGCTGCCCTTGGCGACGCCGACGCGGCGCGCGACGTCGTCCATCGTCAGAGCGATGCAGCCCTGCTCCAACAGCAACTCTCCGACGGCCTGGAGGATCGCCTGCTCACGCCATTCCCGGACACGGTCCTTGAAACGCGAGCGGGCGTCCTCGCCAGCCGTGCCCTGCGATGCAGTCGACACGGGTGTCCCCCCTGGAGTCCGCTCCGTGAACCCACGATAGCACGCGGAGGGTCATCTTTTCAACGCATCGGTCGGAAACCGAACGGCCTAGTACCAGGGCAGCCGTGGCTCCACCGCGAAGACCACGAACACACCCGCGAGATAGGCCAGCGAGTAGAGATACGCCGCCCGCGCCCGCCGCAGATCCGGGCCCCTGCTCCAGAGGCGGTACGCCAGCCACAGCCACCAGGTACCGAGCAGCGTCGCGGCGAGGGCGAAGGTGAGCCCTCCGTAGCCGGCGGCCAGCGGCAGCCACCCCAGCGCGATCAGCAGCACGACGTAGAGCAGCACCTGGAGCGCGGTCTCGCGGTGGGGGGCAACCGCGGCGAGCATGGGCACGCCGGCCGCCGCGTAGTCGTCCTTGAGGAACATAGAAAGCGTCCAGAAGTGGGGCGGCGTCCAGAAGAAGATGAGGGCGAACATGTACACGCCGACCGCGTCGATGGACCCGGTCACGGCAGCCGCGCCGATCAGCGGTGGGAAGGCGCCCGCCGCGCCGCCGATCACGATGTTGTTCCACGACCGGCGCTTCATCAAGAGCGTGTAGACGAACACGTAGACGAGCGATGCGGCGGCCGTGAGCGCGGCGGCCACCAGGTTCGCCGCGGCCGCGAACAGCGCCACCGCCAGCACGACGAGCACGACGCCGGTGGCGATCGCGGCGCGGTGCCCCACCTGCTGGCTGGGAACGGGGCGCGCGCGCGTGCGCCGCATGACCGCGTCGATGTCCGCATCGAGGCCCTGATTGATGGCGTTCGAGCCCGCCGCCGCGAGCGACCCGCCCACGGCGACCACGACCATCACGCCGATCTCCGGCACGCCGTCTGACACCTTCACGACGCCGGCGAGCGCAGTGAGCACGAGCATCGCGACGACCCGCGGCTTGGACAGGGCGACGAGTTGACGGACCGAGGGGACGGTCATCGGGTCCGCCCGAGGGTGACCAGCGCCCACTGGCCCACGATCGCCCACCACGCGAGCGTCGCAACACCGAGGTGCAGCACGCGCACCCCGCCCGGGAGGTCTTGGGTGACGGCCCAGATACCGATGACGATCTGAAGGACAACCAGCGCGGCCGCGGAGTGGTTGAGCCCGATGGCCAAGCGCGTGCCCCGCAGCCGCCGCAGCTCGATCGTGCTCCAGACGAGCGCGAGGACCAGCAGCGCACCGGCCACCCGGTGCGCGCCGTGCACCCACGCCGCGCCGGCCGTGCTGCGCTCGTCGCAGAGGGGCAGACCCGGACAGCCGCCGCTGACGCCCGCCCCGACGACGGCCCCACCGGCCAGCACGACGAGGGCGATCCCGGCGAGCAGGACCGCCGCGGTCCGCACGCTCGGGCTCGGGCTCCGCGGGAGCCCAAGCGCCCGTATCGCACCTGCGCTCAGCAGGCCGAGCGTCGCCATCGCTGTCGCGAGGTGGGCGAGCCGCACCATGCCGTGCAGCTCCGTGAGCACGGTCGCACCACCGAGGCCGGCCTGGAAGAGGATCGCCGCCAGCGCGCCGACCAAGAGCCGCGCGGCCACGGCGTCGGAGCGCCGCGCGCCCCACGCGAGCCACGCCGCCACGGCCGCCGTCAGCATCGTCACGCCGGCGAATATGCGGTGCCCGAACTCGATGGCGGTGGCACCGTCGAGCTCCGGGACGATGGTCCCCTCGCACAGCGGCCAGTCGGGGCAGCCGAGGCCCGAGCCCGAGACGCGGACCCACGACCCGTAGGTGATGAGCCCCACGGTCAGCACGGCGGCCGCGAAGGCGACCCAGCCGGCCCGCCGCAGGCGCTCGTCGGCGCGCGCCGCCATCACCCGCGCTCCGCGAGCGACAGGAGAACGACGCCGGCCATGAGGCCGACTGGAAGCAGGGTCCACAGCGCTTCGGTCGCGCGCGCTCCGACGATGCCGCGCGCCGGGTCGGTGGCGACCTTCATGCGCAGCGCGGCGACGACGATGGCGGTCTGAGCGATCGCTATCGTCGTCACCACCACCCAGAATCCCATCGGGGTCTTTCTCCTCACGATCAAGGGCCGGCTATCGATGATCCGGCCGCGGAGCGAACGGCCCGCCGGGGGGGGCGAGCCTCGCTCAAGACGCGCTCGGCCACTGCTGGCGCTCTGCGCTCCCGATGGGCATGGTAACCGAAATGTCCTCAACCACGCCACGGCCACGGCGGCGGACGAGGGGGGTTGCCCATGCGTGACGATGTGCGAGAATCGGGGTCGTTGGAACCAACCCGGTGGCTCTTGGAGATGAGCATCTGAGCGAACAGCTGCCACGCAACGATCTGCGCAGGGCCGGTGAGCGGCCGCGCGCGCCCGAGGGCGCCGGCGGCATCCACCTGAGCCACGTCACGAAGCAGTTCCTGTCGGGCCAGCCCCCGGCCGTGAACGACTTCACCCTCTCGATCGAGGAGGGCGCGTTCATGGTCCTCGTGGGGGAGTCCGGGGCCGGCAAGTCCACCGTGCTCCGCCTGGTGGCGGGGCTGGAGTCCCCGGACGCCGGCGACATCTTCGTCGGCGGCCAGTGGGTCAACGAAGTCCCCGTCGGCAAGCGTGGAGTGCAGGTGATCTTCCAGTCCCTGGCCCTGTGGCCGCACCTCAAGGTGCTCGACGAGGAGCACCTGTCCAACATCAGCTTCCCGCTCAAGATGCGGCGGTGGAGCCTCCAACGGATCCGGGAGCGCACCCTCGACGTGACGCGCCGGGTCGGTCTTCAGGAGACACTGTTCGACCGCAAGCCGGGCGAGCTGTCCGGGGGCGAGGGTCAGCGGGTCGCGCTCGCGCGGGCGATGGTGACCGACTCCAACGTGTACGTGATGGACGAGCCGCTCAACAGCCTCGATCCGATCGCCCGGACGAAGATGCGCTCCGAGGTGCGGCGCCTCCACGACGAGCTCGGCGCGACCACGCTTTTCGTGACCCACGACATACGCGAGGCGCTCGCGCTCGCCGACCAGATCGCGGTCATGAGGAACGGCAGCCTCGTGCAGGTCGGCACCGCGGACACGCTCCGCAACTACCCTGCCGACCCGTATGTGACCGAGCTGCTGAACGCCTAGACCCCGGCCGCCAACACCGCGGCCGACCCGGAGAGAGACGATGGCATCCCCACCGGCCTCGCAGGCGCTGTGGCTCTCGTGGCTGTGGGCGACGCGCCCCTTCTCGCTGAGCGCCTCGGTCGCGCCGGTGCTCGTCGGCACGGCGTTGGCGGCCGGGGTGAGCGGGGCCATCGACCCGGTGCTCTTCGCCCTGGCGCTCACCGGGTCCGTGGCGATCCAGATCGGTACCAACCTGACCGATGAGTACACGGACCACCGCCGCCACGGGAGCGCGGGCAAGTTCCTGGCGCCCCATAAGGTGATCCAGCGTGGCCTGCTCTCGGAGCGCGCCGTGCTCCGGGGGATGGTGGCCGCGTTCGGCTACGGCATCGCGGCGGGGCTCGCCATCGTCTGGGCGACCGGCTGGCCGGTCCTCGCGGTGGGGGTCGCGAGCGTGGCCGTGGCGTACCTCTACGCGGGCGGGCCGAAGCCGCTCGGCGCCCTCGGCCTCGGCGAGCCGCTGGTGTTCCTCTTCATGGGCCCGGTGATGGTGACCGCCTCCTATTACGTGCAGGTGCAGGAGGTCACTCCCGCCGCGCTGTGGGTCTCGCTCCCCGTGGGCTTCATCGTGACGGCCATCCTGCACGCCAACAACCTGCGCGACATCGAGGAGGACCGGGCCGTCGGGAAGCGGAGCATCGCCGCGGCGATCGGGCTCACGCCCGGCCGGTGGGTGTACGCGGGGCTCATCGCCGCCGCCTTCGCCGTCATCGCAGCCCTCGGCGCGACGGGCACGCCGAGCCCGTGGGCGCTCCTGGGGTTGCTACCGCTGCCGTGGGCGTACGCCGCCGCGAGGGCGCTGTTCCGCGCGGACGACCGGACGGCGATGAACCGGATGCTCGTGCGCAGCGCGAAGCTGCACGGATGGACGGGGTTGACGCTCGCGGCCGGCCTGGCCGCCCCCGCGCTCTTCTAGCCCTTGGGACCCACCAGGATGTCGTCCCCCTCGACGCGGACGGCGTAGGCGGCGACGTCCTCTTCGGGCGGCGGCATCGTCACCCCGCCGGTGCGCACGTCGTACATCCCTTCGTGCACGGGGCACTCGACCTCGAACTCATCCGCGTGCAGCTCGCCTTCGTGGAGCATGCCGGCGGCGTGGGTGCACCAGTCGTCCAGTGCGAAGTACTCGTCACCGATCCTGACGAGGAGGATGTCCTCGCCACCGGCCGTGACGCCGATCATGGAGTTGTCCGGGACATCAGCAACGGTAGCGACCTTCACGAACTCGCTCAGCATGCGTGGGGCTCCTCGGAAAGACAGGGGGGGATGAGACGATTCTAGCGCAGCGCGCGCCGTGTGTGAACGGCCGCGGGCGCCTAGCGGCCCGGAAAGTCCGGCTCCCGCCGCTCCAGGAACGACCGCACTCCCTCCCGGAAGTCCTCGCTCGAAGCGGCCGTCTCCGGCAGCCCCAGGCGGTCGGCCGGGACGTTGGCGGCGGGGCCAAAGGCTGCCAGGTCGCGCAGCACACCCTTGTGGAGACGGTGCGAGACCGGCGAGAGCACCGCGATGGCGGCGGCCAGCTCCGCGACGTACCCATCGAGGTCCTCCGGCGCGTGCACCGAATTGAGGAGGCCCGCCGCCAGCGCGTCGGCGGCCGGGATCTCCCGCCCGCTCAGCAGCAGGTAGGTGGCGGTGGAGCGGCCGGCCACGGCGAGGAGGCGCGCCACGTGGGCGTGCGAGACGGCGATGCCGCGACGCGCCGCAGGCAGGCCGAGCCGCGCGTCCCGCGCGCCCACGCGGAGGTCCGCGCACACAGCGAGCTCCAAGCCGCCGCCGAGGCAGTACCCACGCACGACGGCGATGGTCGGCTTGCTCAGTGCCCCGAGCGCGGCACACGCGGCCTCGACGCGCTCGCCGTACTCCCGCGCCTGGGCGGGCGTGCTCCGGGTCCGCTCGAAGTCCTTCACGTCGGCACCCGCCGAGAACGCCCGGTCGCCGGCGCCGGTGAGCAGGACGACGCGCACTCCATCGTCCTCGTCGATCTCCGCGAAGATGGCGGGCAGGCGGCTCCACATCGCGAAGGAGATGGCGTTGCGCTGCTCCGGCCGGTTGATCACGACCGAGGCCACGGCGCCCTCGCGGCGTACGAGCAGGTGATCGTCGTTGGGATCTGAGGGCACGGGGGCCTCTGAGGCCACGGGCTAGGCGCCCACGAGCGCGGGCCAGTCCCGCAGCAGCCGGCCGCAGTCCGCGCCGGGCCGGGGGGCGTCTAGGAGCGAGAGGAGGTGCCAGAGCATCGCCAGGTTGCTCGCGACCACGGGCACGCTGAAGTCGGTCTCCATGCGGTCGAGGGAGCCCAGCGGGTTCAGCCGTGCCCCCTGGAAGTAGATCGCCTCCACGCCATCCGCCGCCATGAGGGCGCTCTTGGCCAGCTCGTACACCGCATCGCCGCTGAGCGCTTCAGCCTGCGCGATGGACCCGAACGTAGCGTCCGGGAACACGGCCGTGATGCCGACGCTGCCGAGATACTCGCCAACCATCGCGTTCATGGACGGCTCGAAGGGCGTCAGCACCAGCGCCCGCTCCGCGGAGAGCGCCCGGAGCGCGGCCGTGCTCGCTTCGAGCGCCGTGGTGACCGGCACCCCTGTTGCTGCCCGCAACCGGTCCGCCAGGTCCTTGTTCTGCACCTGCATGGGCGCGCCCATGACGGCGATGCCCGCCCACCCCCGCTCGGCGGCGAGCTGCGTCGTCTTGGCGAGGTGGTCGCCGCCGGCCTCGGCGAGCTCGGAGAGCGCCGTGCGGTAGAGGCCGAGGGGCTGGATGTCCACCTGGACGCCGTCCGGCACGAGGGCGAGGAAGTCGTCGTAGTGCGCTCCCCAGGTGGCGCTCGGACTCACGAACCCGACGTGGACGGCGGGGGACGTTGTCATGGCTGAACCTCCAATCCGGGCCGATGGGGCCGGGGGCGACCGGGCCAAGGCGATGGGCTCGCCAGTGTAGACGCGGAGCGGGCCGATTCCAAGCGGAGCGCGGCCGGCGTGCCCTCCAGGAAGCTCGCTCCCACGAGTGGGCGCGGGACCACTTCCCGGCAAGCTATAATTGCCCGAGCCCCACACCGATCCCAGACGTGATCCTTTGGACCTGAGCACCCTCGAACCCGGACAACGCCTCTTCAGCCGATCGATGGCGATCTCCGCCAGCGACGCTGCGTCGTACCGCGCGGCCGTGGACGACGACGCGCCGCCGTCCAACCCGGCGTCGGGCGGGGAGCACGTCGTGCCGCCCATGGCGGTGGCGGCCATGGTGATGGGCGCGGCGATGGAGGCCGTCGAGCTGCCCGCGGGCGCCGTGCACACCGCGCAGGAGATCGAGTTCGCGAGGCCGGTGGAGGAGGGGGTGCCGCTGGCGTGCAGCGCGACGGTCGTCTCCAACAGCGTGCGGCGCGGGACCCGGTTCATCGTGCTGGAGATGCTCGGCGTCGACGGCGGGGAGACGGCGCTCAGCGCCCGGTCCACCATCGCCATCGCCGTGCCCGATGCCCTCCCCGGCGACGGAGCACCGCAGTGAGCTTGCCTCCCGCATCGCTCGCCGGGGT
>JADFQE010000135.1 GCA_022561985.1 Chloroflexota bacterium
GTGACCGGGAAGGTGCCGCGCGGCGAGCGCGACGGCCTGCCGCTGGTGATCGGCGAGCGAGGCATCGCGTGGGTCCCGGGGGTGCGGGTCGCGCACTGGGTGGCGGTGACGGATGCCACCCGGCGAGTGGTGAGCGTCTCGATCGAGCGCAGCGTCGAGGGCCAGACGGGCCGTTAGGGGCTCGGTGGCGCCGCGGGGTCCCGCTCGGGGGCTGTCTGCCCGCCCTCAGCGGGGGGAGCGGCCGGAGCCGCGGGCTTGCCGGAGGGCGCCCAGGGCCCCGCGGACGGGACATCGAAACGGACCGAGGGCATCGAGTCGATGCGCGGGACCGGCTCGGAGGACCGCCAGAGGGGCGGCTGCTCGGCTTCCGGCGCCGGGGCTTCCGGCGCAGCAGCTCTTGGCGCGGCGGGTTCTGCCGTGGGCTCGCTCCGGGCCACCGCTGCGAGCTCGTAGAGGCGCTGCGCCACCAAGTAGGCGTCGCGGCGGGCGTCGGCGGAGCGCAGCACGTGGCGCAGCGCATAGCCGCCGGCGTGCACGACGAGCGCGCCTTCTTGGTCCGGCAGCACGTACCCCGTGAGGATGTAGATGGCCGCGAGGACGGGCAGGCCGCCCAGGAGCAGCGATATCAGCACGACGCCGACGATGGTCCAGCTCAGCCACCCCAGGAGCACGCCGGCTGCCAGCAGGAGGAGCCCCTGGGGGAGCCGCTCGGTCGCGCGGTAGACGTCGAGGACCTCGACGCCCGTGAGCTTGCTCAGGGGAAGCAGCGCGGTCGTCCGCTTGCCCGGCTCGGCGCTCCGCAGGATCACCCGGTGCGTGGTCACGATGAGAACGCTCTCGCCGGCCTCCGAAGCGGTGACGACGCCGCGCCGGGCATCGAGCGCGAGGTCGAAGCGCTCGCCCGGGAGCAGGGGCACCTGGCCGCGCGGACCGTCATCGCCATGTGGACCGTTATTGAAGGAGCGATTCAACGAGCACCTCGGCACTGGCGATGGGGCCTCGTGGAGGATACCGGCAGCGCCGCTCGGCGGTCAAAGCCCGTCGCCCCTATCGCTCTCATCGCCCCTCATCGCCGTCATCGCCGGAAGCTGATCTTGCGGAAGAGTTCGGCGAACTCGTACTGGCCCCCATCGGCGGACGCGCGCTCGGCCGCGTCCTTCGCCCGCCGCGTGACGAAGGTTTCGATGCGGTTCGCGTCGGTGGAGAGCTGGCTCGCGTGGGCGGTCAGCGCCTCGATCTTGCGCCCGAGCGTCGCGGCGATATCGACCACGGTGTCCGGGTTCTCGGAGCCCCAGAGCAGGACCGCGCCGACCTTGTAGGTCTCGAGCCCTTCGGCGATGTGCTCCGGGAAGTGGAGCAGGTCGCGCGCGTAGGGGAAACACGCGTCCATGGCCACCAGGCCCGAGATGCGGTGGTCCCGGTGCGTGTGCCCCTTGGTGCGCAGGGGGTCCATCGCCATCACCACATCGGGGCGCCAGCGCCGGATCTCCCGGACAACCCGGCCTCTGAACTCCTGGGTGTCCTCGAGCTCACCGTCGCCGTAGCCCAGGAAGACGACCTCGTCCACGCCGAGCGCGCGCGCCGCGTTGCGCTGCTCCACGTCCCTGATCGCCGCGAGGCGCTCGCTCGTCATCTCCGGGTCCGCGGACCCCTTGTCGCCGTTGGTGGCAACCACGTAGAGGACGTGGCAGCCTTCCGCCACCCACTTGGCCACGGTGCCCGCGCATCCCGACTCCCCGTCGTCTGGGTGCGGGATGACGAGCATGGCTCGTTCCGGCGTTTCGATCGTCTCCAATTCCACCTCCGGTGGCATGTACGAAGATCAGCTACTTGCAGTTACCTGCGGGCGGCGACGAGGATCGTCTCGCTGGGCAGGCGCACGACGCCGTCAGCGCCTGCGAACTGGGCCGCCGCATCGGCGATCGCGCGCCAGGCCTCCGCCTGCTTCCCCTCCGGCTGAGTGGCCAGCATGGCACGGACAGGCGGAGCGATGTCTCGGATGAAGTCTGTGTACCCCTCCGCCGACGGAAACTCGATGGTCACCATCATGCGCTCTATCCGTATGTCGGTGAACCCGGCATCCGCGAGTCCCTTCTCCAGTATGGACGTGTCCGCCAGGGCGAAGGGCCCGGGCGCCCCGGCCGGCGGCGGTGGGGGCTGGAACATCTTCTGGATGACCCCCATAGCCAGGCTGACCAGCGGAGTCTTGGGCGGCACGCTCCAGACGGCTGCCGCCATCCGGCCACCGGGGCTCAGGCTCCGCCCGATCCGATCCAGCGCGGCGGGGAGGTCGGGAAGGAACATCAGCCCCCAGCGGCACAGTGCGGCGTCGAACGACCCCTCCGGCACCTCCAAGCGCTCCGCGTCCATCTCCTTGAACTCGATGTTCTGCAGCCCCAGCGCGGCAGCTCGCTCCCGAGCGATCTCCAGCATCTGCGGCGAGTGGTCCGTGGCCGTCACATGGCCGCTGGGCCCCACCCTGCGGGCAGCCGAGACCGCCGGCTCACCGATCCCCGTCGCCACGTCCAGGACCCGCTGCCCGGGCTGCACCTCGGCCAGCTCCACCAGGCGGTCGCTGACGTGCTGCGCCCCAGCTTCGATCACCTCCCACCATTTCCTCCACGCCGCAGCCACGGCGTTCCACTCCTGCAGCTGACGTTCTTTGTACTGTCGTGAATCGAAAGCCTGAGCCGTCATCGGTCTCACCACCCTTGCTTCAACGCGCACCGATCATCGTGAGCTAAGATGATAGCTGCGCCCGCCGAGGCTGGCTACACCGCACCGTTACCACGCTCGTTCGATCACACCATGGCCTATACCGTCCGCCGATTCACCTGGGACGACGTACCGCTGCTCGCCGCATCGGCAGCGGCGCACGGCCCCGCCGCGAGCGCCGCGCCGCCCGATGCGGTCGAGGGCATGCGCCGGTGGCTCGCCCAGCCAAGCATGCACCCGGAGCGTGACTGCGCGGTCGCGCTCGAGGGCGGCAGCCCCGTGGGATACGGGTACCTGGTGGCCGAGGAGGCGATCAGCCGAGGCGTGCTGATCCTGGAGGCGGCGCAGGCCAGCTGGGGAGTGCTGCTCGATGCGGCGGTGGCCGGCGCGCGCTCGTTGGGCATCGCGGTCGTCCAGGTCGACGTAGCCGAGTCTGCAGACGCGCTGCGAGCCTTCCTGGCATCGGCGGGGGCCGCCCACGTGCGCACGCACCTGCACCTGCGCCGCGACGACACGACCGCCGTCGGAGCGCCCCTGCCGGCCGGGACGGCGATCCGGCCCGCCGAGCGGGACGACGCGGCCACGCTGACGGATATCCAGAACGCGGCCTTCACCGGGAGCTGGGGATACGCTCCCAACACGACCGAGGAGATCGCCTACCGCGTGTTCGAGCTGCCCTCCGACCCGCCCGACCGAGTGCTGCTGCTGGAGGAGGGAGGCCGTGTGCTCGCGTACTGCTGGACGCACCGCGAGCACGCCGGGGGGCCGGGCATGATCGACATGGTGGGCACGGCGCCCGCGGAGCAGTCCCGGGGGCTCGGGCGCGCGGTGACGGCGGCGGGCGTGGACCACCTCGTCGGGATCGGCGCGCCGCCCATCGACATCACCGTCCACGCCGAGAACCCACCGCCCCCCC
>JADFQE010000054.1 GCA_022561985.1 Chloroflexota bacterium
GCTCTCGCCGCTGGCCACGGCCTACGCCCGCGCCCGCGGCGCCGACCGCATCTCGTCCTTCGGCGACTGGGCGGCGCTCAGCGATCCGGTGGACGAGCCGACGGCCCGCCTGCTCCGGCGCGAGGTCTCCGACGGCGTGATCGCGCCCGGCTTCTCCGACGAGGCCCTCGCACTGCTGAAGCAGAAGCAGGGCGGACGCTACACCGTGCTCCAGGCCGACCCGGCCTACGAGCCGCCGGAGGTCGAGGAGCGCACGGTGTTCGGCGTGCGGCTCGAGCAGCGCCGCAACGGCGAGGTGGCCGGGCCGGAGCAGCTCGAGAACGTCGTCACGGCCGAGAAGACCCTCTCCGAAGAGGCCCGGCGGGACCTGATCGTGGCGCTGACGACGCTCAAGTTCACGCAGTCCAACTCCATGGCCCTCGTGCTGGACGGGGGGGTCATCGGCGTCGGCGCCGGGCAGCAGTCGCGCATCCACTGCACGCGGCTCGCGGCCTCCAAGGCCGACCACTGGTACCTCCGCCAGCACGAGGCGGTCCTCGGCCTCAAGCTGCGTGACGGCCTGGGCCGTCCGGGGCGCGACAACGCGATCGACGGCTTCCTGCGCGACGACCTCTCGCCCGCCGAGGACGCGGTCTGGCGGGAGGCGTTCGCCGAAGTCCCGGCGCGGCTGAGCCGGGATGAGAAACGCGCGTGGCTGGAGGGCTTGAAGGGCGTGGCGATGGGGTCCGATGCCTTCATCCCGTTCCGCGACAACATCGACCGCGCGGCGGTCAGCGGCGTGAGCTACGTGGCGCAGCCGGGAGGCTCGGTGCGCGACGAGGACGTGGTGGCCGCCTGCGACCAGTACGGCATGGTGATGGCGCTCACGGGCGTCCGCCTGTTCCATCACTGAGATGGGCACCACGGTGATGGGTGCCCGCCCGCTCCCTGCGCTCTCGGCGCTCTCGCTGGTTGCACTCATGCTGGCCGCCTGCGGCTCCGGCGGCGCGCCGGTGGAGCCGGACGGCGCCGTCATCTTCGGCAGCCTGCCTGGCCGGATCGTCTTCTCGTCCTTCCGCGAGGGCTCCCAGGACATCTTCGTGATGAACGGGGACTCGACGGAGCAGCGGCGGCTCACCGACGACCCGGTGGACGCCTCCGGCCCGGCGTGGTCGCCCGACGGCCGCTTCATCGCCTTCGCGTCGAGCCGCGACGGCAACGTCGAGATCTACGTGATGAACCGCCAGGGCACCGGTCAGCGGCGCCTCACGACGGACCCATCGGTCGATAACCTCCCGGCCTGGGCGCCGGACGGCGTCACGATCGCCTTCACGTCGGGCCGCGACGGCAATTCCGAGATCTACCTGATGAACATGGCCGGCGGACGCGTGCAACGGCTGACGACGCACCCGGCCGTGGACTGGGGCGCCACGTGGTCGCCGGACGGAGGCTCCATCGCCTTCACCTCGGACCGGGACCGCAACTCGGAGATCTACGCCGTGGAGATCGACGGCACCGGCCTGCGCCGCCTGACCGACGATCCAGCGCGCGACTGGTATCCTGCCTGGTCTCCCGATGGGGAGTCCATCGCATTCGTGTCGGACCGGGGAGGCCACGACGCGGTCTACGTGATGGCGGCGGACGGCACGGCGGTGCGGCGGCTCACCACGGGCCCGGCCCGCGCCCTGGAGCCGTCATGGTCGCCCGATGGAGAGTACGTGGCGTACGTGTCCGTGCAGAACGGCAACTGGGACATCTTCGCGGTCCGTGCCGCCATCGGCCCCGATGGACCCGAGAACTGGCGCCTCACCACCGGCGAGGCCATCGACTGGAACCCCTCGTGGGGACGATAGGGGCCCGTGGGTTGATAGGAGACAGGATGACCGGGCAGACGACGCGTCCCGCGCCACCGCGCATCCACACGCTCAGCGGCCGCGTGGTGTGGCTGGGGACCGGCGTGGACTACGCCGGCGCGTGGGAGCTCCAGCGCCGCACCGCCGCCGAGCGCGCCGAGGGCCTGGTGGGGGAGACGCTGCTGCTCCTAGAGCATGCGGCCGTGTACACGGCGGGGCGCCGCTCGCCGCCCGAGCACGTCCTCGGTCCGCTCCCCGCGCCGCTCATCGAGACGGACCGTGGCGGTCAGATCACCTACCACGGCCCCGGACAGCTCGTCGGCTACCCCATCGTGGGCCTGGGGGCGCTTGGCCTTGGGCCCAAGGCCTACGTCTGTGCGCTGCAGGCGGCGCTCGAGGAGGCGTTGGCCGGCCTCGGCGTCGACTCCCACACCGAGGAGGGGCTGACGGGCGTGTGGACGGAGCGGGGCAAGGTCGCGGCGATCGGCGTCAGGATCACGCGCGGCGTGGCGATGCACGGCTTCGCGCTCAACGTCTCGACCGACCTCGCCGCCTACGCGCCCATCGTCCCCTGCGGCATCGCCGACCGCCCCGTCACGTCCGTCGCCGAGCTCCTCGGCCGCCCGGTCGATGTCGCGGAGGTGAGGGAGCTCGTCGTGCGCAGCCTCGGCCGCGCGCTGGGCGTGCGCTGGGCCGAAGGGGACGGCGCTCTCTACGGGTGACGGACGCGGCGGGCCTGCTAGAATCGAGCCGCGATCCGCAATCGCGAGGCGAATGCCAAGCCCATGCCCTCAGTCCGTCAGCTCCTTGACCTCCAGGCCGTCGATCTCGATCTCGCCGCGCGCCACCGGCGGCTCGGCGAGATCCGCGAGCTGCTCGGGAACGAGGGCGACCTGCCCGAGCTGCGGGTCCGCGTCGGAGACCTGGGCACCTCGGTGAAGACCATCGGGGCACGCCAAGATGAGTTCGACACGGCCATCGCCGATCAGACCGGGCGCATCGAGAAGGTCGAGGCCAAGATGTACAGCGGCCTGGTGACGAGCTCGCGCGAGCTCGCCGACCTCCAGGCCGACGCGGCGATGATCGGGCGCCAGCGCTCCGAGTCCGAGGACGCGCTGCTGGGCGTGCTCGTCGAGCTCGACGACGCCCAGGGCGAGCTCACCGAGACGTCCGAGCGCCTCGAGCGGACCGAGACGGAGTGGCTCGTCGACCAGGACGGCCTCGCCGAGGAGCGCACGGTCCTCGAAGCCGAGGTGGCGGTGCTCGACGAGAAGCGCGCCGCGCAGGCCGCGACGGTCCCGCCGCCGGAGCTTGCGACCTACGAGCGTGTCCGCGAGACCCACGCCGGCTACGCGGTCGCCCGCATGCGGAGCGCGACCTGCACGTCGTGCCGGGTCGGCGTGCCGAACAAGATCGCGCAGACCGTCCGGGCCAGCGCCTCGCCGGTCCCGTGCCCGAACTGCGGCCTTCTCCTGCTGGCCGACTAGACGATGCGGGCGCTCGGCTACTTCACCGTGCGAGCGGGCGACCCCCGCGCGGACGGGATACTCACAGAAGCCTTCGAGCGGTTCTGCTCGATGGGCAGCCACCTCCCCCAGGGCGTTTTCCGCGACGAGCCCGGCTCGCCGGGCGCTGAGAGCCGCCCCGGCTGGGACGCGCTGATGAACCACATCCAGCGCACGGGGCTGGGGTACCTGGTGGTCGTGCCGGGCGCGGCGCATCTCGGCTCGTCGCTGTCGCAGCAGGTGCGGCGCGTGCTGGAGATCGACGCCCTGGCGTGCACGGTGGTCTGCGACGACGAGGAGAAGCCCGACCCGCTCCAGAACGCGATCGCGGCACTCGATCGCGGCGCGAGCACCCGCGGCGAGCAGATCCGCGAGGGCATGAAGGCGAAGGCCGCGAAGGGGCTTGGCCTGGGGCGCCCGCCGTTCGGCTACCGGCTCCAGGTCGACGGCACGCTCAGGGTGGACCCGGACGAGGCCGAGGTCGTGCGCTCGATGTTCCGTATGTACACCGAGCCGCACCAGGGCGTGCGCGCGGTCGCGCAGCGGCTGAACGAGGCGGGCGCCACGACGCGGCTCGGCGGCAGGTGGAGCCTGGTGACCGTGCGCGACATCCTGCGCAACAGCGCCTATATCGGCACCTATCACCGCTTCGGCCTGCGCATCCCCGGCACCTACGAGCCCATCGTCGACGCGGCGTCGTTCCACGCGGCCCAGGAGCAGATGCGCTCCCGCAGCCCGGTGCGGCGCAACCCGCGCGCGGAGCCGTTCCCGCTCGCGGGAGTGCTGCATTGCGGTCACTGCGGGCAGCGGATGATCGGCGTCGTCCGGCACCGGTCGTGGAAGCGCAAGGGGGGCGGCCGTGGGCAGCGCGCCTACCGCTACTACCAGTGCCAGACGCGCATCAACGAGGGCGGGTGTGCGTACCGCACCATCCGGGCGGACGACCTCGAAGCAACGGTGCTCGGCCGGCTCCGGGACCTCACGCCGGAGGGGAAGGTCCTGCCCCGCAACCCGTCATCCGGCGCCCCCACGACCGCGCCCACGCGCTCGCGCACGTCGGCGGGAGCGCTCGATCGGCGGCTGGCCGATCTCGTGCGCCGCACCGCGGACGGCGGCATGTCGCTCGCCCAGCTCCGCGTCGGCATGGCGGAGATCGAGGCGGCGCGCGACGCGCTCGGCGGCGGCGGGCCGGAGGCCGAGCGCCTCGACGCCCGCGCGGCGGCCGAAGAGGCCCGCGACAAGCTGCACTACCTGTGGGACGACATGGACTCAGCGGAGCGTCAGGGGACGGTCCGTGCGCTGACGGAGCGCGTGACGCTGACCGACGGCGAGGCCGAGGTCGAGCTGCGCTGAGCCGCTGCGCGGTATGCCCGACCACGGCGCGGTATCATGGGGGCGGCCAAGAGGGCCAGGTGGTCGCCCCGATCCGATCGGGGAGGAAAGTCCGGACTCCCTCGGGCAAGGTGCTGGGTAACGCCCAGGCGTCGTGAGGCGACGGAAAGTGCCACAGAGAGCAGACCGCCGATGTCTCCGGGTGACCGGGGGCAGGCAAGGGTGAAAGGGTGCGGTAAGAGCGCACCAGGCCCGGCAGTGATGCCGGGTGCTGGCAAACCCCACCTGGAGCAAGGCCAAATAGGGGGACATCCGCCTCGCGCGGTAGCGGCGCCCGACCGCGTCCCCGGGTAGGCCGCACGATCCTTCCGGTAACGGGAGGACTAGAGAGATGACCACCGCCCCGGCTCGCGCCGGGGTACAGGATCCGGCTTACCGGCCCTCTTGGCCACTTTTTCGGGCTCCAGCCCCTCCAACGTCCGGGTGGATGGCGACCCTCAGCCGCCTCGTGCGGAGAGGTACTTGCCGTACATGTGGCTGCTGGCGTCGGTCACGAGGAAGAGCACCGGGCCCACCACGTCCTCCGGCACGCCGACCCGTCGGTGGGGAGGGACATCGGGTCCCATGAGGGACTCCAGGCGCTGGATGTCGTTGCCGGGCCGGCGGGTCATGCCCGTGTCCGTCTGGCCGGGGTTGATGGCGTTGACGTTGATGCCATGCCGCGAGAGCTCCATGCCGATGGAGTAGGTGAAGGCCAGGACACCCCCCTTGGAAGCGGCGTAGTGAGAGTTGTTCTCCGAGCCTGAGAGGCCCCGCCCCGAGGCGAAGTTCACGATCTTGCCGCCTGTTCCTTGAGCGATCATCTGCCGCGCCACGGCTCGATTGGTCAGGAAGGTGCCGACGACGTTCACCTCGACGATGCGCCTGAAGTCGTGCTCTTCCATATCGACCACCGAGGACCGCCCGTTGATGCCTGCGCAGTTGACCAGTATGTCGATCCGTTCATGGGCGGCCACGATCTTCGTGACGGCGGCGTCCACCTGATCGGCCACGGAGACGTCCACCTCGACCACGGTGGCCTGGCCGCCTTCGCTCTCCAGCATGGAGACGGTCTCCTGGGCGGTGGCCAGGTTGATGTCACACGCTCCGATGGACGCGCCCTCGCGGGCGAAGGCCAGAGACAGTGCGCGGCCGAATCCTGACCCCGCGCCGGTGATCATGGCCACCTTCCCCGTCAGCTGTGCTACCACGGCAGCTCCTTTTCTCTCCAGAACAACACGGGTCTCACGCCGGGGCCGCCGGTAGAGTACCCGAGTCAGCCGTGGGCGTGGAGCCGGGCCGCAGACATCCCATGCGCTCGGGCCATGCGCTCGCGCCATGCCTTCAGGGTATGATGCGCGCCAGTCTGCGGTGCGAGGAGCGGGACTATGGCGCACGAGATGCACAACATGCGGCTGCTGGGCCACGACGCGCTGGCTGGCTTCGGCAATATCGGCGAGGGCATGGCGATCCAGCAGGCCCCCGACGGCCGGCGGATCATGTGGCTGGCGCACGAGAGCCACAAGGACTTCACGGCCCTCGACGTCACGGACCCCCGCGCCCCGAGCGTCATCCTCCAGACCGAGCTCGCGCATCCCGACATGCGCTCCAACTCGCTGGCCGTGGTGGGCGACATCATGTACGTCGCGCACCAGACGGCGAGGCGGGGGCTGCCCAACGCGGAGATGCGGATCTACGACATCAGCAAGCCTGAATCGCCCCGCGCGATCGGCGTCTTCGACGTCACCGCGCCCGATTCCCGCGGCGTGCACTGCCTGTGGTGCGTCGACGGCGAGTTCGCGCATCTCAAGACGACCATGCCGGATTCGCCCGCGCGCGACCCGGCGGACTCCCAGTTCTACGTGAGCGTCGACGTGCGCGATCCCACCAAGCCGGTCGAGGCGGGCCGCTGGTGGATACCAGGCACGCTGGAGGGCGACGCCGACGATCCGCCCGAGCGTCACACCGAGTTCCAGGGGGGCTTCGCCGCGCACAACATCAACGTGTACCCCCAGCGGCCCGACCGCGCGTACGCCGCGTTCAAGGACGGGGGCGTCGTCATCCTCGACATCTCCGACATGGCGCACCCCAAGCAGGTGAGCCGGCTCGACTACCACCCGCCGCTCCCCGGCTACACCCACACGGTCCTGCCGCTGTTCGAGCGCGAGCTTTTGATCGTGACCGAGGAGTCGCTGGGCTGGGGGGCCAAGGACTGGCCGAAGCTCGTGTGGGTGATGGACATGCGGGTCGAGACCAACATCATCATGCTCTCCAGCATGCCGGTGCCCGACCCGAGCGAATTCGCCCAGGTCGGTGGACGCTACGGCGCGCACAACATCCACGAGAACCAGCCGGTGCCAACCTCGCTGATCTCCGAGGACCTCGTCTTCGGGACGTACTTCAATGGCGGGCTGCGCGTCCACGACATCACCAACCCCTTCCAGCCCAAGGAGGTGGCCTGGTTCATCCCGGATGAGCCGGAGCACGGGAAGGAGCTCGCGGCGCTCCTGGCCCGGCCGATACCGGGCATGAACATCAACGACGTCTACGTGGACGAGAACCGGATCATCTACGCCGCGGACCGCCAATGGGGCGGGGTGTACACGCTGGAGCTGACGCTCTAGCGCGCCGGTCTCGCCGCCGGAGCCACCACTAGCTCCGGTCCTTGTCCCGATACTCGCCCATCTTGGGCTCGAGGCCGCGCTTCTCCAGCTCGGCCATGAACGTCTCCCACACCGCGGGGTCCTCGTCGTCGAACTCGATCTGCGGCGGCCAGACGTTGCTGCCGGTGCCGAGCAGCTCGGGGCTCCCGAAACGCAGGACGGTGTAGCGGATCGGCTCCGGGCAGGCGTTGAAGTGCTGGTGGAAGCCGTCACCCGGCGTCAGGAGCGTTCCCGCCCGATAGTCGAGCCGCTCGAAGGGCACGCCGGGACCTGGGGCTATCCCCGGGCCCCACTGGAGGTCGTACCCCTCGCCGGAGAGGAAGAGATAGGCGACCTCGGATGTCATTCCGGCCTGATGGCGCTCGCTCCGCCCTGCGTCGTGCGCCTTCTTGTAGGTCTGGGCCGGGAACTCCGAGGTGTGGCAGATGAAGTGGCCGTTGGCCATGACGGCGTAGACGGTGCGGCCCGGTCCACGCCGGTTGTTCTCGTCCAACCCCAGCATCATGACGTTGGGGATGAAGTTGGTCTTCACCATCCCACGCCTGACCCTCGTGGACTTCGCGGTGAAGTAGGTCTCGTCATAGGGATCGAAACGCTCGGGGAACGTCGAGGGGCAGTTGAAGATGAACTCCGGGCTGCCGTAGAGGTTGAACACGGTGGGCGCCGTGAAGCAGGCGTAGAGGCGGGCCGGCTCCTCGCCGCTGGCGTTGTAGATCTCGTGCCAGGCGTTCAGCGGGATGGAGAAGACACTCCCCTCCTGCCACTCGAAGGTCTGTTTCGGGCTGCCCTCGTACCAGACGGACGTCGCACCGCGGCCGGAGACCACGTAGAAGATCTCCTCGTACATGTGCCGCTCCGCCTTATACGTCCCGCCCGCGGGGATCTCGCACAGGTAGCGCGACGTCCCCTGGTGCACCAGAAGCGTGCCTTCTCGGGGCGGCACCGGAGTGAGGTCCAGCAGCGTGGCGTTGACGCCTGTGCGTTCCCAGGGTTCCAGCGGATGGGTCCGGATGTCTGGGATCAGCTGCTGCTGCGTGATGGAGAGGCCCTCACTGAGGACCCACCGCTCGAAGGCTGACCCCTCCGGGAGCGTTACAGTTTCCGTCGTCATGCGTTCCTCCTGTGACGGTTGCGTCCGTGTGCGGCAGATTATGCCCCGTCCGCGGCCGTACATCTACCACGAGAGCTTCTACGCCGGGTATCTCGTCGGGACGCCGGACGAGTCCCAAGGTGCGGGTTGAGGGCTAGCACGCATGCGTGGGCAAGATCAGTGGACTTCCCGTCGTCGACTCGGGAAGGGCCCTGGTCGGGATCGTGACCGGGTTCGACCTCGTTCGGGCGCTGCGGGCCGGCAAGGACCTGGCGGTCACGCCGGTGGACGAGCTGATGAGCCGGGACGTGATCACGATCGAAGCCGACGCTCCCGTGGACGACGTCATGGAGGTCTTGGAGCGGGAGAGGATCCTCCGTGTCCCCGTCGTCGCCGATGGGCGGCTGGTGGGCGTCGTGTCGAGGAGTGACGTTCTCGAAGCGGCCCTCATCGGTGTGTACGTCGGCAACGGGAGCCCGGTCTAGCGCACGGCGCTCAGCCCGGCGAGTTCTCCGGGATCGTCCTTGCGATGGGCGGCGTCGGTGGCGGGATGGGCGATCCGGCGAGGCGCGCCCGGGCGTTCCCGACGATGCTGTACTTGCCCGACGACCCGGTGGTCACGCGCGCCTTGGCGGCCGCCTCGGCCGGGTCCGGCCGCTCGGCTGCCTGCATGTCGAAGGGCAGGACGATGCGCTGGTTCTTGGCCGGGTCGCGGAAGACGTTCATGGGGTCGCCGCCGTCCTCCACGATGTCGATCTGCTCGCTGAGCAGCCGCCGGAACATGATGACGCCCACGTCCGATTGCCCGAGCTTCTCCAGGTGCCGCTGCGTGACCGGCCCCTGGGACTGCCACGCCATGTGGTCCTGGCCGCTGTTGTTGTCGAAGAGGTCCCAGATCGGCGCTCCGTTCTCATCGACCCCCGGCATCGGGGTGCGGTAGACGGGGATGTCCTCCGGCGCCTGGTGTGCGTCCTCGCCGGGGAACGGGTCGCGGATGTTGTAGTAGACGTAGTAGGTGTGCGTGTCGTCGATGGGCACGCGGATCTGGAAGCCGCCGCCGCCCGTGCCGTGCTCGTAGTTCGGGATCAGGATCGGGTGGCCGACGTTCCACCCGGGCGAGTCCTCCTCGGTCTCGTCCTGGTAGAGCCGGTGCTTCAGGATGCCGTGCTCGAAGCGCGTGAACCCGACCTTCGTGTGGTGCCTGATCGTGGCCGGCCGGCGCCAGTGGTCCTTCAGGTCGCGGGCCTCCTTGAAGGTTTTGCCGTGCTCGAGCTTCCCGCGGTCCGCCAGGAACCCCTGGCGCTCCATCACGTAGTTGGCGAAGTAGTTGTGCAGGAACTCGCCGTGCATCGGGTCGACCGAGTTCTCCTGGACCTGCAGCCAGTTGCAGCCCACGATGGCCCACCCGATGTCGCGGACGCCCACGTCCACGAACGGCCCCCAATGCGGCACGAGCGGCGCCGGCGCCGGGCCGAGGTAGGCGAAGACGAGCCCGCCGAGCTCCTCCACCGGGTACGCCTTGAGCTTCACGCGGGAGGGGAAGGTGGACTCCGGCGCCTCGGCCGGCATCTCCAAGCACTGGCCGCTCTCGTCGTAGAGCCAGCCGTGGTAGGGGCAGCGCAGCCCGTTGTCTTCGGGGATGCCGTAGAGCAGGTGGACGCGCCGGTGCGCGCAGGAGGCCTCGATGAGCCCCAGGGTGCCCGAGCGGTCCTTGTAGAGGACCAGGTCCTCGCCGAGGAGGCGGATCGCCTTGGTCGGGTTGGCGGAGAGCTCCGAGTATCCCGCGATGGGCTGCCAGTAGCGGCGCATCAGCTCGCCCATCGGCGTGCCGGGGCCGACCTTCGTCAGCCGGTCGTTCTGCTCCTGCGTCAGCATGCTTACCTCCTGCTGTCCGGTGCGCTCGATGCTACCGCGTCGTCCGGCGGCCTGCTAGCGCTTGGCGAGCGTCTCCCTGACGACGAGTCCCAGGAGCAGCGCGGATATCCCACCGGCGCCGGCGAGGAAGAAGAACGCGGCGCCGAACCCGGAGATGCCGGTGAGCACCGCGAAGCTGAGCGGCGCGGACATGAACCCGGCCTGGCTCACCATGCGCCCGGCGCCGAAGAACCGCCCGCGGGCGTGGGCGGGGGCGATGTCGGAGCCCAGGACCTGCATCGATCCGGACAGCATGCTGTTGGCGACGTGCACCCAGACGAAGCCGACGACGAAGGCCGTGAACGGCAGCGCCGCCGCCGCCGTGATACCCAGGAACGCCATGCCCGTGCCCACGAGCACCATCCCCGGCACGATGGTCACCATCCGGCCGAAGCGGTCCATCAGGTAGCCGGCGGAGAGCGTGAGGGGGATGCCGACGACCGCCATCGAGCTGCTCAGGATGCCCAGCTCCGCGGGCCCGGCGTTATACGCATACGCCGCGAACAGGAAGAGCACGCCGCCGCCGATGGAGGCGCCTCGCGCCGTGGTCGCCAGGTACTGTGCGCCGAAGAGCGCGGGGATGGGCGGGCGCAGCAGCGAGCGCCACGAGTACTCCTGCTGGTCCGACGCCGCATCGCGGTCCCGCCCGCGTCCGCCACGCCCGCGCCCGTTGGGGCGCACCGGCGCCGTCTCGCGGACGACGAAGAAGCTGGGGACCACCGCAAGCAGCGTGACGATGCCTTGCATGACGAAGGGCACGCGGAGCCCGAAGGCGGCGGCGGCGAGCCCGCCGACCGCCGGGCCGGCCAGCATGCCGACGCGCTGCACGCCGAACATGCTCGTGATCTGCCGGGCGCGCGAGCGGTCGGAGCCGGTGTCGGCGATGACGGTCAGGCGGCTGAGCGTCCACATCTGCTGCCCCCAGCCGCCGATGTAGCGGAAGACGAGGAGCTCGATGAAGGTGTCGGACGTGGCGACCAGGAAGGCGGCGCCCGCGGCGATCACGGGCCCGGCCAGCAGGACGCTGCGGCGGCCGAAGCGGTCGATGGCGTACCCGGCCGGGAGGCTCGCCGAGAGCCCGCCGGCGATCTGGGCCACGAACACGAGCGAGGCCAAGCCGACGCCGACCTCGAAGGACTTGGCGAGCACGGGCAGCACCGGCATGACCATGCCCGTGCCGAGGCCGATGGCGACCGCGGGCAGGTGCAGCGACAGGAACAGCGTGCGGTAGCCGCCCTGCGAAGCGCCCGGCGCCGGGGCGGGCGCGGGCTCGCCGCCGGCGCTTGGCCTTGGCTCCTCGCTCATGCGGTCGCGGGCCTCTGCCTAGTCCACGTGCACGTAGGCCGCGTAGTCGCGCTTGCCCAAGCGCGCCGCTCCCGTCGCCGTGACGACGACCGCCTCGCCCACGTGGCCGACGTCCCCCTGGCCCTTGTAGCGGATGCCCGGCTTGACGACGAAGACGTTGCCTTCGAGGACAGGGATGTCCTGGACCGCCGGCTGCGACTGGTTCGTGATGAGCGGCCCGTCGTCGCCGAGGCCGCGGCCGTGCAGCGTCATCGAGCCCTCGTAGCCGTCGTGGCGGCTGACCTTCCGCGCCGCCGCCTGGAGCTCGCCGAAGGTCGCGCCCGGCTTGAGCGCGTCGATGATGTCGTTCGTGCACTCGACGGCGACGGCATAGGCGTCCGCGGCCCAGCTCGGGACGTCGCCGAAGGTGATGGACTGGTCGATCTGGGTCACGTAGCCCGCCCAGCGGCCCTCGATCTCCACGGCCAGGAAGTCCCCGCTCTGCATGCGGCGGTGGACCGGCTGCTCGATGCGGTGGTACCCGTTGCCGAAGGGGCCGGAGTACCAGCCCAGCATCAGCGGCATGCTGCCACCGGCGGCGACCTCGGCCCGGATCATGTTGGCCATGATCTCCGGCTCGAAGACGCCGACCCGTGCCGTGTCGATCATCGCCGCCCAGGCGAGCTCCGCGAGGTCGGTGGAGTGACGAAGGACCTCGATCTCCTCGGCACTCTTGACGAAGCGCGCCTCGCCCATGAGGTCGGATGCGGAAACGAAGGTCGCGTCCGGCAGCGCCTTCTGCATGTTCGTGACGGCGGTGTAGCCGGCGTACCCGTCGGGCTGGCGGACCACGGAGTAGAGGCCGGGCGTCAGTCCGCAGACGCCGATGGTTGCGCGCTCCATCCCCGCCTCTTTGAGGCAGTCCGCCAGGCTGCGGGACCAGGCGCGGCCCGAGCGCATCGTCTCGCCGATCCACTCGCCCGCCGCCCAGTAGCCGCCGCGGTTCGTGATCGCCGTCACCTTGCCGTCGATGGGGAAGCAGACCGCGACCTCATCGCAGTTGTTCCCGATCTGCGTCAGGTACCGGACGTCGGCCTGGTTGCGGTTGTGGGTCCCCGTGCTGTTGAGCCCGACGATGGCATCGATGCCGTCGCGCCGCATGAGCTCGCGCACGCGCCCCCACCGAAGCTCCCGCTCCGCGAGGGAGAACGAGGGCAGCTCCCAGTCTGCGAACGTGGGATCGGGGTCGGGGTGGAGACCGGCTTGGCTCGTCATCGGTTGCCTCCTGCGATCGTCGTGTTTCGGGGCAGAGGGGCTGGCCGCCCTTCGGCCATGGATACTACACGTCTGGGCGAGACGGAGCATCATCCTGGGCCCGAGCCGGAGCGTCGGCTTCGCGGCCCTGTGGACGCTGCGCCGTGCTCATGGTAAAAAGGGGCACCCCAAACCGAAGCCGGGCCGCGGTCGTAAGCCAAAGTGAGAGGTGCGGCCCGGCGGTCCGCGATGAAAGGGTCACCCGTGGACTCCTTCCCACTGACGGACGCCGACCTGACGTCGCGCGTGGCTGGCGGTGATGCCGAGGCGCTGGAGGAGCTGTACGTCCGGTACAGCCAGCCCGTCTTCGGCATGTCCTACAGCATGCTGCGGGACCACGCGACGGCGGAGGACGTGACGCAAGAGGTGTTCGTGGCCCTGTGGACGCGGGCGGACCGCTTCGATCCTGCGCGTGGGGAGTTCCGGCACTGGTTCTTGCACCTGGCGCACAACAGGATCGTGGACGAGCTGAGGCGGCGGCGCCGGGCCGCCCTCCGCAGCGCCGATAAGGAGCCCGAGGACGCGAGCCTGGGCCTCGTGTCCCCGGGCGATACCGCCGACCAGGCGGTGACCGCCGTGATGTTCGGCGCCGCGGCCGAGGCGCTGAAGCTGCTCCCGCCGGAGCAGCGGGAGGCCGTCGTGATGGCATACCTCAAGGGCGCGACTCAGGAGGAGATAGCGCGCCGTACGGGCGCCCCCCTCGGGACGGTGAAGACGCGCCTGCGCCTCGGCCTGATCCGGCTGCGGCGCATCCTGGCAGAGCCCGTAAGCGAGGAGGCCTGATGGTGCAGGGGCCCGGAGACCCGATCGAGGAGCTGCTCCCCGCCTACGCGCTCAACGCGCTGGAGGACGATGAGCGCGACCTCGTCGAGCGCGCGCTGGCCGACAGTCCGCGCTACCGCGCGGTCCTCGCCGGATACCTGGAGGGCTTCGTGCAGCTTGCGGAGTCTCAGGTCGTCCTGCTCCCGTCGCTGGACCTCCTGGACCGGATCATGGCCGCCGTTGGCGCCCGGCGCCCCTCCCGGCCCGCTCCCGCCCCCGCCTCCGCCCCAGAAGTGTCCAAGAGTTGGAGGAGCTGGGGGGGCTGGCGCCCCACGCTCGGCCGGTCGTGGGCTGTGGCCGCCGCCTCCGTGCTCGTCTTCGTGGGGCTCGGGGGCTTGGCCGTGGCGCAGTCGTTCCGCGTCAACGACATCGAGGTCGAGATGAAGGACCTCTCGGCGTCCGCGGCGGTGACGCAGGCCATGATCGACGGCCAGCGGGCGGAGATGACGGAGCTCAAGGAGGCGGCTGCCGATACGGAGGCGAAGCTGCTCGGCCAGCAGGAGCTGACGTACCTGGTGGCGTACGAGAGCACGACGGTGACGCGCATGTGGGCGATGGCGACGCCCGAGCCCTTCGCGAAGCCGGCTCGCGGCATGCTCATCGCCGACCTGGACGGTGAGCGGCTCCTGATGACGCTGTTCCTCCGGCCGCTGGAGCCGTCGTTGGTGTATCAGGCCTGGGTGTGGGAGTCGGACGGCTCCGCCTTCAGCATCGCCGTCTTCGTCGTCGACCACAGTGGCTACGCGCTCGTCCCCGCCCGATTCCCCGCGCCTGAGATCCACGTCGACCGGGTGAGCGTGCACGTCGCGTCCGCGGGAGGCGAGGCGAGGCCGATGGGGCAGGCCGTGCTGACGGGGACGGTCGAGTACCGCTAGAGGCTCAACTCCAACGGGCTCGCGCTACGCTCGCCCAGGGGCTTACGAGACGGTCAGCACCTCGTAGAGGTGGCCGTCCGGGTCCGCGAAGTAGAAGCCGCGTCCGCCCCGGCGCTCGTTGATCTTCATGTCCTCGTGGGAGCCGGGCCCGCTGCCGTAGATGACCCCGTCGGCCTTCACGCGCTCGAAGATCGCGTCGAACTCCGCGTCCGTGATGTGGAACGCGTAGTGGTGCGACTCGAACCCCTCGCGGTTGTCGAAGTCCATGGTCAGGCCGTCGTCGACGCGCACCGGTGCGAAGTGCCCGTGCGGCCCCTCGTAGGTGAGCCCCATGATGCGCGCGAAGAAGCGCGCCGATGCCTCTTTGTCCTTGGCGGGGACGATGGTGTGGTCCAGGTGCATGACCGACCTCCCTCTCGCTGAAAAAGCGCCGCTCGCGTTGCGCTTAGACGCCTAGGCGACGGTGAGCAGCTCGTAGCTGTGGCCGTTGGGGTCGTCGAAGTACACGCCGCGGCCGTCCTTGCGGTGGTTGATGTCCATGTCGTAGCGCGAAGGCCCCGGCCCGCTCCCGTACTTGAGCCCCTCGGCCTTGATGCGGCCGAAGATGGCGTCGAACTCTCCCTCGCTCACGTGGAAGGCGTAGTGGTGGTGGGCGAGGTGGTCGTTCTCCGCGAAGTCCAGCGTCAGCGCGTCGTTCACGCGCACCGGGGCGAACCCCCCGTGGACCCCCTCGTAGGGCAGCCCCATGATGCGGGCGAAGAACTCGGCGGAGGCGACTTTGTCCTTCGCCGGCACGATCGTGTGGTTCAGGTCCATGGCTTCCTCCTCACGCCGGGCGGTCCCGGCCAGCCCTGTTCACGCTTCGAAAGCGGCGCGTTCCGCGCCAGTGTAGCACCGCGCGAGAGGGCTATCGCGTCAACGCTTGCCCCGCCGGCAAAGACGGGTGACGATATACTTGCCCGAGTCGACACCGCCGGGTACGTTGAGCGAACGCTGAGGAGCGCATTTCTTTACACGTGCCCGAGGAAACGATTAGTGGCAAGTCTCTACACTGTCTATTTCGATGAAAGCGGCACCCATGGCGAGTCCAATGTCGCTGTGGTTGCTGGGTTTATATCCAACAGGACTGAATGGGAGGCTTTCTCTCGGGAATGGCACCAAGTGCTTTCCGATTCTGGCCTCGACTATTTTCATATGACCGATTTTGAGAATAGACGGCGTCAATTCCACGGATGGACTGAAGACAAAAAAAGAGATTTGCTCGATAAGTTATTGCCGATCATTCACGAACATACTTTCTCAAGCATTGGCTGCATCGTATTGAAACAGCAATTTGATTCGATTTTGTCTGATGTAGCGAAACAGATATGCGGTGATATTTATGGATATGCGGCGCTAACCTGCTATCGTCACCTTGGAATCGTACTCAAAGACACGGATGCATGGATGGAGTGCACCATGGAAACGGGCGCTAAGGGGGCCGGTGCCCTTCAACTGATTGTTTCCGAAGATTCCAAAATCCCGAAATGGCAAGATGACAACCGCATCATATCGCTAGATTTTCAATCAAAACATGCATTCATGCCGTTGCAAGCCGCGGACATTCTTGCATACGAACTTTATAAACAGAGCGCGCGGCAGTTCGGGACAGAAGAGCGGCCGACTCGTTACCCATTGAAAGTATTAGGTCGCAAAAAACACCAGTGGTACTACGCGCAAGAGAAACACCTCCAGGAATTTAATGAGGATTTGACCGCGCAACTTGTGCAGCTCGAAAGACGTGAGTCATCGTTTCTGTAGCACTTCATCATTACACGAAGCGCCCGAATAGTACTTTGGGTACTTGTGAATTGCGGGTCGTGCTAACACCCTCCATTAGACCGTGCCGTAGTCATCCCGATAGGTGGGCTATAGGTCGGACGCTTGCCG
>JADFQE010000055.1 GCA_022561985.1 Chloroflexota bacterium
CCACGTCGCCCCGGCCGGGCAGGCCGAGTCCACGGGCGCGGGCTCGCGCCTGGCCGCCGTCGATACGAAGAAGACGACCACGGTGCTGTCCAAGGCTGCGGGGATGCGGACGCCGGCCGCGCCGGGCGACCCCCCCGCCGTCGATCCCAGCGCACCGCGCTGGGCCCGCCGGCAGGCGGCCCGGGCCGCCGGCGGCTCCAAGAAGAGCAGGAAGCGGAAGGGCTCCGGCGGCTAGCGTGGTGAAGCGCGCCGCGGCCGCACCGGCCCCAACGCCCGGAACGCCCGAGGCGCCCTGGGCGCCCGCAGGATCAGGCGGCGCGGTGGCGCCCGCCATCGAGCACCTGGTCCGCGAGACCGCCGCGGGGCGTCCGTGGGCGGGCGCGCTCATCGAGGCCGTCGGCATGTGGACCGCGCCGTGCGAGAGCGTCGACGGCATCGAGCTCACGTACCTGATCGGCGGCGAGGCGTTCGACTGGCTCCTGCTGGCCGAGCGGCTGCTGCGCGTGGTGGGGGATGCCGTGCCGGCGCCCGAGCGCGAGCGGCTGCTCTGCACCGGCGCTCTGCCACCGGGCGTCACGGACGCGCGGTTCAAGGACGCCCTGGGCGTCTCGAAGTACCGGGCGCACCTCAACTTCTTCTACGGTGTCGTCGTCGAGGAGGCCCTCTGGCTCGCCGTCGAGTGCGAGGTGCTCAAGCAGGCCGGGGTCCGTGGGAGGAACGACGGCGCGGGCGTGCAGGACCTGGTCATGCGCCGGCTCTACGGCGCGGACATGACCCCGCTGGTGCGGCGCTTCAACAAGGAGCGTGGCCACCCCCGCAGCGTCCGCTTCAGCCTGAGCGACTGGAAGGCGTTCACCTACTGGGCTTTCAAGCTGCGCATCGGCCGCTCGGATGCGGCGCGCATGGCGAGCGACACGCGCAAGGGCTTGGGCGTGCTGCGCGAGCTGCGTGGCGACGGCGCAACGGAGCCCGGCGGCGCGCTGCCCGCGCTGCCCTAGGGGCTGGCGCTCGCGCGGCGTCCGCGCCGCTTGCCGGCCGTCTCGACGGCGCCGAGGGCGAACGCGAGGGTCGCGCCGAGGTGCAGCGCGGCGGCGAAGAAGAACCCTGCGAGGAAGGACGTCGTCGCCAGGCCCGTGAGCAGCAGTGGCGAGATCATCCCGGCCAGGTCGCCAAAAGTTCGGTAGATGCCGAAGCCGAGGCCACGCAGGCCGGGCGGCGAGGTGTCGCCCACGTACGCGTTGGGCGCGCCGCCGGAGAAGCCCTCCGCCCCGTGCAGGGCGATGAAGGCGAAGGCGAAGGCAGCGAGCGTTCCGGCGAAGGGGTAGAAGACGAGCGCCGCGACGACGAGCAGCCCTCCGGGCACGATGAGCACCTTCCTCCCGAACCGGTCCGAGATCATGCCGGCCGGGTAGACCATGAGGCCGTGGATCACCGCCGCGATGCTGAAGAACATACCGAGCCGGCCCGGACCGATGCCGATCACCTGGTCCGCGAAGATCGGGATGAGGGCGTGACTCACCCCGGCCCTGGTGAAGAACTGGGCGAAGCCGATCACGCAGACCAGCAGGAAGCTGCGGTTGGCGAGCAGCATCCGCGTGTCCGCCCAGGACCGGCCGGGCCCGCCGCCGCTGCGCGCCTCCCCCGGCCCGGCGGCGTGCCCCTGCGGGGCAGCGTGCCCCTGGACGACGGCGCGTGAAGACGTGCGTGTCTCGGGGAGCCGCGCCAGCGCCCAGATGCCCACGAGGATCGCGGGGACGCCCGAGGCGTAGAAGGGCACGCGGATACCGACGAGCTCCCCCACGATCCCGCCGAGGCCCGGCGCCGCGATCCCCATCACCAGGTGCGCCCCCGAGACCAGGCTGAGTGTGCGTCCCCGGTTCTCGACCGTGGTGATGTCGGCGATCGCCGCGTTGGAGGTGGTGATCGCCATCGCGCTGAAGAGGCCCATCATGAAGCGGTACGCCATGAACACGGGGATCGTCGCCGCGGTGCCGCTGAGCGAGCCGAAGATGCCGACGCCGATGGCTCCCGCGATGATCACCGGGCGCCGCCCGATGCGCTCCGACAGCATCCCCGCTGGTATGTTCGTGATGAGGCGCGCGGCCGCATAGGAGCTCAGGGCCAGGCCGACGACCAGCACGCTCCCACCCAGCTCCGTCACGAAGCGGGGCAGCAGCGGCACCGTCACCATGCTCGCGGCGTGTGTCATCACGACGACGCCCGCGATGATCGCGACGACCTCGAAGTTCAGGCCGAGGGGCCCCCGGCCCGTGCTGACCGCGCCCGCCGGCTGCGTCATCGCGGCGGCAAGGCGGCTGTCCGCGGCCCGGCCCTCACGCGCCGAGCTCGGCCAGGAGCTCGCGGATGCGCTCCAGGCGGGCGGTCCCCTGCTCCAGGCGCTCGCGCTCGCGCTCCACGACCTCGGCGGGCGCCCGGCCGGTGAACTGCTCGTTGCCGAGCCTCGCCGTGAGCCCGTTGAGGTACTTCTCGGCCTCCGCCGCCTCGTTGCCGAGCCGCGCCCGCTCCGCGTCCACGTCCACCGCGTCGCCCAGGTCGAGCGTCACCGTGGCGTGCGGGAGCACGAGGCGCACCGCGTTCTCCGTGAGTCGGGACGTCTGGGGCGTCTGGGGCGGGCCGTCGCCCGTGAAGGCGAGCGTGCCCACGCGGGCGAGCTGCCGGATGGCCTCGGCCTCGTCGGCGAGCGCTCTTCCGGGCGCGCTCACGACCGCGTCCAGCAGACGGCCCGGCTCGATCTTGAACTCGGCGCGCACGTTGCGGATGGCGCGGACCACCTCGATCAGCGCCTCGATCTCCTCGACCGCGCCGCCGTCGCCGTCCCCGGCGGCCTCGCCGAGGGGGTAGGGGGCGAGCATGATGGAGGGAGGGCGCTCGCCCTCCTTCGGCAGCCGGGCCATCAGGTGCTGCCAGAGCTCCTCGGTGACGAAGGGCATGAACGGGTGCAGCATCCGCAGGGAGCTCTCCAGGACGTAGGCGAGCACCCTGCGTGGGTCGCGGTCGCCCGCACGGAGCCGCACCTTCGCCAGCTCGATGTACCAGTCCGCGAACTCCCCCCAGACGAAGTCGTGCAGGACGCGCTCGGCCTCGCCGATCGCCCAGTCGCCGAGGAGCTCGTTGACCCTGGCGGCCGTGCGCTCGGTGCGGCTGACGATCCAGCGGTCCTCGCGGTGCGTGCGCGGCAGCGCGGCGCCGCTCCAGCCGGCCAGGTCGCCGTCGCCGGCCGCCGGGTCGGGCTCGCCAAGAGAGGCGAGCACGAAGCGCTCGACGTTCCACAGCTTGTTGGCGAAGTTGCGGGCGGCCTCGAGCTTGCTCTCGCTCAGGCGGGTGTCGTTGCCCGGCGTCGTGCCGGTGGTGAGCGCGAACCGCAGCGCGTCCGTGCCGTAGGTCTCGATGGCGACGATGGGGTCGATGACGTTGCCCCTGGTCTTGCTCATCTTCACGCCGTGCGCGTCGCGGACGAGCCCGGCGAGGTACACGGTCTTGAAGGGCACCTCGTCCATGTTCTCCAACCCCAGCATGACCATGCGCGCGATCCAGAAGAAGAGGATGTCGTAGGCAGTCTCCATCACCGCCGTGGGGTAGAAGTACGCGAGGTCCTCGGTCTTCTCGGGCCAGCCGAGGGTCGAGTGCGGCCAGAGGCCGGAGGAGAACCACGTGTCCAGCACGTCCTCGTCCTGGTGGATGTCGTTCGAGCCGCACTGCTCGCACGCCGCCGGGTCCTCGATGGCGACGGTCAGGTGGCCGTGCGGCTCGCAGTACCAGACGGGGATGCGGTGGCCCCACCAGAGCTGGCGGGAGATGCACCAGTCGCGGATGTTCTCCATCCAGTTCGTGTAGACCTTGACGAAGCGCTCGGGCACGATGCGGATACGCCCGCTGGTGACGGCATCGAGCGCGCGGGCCGCCAGCGGCTCGACCTTGACGAACCACTGCTCGCTCACGAGCGGCTCGATGACGTCGGAGCTGCGCTGGCAGTGGCCGACGGAGTGCGTGTGCGGCTCGACCTTCTCGAGCAGCCCCTCGCGCTCGAGCTGCTCGACGATGGCGGTGCGCGCGGCGAAGCGGTCGTAGCCCGCGTATGGCCCCGCCGCCTCATTGAGCGTGCCGTCGGGGTTCATGATGTTGATGACGGGGAGCCCGTGGCGCTCGCCCACCTCGAAGTCGTTGGGGTCGTGGCCCGGCGTGATCTTGAGCGCGCCCGTGCCGAAGTCGGCCGCGACCGAGGGGTCCTCGATGATGGGCACCGCCCGTCCGAGCACCGGGAGCAGCACGCGCTTGCCCCGCATGCCGGCGTACCGCTCGTCCGTTGGGTTGACGGCGACGGCCGTGTCGCCAAGGAGCGTCTCCGGCCGCGTGGTCGCGACGACCAGATGGCCGCTGCCGTCCTCCAGCGGGTAGCGGATGTAATAAAGGCTGCCCTCCTCGTCGACGTGGTCGACCTCGAGGTCCGAGATCGCGGTCCGGCAGCCGACGCACCAGTTGACGAGGCGCTCGCCGCGATAGATCAGGCCCTTGTCGTAGAGGCGCTTGAAGGTGGTCCGGACGGCCTTGGAGGGGCCGGGGTCGAGGGTGAAAACCTTGCGGGACCAGTCGCAGGAGGCGCCGAGGCGGCGGTGCTGGTTGTCGATGATGGAGCCGTAGGTCTCGACCCACTCCCAGGTGCGCTTGAGGAAGGCCTCGCGGCCGATCTCGATGCGGCTCGTCCCCTCGGCCACGAGCGCGCGCTCGACGACCATCTGCGTGGCGATGCCCGCGTGGTCGGTGCCGGGGAGCCAGAGCGCGGCCTCGCCCAGCATGCGGTGGTAGCGCGTGAGCGCGTCCTCGATGGCGGTGCGGGCGGCGTGGCCGAGGTGGAGCTCGCCGGTCACGTTCGGCGGGGGCATGATGATGGTGAAGGGCTTCTTGGCCGGGTCGCGCTCGGCGCGGAAGAAGCCGGACGACTCCCACCACCGGTAGAGGCGCTCCTCGACGGTACTCGGGTCGTATGTCTTCGGGAGCGGCTCCCGAGAGGGCGCGTTGGTCATGGCTCGGCTGAGGGAGAGGTTGGGCGAAAGCCGATTTTACTGGCCGTGGCCTGGCCGGTCAACGGAAAGGCACGGCCCTCCACGCACAGAGGGTATAGTGGCTGGGTGAGCTCCCAGACCACCGCGGCGTTCCCGTGGAAGCGGAACCTCGCCGTCCTGTGGGCTGTCCAGGTGCTCACGACCCTCGGCTTCTCGTTCACCTTCCCCTTCTACCCGATCTTCTTCCAGGAGCTCGGCGTGGAGGGCGTCGAGCGCGCGGCGTTCTGGTCGGGCGCGTCCGGGTGGATGATGGGCGTCGGCATGGGCATCTTCGCCCCGATCTGGGGCATCGTCGGCGACCGGTTCGGGCGGAAGCTGAACATCGTCCGCGCGATGACGCTGGCCGGGGTGCTCATGGTGCTCTCGGGGTACGCCCAGACGCCGGCGCAGCTCCTCGTCAGCCGCTTCTTCGTCGGAGCGGCCAGCGGCGTCGTGCCGACCATCATGGCGCTCGTCGCGTCGCACACGCCCAGGGAGCGGCTCGCCTACGCCACGGGCATCACGATGTCGGGGCTGTACCTGGGCATCGCCATCGGACCCGTCTTCGGTGGGCTGATCTTCGACGCGTTCGGAGCGCGGGCTGCGTTCTGGGCGACGGGGCTCGTGCTGTTCGCCGGCGTGCTGATGGTCTTGGTCCTCGTGCGCGAGGAGTTCTCGCCCGCCCAGGCACGGGGGCGGGGCGTGCTCGCACCACTGGCGGACCTGTGGCGGATGGCGACGGCGCGGAGTTTCCTGCCGTTGCTGGTGGTCCTGATCCTGGTGCACGGCGCGACGCTGCTCGTGTATCCGGTGGTGCCCGGCATCGTCCAGACCATCGGCGGCGGCGCGGCGACCGCCACCGCCTCGGGCGTCGTCTTCATGGCCTCGGGGGTCGCCTCGGCGGTCTCGGCCGTGCTGATGGGCTGGGTGGCCGGGCGGCTCGGACTGCGGAGGGTCGTGATGCTCGCAGCCTCTGCCGCGGCGGTCGCGGCGCTGGTGCCGTACTTCGCGAGCACCCTCGTGCTGTTCGTGGTGGGCATGGCCGCGATGAGCCTCTTCGCCGGAGGGCTCGGCGGGCTCGTGAACGGCCTCATCGCGGTCCAGGCGCCCCCGGAGCGGCAGAGCGCCGCCTTCGGCGCGGCGCAGAGCGCGCACGCGGTGGCCATCTCCATCGGGCCGCTGATGGGCGGCGCCTCCGCCGTTGCCTTCGGCCTGCGCAGCGTCTACCTGCTGGACGTGGCGGCCTTCGGGCTCGTGCTGCTGGTGGCGGTCGTCTTCCTCGGCGGCGCTACCCGCGTCGAGCGCGGGGACGAGCACGCGGCCGTCTGAGTCTCACGCCCCGCTCGGGGCGGTCCCTGGAGCGGCGAGCGTGGGGCGTGAGACAACCCTCACTCGCTGCGCTCGGCGCGCATCGCCTCCACGATCGTGCGGGCCTCGGGCTCGTGGCGCCGGCGCACCCGTACCGAGTAGCCCTCCGTGAGGTCGGGAGCGCCCCCCCGGCCGAGCCGGAGCCCCATGCCGCGTCCCGTCACGATGACCCTCGCGTGGATCCCCTGCGCCTGGAGCCGGTCGGCGAGCGCGTCCGCATCGTCCCTCGATGCGCCCAAGCCGCTGCCGAACACCTCCCGCCAGCGCCAGGCGTCGAAGGTCGTGCGGCCGATGATCCAGGCCACGAGCATGCCGACGATGAAGAATGCGGCGCTGGACTCGAACACGGCGGCTCGCTAGCGGAGCGCGCCGCGCCTGGCGGCGATCAGCGGGACCACGCGGTCCAGGACGCGCTCGGCGACGTCGTACTTCGACATGAGGGGCAGGTCCTCGGCGCCGCCGGCGTCCAGCAGCGTGACCTTGTTCGTGTCGGCGCCGAAGCCCGCATCGGGGAGCGTGATGTCGTTGGCGACGATGAGGTCGAGGTCCTTGGACGCGAGCTTGGCGCGAGCGTGCCCGAGCACATCCGTGCTCTCGGCGGCGAAGCCGACGCGCACGATGGCCCGCCCCACCGAGGACAGGATGTCCGTCGTGCGGACCATCTCCACACTCAGCGTGTCCGCGTTCTCCTTCTTGATCTTCTCCGGGTGGACGTCGGCGGGCCGGTAGTCCGCGACCGCCGCGGCCATGACGAGGGCGTCGGCGCTCCCGGCGGCCGCGAGCACCGCGTCGAGCATCTCCGCCGCCGTCTCGACGTGGACCGTCTCGATGCCGGGCGGGTCGTCGAGGGCGGCCGTCGTGATCAGGACGGCGTGCGCGCCCCGGTCCCGGGCGGCCTCGGCGAGCGCGTGGCCCATCTTGCCGGAGGAGCGGTTCGTGACGACGCGGACGGGGTCGATGGGCTCGGCGGTGCCGCCCGAGGTCACGACGATCGTGCGTCCGGCGAGGTCGCCGTTCCGGCCGAGCGCCTGGGCGATGCGGCCGAGGAGCTCCGGCGTCTCCGCGAGCCTCCCCCAGCCGAAGAGCCCGGAGGCGAGCCGTCCGCGGCCCGGCCCCACGACCATCGCGCCCCGCGACTCCAGCGTCTCGACGTTGCGCTGGACGGCGGGGTGCTCCCACATGTTCGCGTCCATGGCCGGCGCGACGATCAGCGGAACATCCGCTGCGAGCGCCGTCACGCTGACCGGGTCGTCGGCGAGCCCGAGCGCCAGCTTGGCCAGCATGTGCGCGGTGGCGGGCGCCACGACCAGCACGTCGGCCGCGGTCGCCACCGCGACGTGCTCGATCGCCTCGCGCGAGTCCGGGTCGAAGAGGTCCGTGAGGACGGCGCGGTGGGTGACGCTCCGGAAGGTGAGCGGCGTGACGAACCGCGTCGCCGAGTAGGTCATCAGCACGTCGACCTCGGCGCCCGCCTGGGTGAGCTTGCTGGCCAGGTCCACGGCCTTGTACGCGGCGATGCTGCCGCTCACGCCCAGGAGGATGCGCTTGGCCGCGAAGGGCCCGCTCATGCGCCGTCTCCCCGTTCCGCGCTGACGGCCCCCCGCGATCCGCCCACAGCGCCTTGGGGCGCGGGTGTCTCGGTGTTCAGCCCGAAGATGTGCCGGAGGCCGTGGAGCGTGAGCTCCGGGTTCACGACGTCGATGACCGAGGCCTGCTCGGCCATGATCTGCGCGAGACCGCCCGTTGCCACGACGGTCGCCCGCGGCGCCTCCATCTCGTCCTTGAAGCGGCCGACGATGGTGTCGACGAGGCCGGCATAGCCGAAGACGAAGCCCGACTGCATGGCGTGCACGGTGTTCTTGCCGATGGCGGTGGGCGGCGCCACCATCTCGATGCGTCGTAGCTGCGATGTCTGCTGATAGAGGGCTTCCGCCGCGACCTGCAGGCCGGCCACGATGGAGCCGCCCATGTAGGAGCCGTCGGCCGAGATGGCATCGAACACCGTCGCCGTGCCGAAGTCCACCACGATGGCCGGGCCGCCGTAGAGGTGGTAGGCCGCGGCCGCGTCGACGATGCGGTCGGTGCCCACGTCCCGGGGGCTGTCGTACAGGATGCGCACGCCGGTCCGGGTGCCGGTCCCCACCACCAGCGCTTCGGCGCCGAACAGCACCTGCGCGACCTCGGTGAACACGCCCGTGAGCTGCGGCACGACGCTGCAGATGGCGACGTCGCGCACGTCATCGACGCGCACGCCCTTCATGGGCAGCAGGTCGCGGAGCTGGAGGGCGTACTCGTCCGTCAGCCGGTGCGCGTCCGTGGCCAGACGCCAGCCGGCGACCAGGGTCTCGCCGTCGAAAACGCCCGCCGTGACGTTCGTATTGCCGATATCGAGCGCGAGCAGCATGGCGGCCACATTATACGCCGCGACGGCGCCGTGGCCGGGCAGGGCAGGGCAGGGCCCTGCACCCACATGGGGTAGCGGCGCCGTCGCGGGCTGTCCACGGCCGGGAGTGGCGCGGCGCTCTCAGGCGCGGAGATCCCTGAGCACCACGGGCACCCGGCTCAGCAGGTCGCTGGCGAGCAGCCCGGCGTCGCCCTGCTCCTCCCTGATGGCCTCCCCCGCGGCCGCGTGCACGTACACGCCCGCGACTGCGGCGTCATACGGCGCCGTGCCCTGGGCGAGCAGCGAGCCGATGATCCCCGCGAGCACGTCGCCGGTCCCGGCCGTTGCGAGCGCGGGGTTCGCGAAGGGGCTGAGCGCGGCCCGGCCGTCCGGTGCGGCGACCACCGTGTGCGCCCCCTTGAGCACGACGACCTGGTGCCACCGCGCCGCCGCCTCCCGCGCCGTGGCGACGCGGTCCGCTTCGATCTCGGCCACGGGTTTGCCGAGCAGCCGCGACATCTCCCCTGGATGCGGCGTGAGCACAGCTTCGGCACGCAGCTTCGCGGACCAGTCGTAGCTCTGCGCAAGCGCGTTCAGCCCGTCGGCGTCGATGACCAGAGGGATCGCGATGGCAGGCTCGGTGAGCAGCAGCGCGCCGAGGAACCCCCGGACGCTCTCCGCGGCGCCGAGGCCCGGCCCGACGACGGCGGCCGAGGCGCGGCCGAAGAGCTCACGGACGGCCCCGGCGGCGTCCGCGGCGACGTGGCCGTCGGACGTCTCGGCGAGCGGCAGGTGCACCTGCTCGAGGAGCTGCGCCGCCGCCATGCGGTCGACGGTCTCCGGCGCCGCGAGGGTCACGAGGCCGGCGCCCGCTCGATAGGCCCCCGCGGCGGCCAGGACGGCTGCGCCGACGAAGCTCCTGGAGCCCGCGACGACCGCCAGGTGCCCGAAGCTCCCCTTGTGCGCAGCCAGAGGCCGTGGCGGGAGCAGGGCGCGGACGGTGGACGCATCGGCCAGGTCGAGGTCGATGCCGTCGTCGGCGCCGCCGGGCAGGCCGATGGGAAGCGTCTCCACCCGGCCCACGTAGGCGGCGCCGGGGAAGCGGAACAGCCCGACCTTGGGCGCGCCGAGCGTGAGCGTGACGTCCGCGGGGAAGCACCCATCGTCGCACTCGCCGGTGTCCGCGTTGATCCCGCTCGGGATATCCACGGCGATGAGCTTGGCCCGCGCCGGCTCGCGCCGCAGGTCGTGGAGGCCCGCCATGAGGCGCCGCACGTCGCCGTCGAGCGGCCGGTCGTTGCCGATCCCGAAGACGGCGTCGAGCACCACGTCCGTGAGCGCCAGGTAGCTGCCGAGCTGCCACTGCTCGGGGTCCTCGGAGGTTTCGACGACGCGAACGCGGCGGGCCCGGCAGTCCTCGAACTTGTCGTCGCGGCGGCGGGCCGAGGTCATATAAAGCGTGATCAGCGCGCCCCAATCGGCCAGGTACCGCGCCGCCACCATGCCGTCGCCGCCGTTGTTGCCGGGGCCGACGAGCACGATCACCCGCCGTCCGCGGATGCCGTCGAGGAGCTGCGCGACGTGCCGCGCGACGCCGAGGCCGGCGGTCTCCATGAGGGTGTCCTCGTTGATGCCGCCCGCGACCGCGCGCCGCTCCATCTCCCGCATCTGCTCGATCGTGACGACCTTCATGCGAGCCGCCCGACCACGGAGGCCACGGCGTAGGCCCGGGAGTGCGACAGGCTCACGGCGAGGTGGTCGATGCCGAGCCTCTGCGCGCGCTCGATGGCGCGGCCGTGCAGCGCGATCTCGGGCTGGCCGCTGCGCCGCCGCGTCACCTCGACCTCGCGCCACCCGATGCCCCGGGTGCCGGTGCCGAGCGCCTTCATCACGGCCTCCTTGGCCGCGAAGCGTGCCGCGAGCTGCGGCGCACGGCCCCGGCAGTACGCGATCTCGTCGGCCGTGTAGACGCGCTCCAAGAAGCGCGTCCCGAACCGCCCCAGCGTTGCCGCGATACGCTCGATCTCGATGATGTCCACGCCGACCGAAACGTCTTGCACCGGTCTCTCCTTGCGCCCACGCGGCACCCACGCGCCGAGCCGTGCCCGGACGCCTGCGCGGATTATAGGCCAGGGCAGGGTACAGCCCTGCACCCAGTCGCTCGCGCCGGCCGGCCCCTACGGGGGCATGGAAGCGGCCCGACCCGCTATCATGCCCCTGCCCCGGCCCCACTCTCTCGCAGGAGGAACCGCGGACGTGACCGCGAAGATCATCGACGGGAAGCAGATGGCCGAGGACATCCGCGGCGAGGTGGCGCTCGGCGTCAAGGCGCTCACGGCCGCAACCGGCGTCACGCCGGGGCTGGCCGCCGTCCTGGTCGGCGAGGACCCCGCCTCCGCCATCTACGTCCGCAACAAGCGCCGGGCCTGCGAGGAGGCCGGCATCTTCAGCGAGACCTTCGACCTCCCGGAGACGACCGCGCAGGACGAGCTCTTGGCGCTCATCGCGGAGCTGAACGCGGACGCCCGCTTCCACGGCATCTTGGTCCAGCTCCCCCTGCCCCCTCAGATCTCCGAGCGCACCGTCATCCTGGCGGTCGACCCGGAGCGAGACGTGGACGGGCTGCATCCGCTCAATGCCGGTCTGCTGCTGCAGGGGCAGCCGCGCTTCGTCCCGGCGACGCCCGCCGGCGTGCAGGAGATGCTCGTGCGCAGCGGGAACGACCCGGCTGGCAAGAGCGTCGTCGTCGTTGGCCGCTCCAACATCGTCGGGAAGCCGCTGGCGGCGCTGCTGATGCAGAAGGCGGAGGGCGCCAACGCCACCGTGACCGTGTGCCACACGGGCACGCCCGACATCGGCGCGGTCACTCGCTGTGCCGACATCGTCGTTGCCGCGATGGGCCGCCCTCGCGCCATCACCGCGGACATGGTGCGCGAGGGCGCCGTCGTGATCGACGTCGGCATCAACCGCGTCGAGGATGCGTCCCGCAAAGCGGGCTACCGGCTCGTGGGCGACGTCGACTTCGAGCCGGTCTCGGAGAAGGCGTCGGCGATCTCGCCGGTGCCGGGGGGCGTGGGCCCCATGACCATAGCGATGCTGCTGAAGAGCACCCTGCGGGCCGCCGAGCGCGCAGCCGGGAGCCGGGAGGCCTAGGGATGATGAGCGAGACGATGACGATGGGCGAGTGCTACGGCCGCGCGATGGCCGCCACCGCGAAACTCGTGAGTGGCATCGGGCCGGGCCAGTGGCACGACCCGACCCCGTGCACCGAGTGGGACCTGCGCGTGCTGGTGAACCACATCACCTACGAGAACCTGTGGGGCGCCGAGCTGTTCCCCGGCAAGACCATGGCGGAGGTCGGGGACCGCTTCGACGGCGACGTCCTGGGCGACGACCCGATCGGCGCGTTCAACCGCTCGGTGGAGGCCGCGACCGCGGCCTCCACCGCACCCGGTGTCATGGACGCGGTGTGCCACCTCTCCTTCGGAGACGTCCCCGGCTCCGAGTACGCGAAGCAGCTCTTCGCCGACATGCTGATCCACGGCTGGGACGTGGCGAAGGCCAGCAGCCAGGACGCAGCGATGGACGCGGCGCTCGTGGACGTCGGGCTGCCGCTCGCCGAGGAGGCGATGTCGCAGGCCGAGGGCAGCGGCGCGTTCGCGGCCCGCGTGCCGGTCCCGGACGGTGCGCCGGCGCAGACGCGGCTGCTCGCTTTCGTGGGCCGCCGCGCCGACTGGGCGTCGCCTAGTCCCGCACCTCGGGGCTAGTCCCGCACCTCGAAGAGGGACTCGACCTCGACCACGGCGCCGCCGGGGAGCGACCCGACGCCGTAGGCCACGCGGGCGTGGCGGCCGCGGTCCCCAAAGACCTCGACCATGAGGTCGGAGAAGCCGTTGATGACGGCCGGCTGCTGGGTGAAGTCGGGGGCCGCGTTCACGAGCCCCATGACCCGGACGACGCGCACGACCTTCTCCAGGTCGCCGAGGGCTTGCTTGACCGCGGCGAGCGCCAGGAGGCCGCAGCTCCTCGCCGCCTGGTACGCGGCGTCCACGCCCACGTCGCCGCCGGTGTCGCCGCCGAGCTTGCCCGCGAGGATCGAGCCGTCGTCCTTGCGTGGCACCTGGCCCGCCACGAACAGCAGGTTGCCCGTGCGCGCCGAGGGGACGTAGTTGGCGACGGGCGTCGCGGTCTCGGGCAAGCTCAGGCCGAGCTCTCGCAACCGTTCTTCGGCGGTGGTCATCGTGGTTCTCCGTGGACCCGTGATGGGGACGTGGCGCCCATCATAGCGCGCCGTCGGTGCGGGCGCGGCTTCTCCGCTACACGAGCGACACGAAGAGCTGTCTGCCCCCGGCGATGAGCAGCCCCGCCGCGATCACCCGCAGGACGAACCGGCCCCCGACCCTGCCGGCGAGCGCGACGCCGACCTGCGCGCCAGCGAGCGCCCCGCCCCCGACGATGAGCGCGCGCAGCCACAGCTCCGGCTGGTCCAGCGTGAAGAACGCGTGGACCGCGAGGGCTGCCGCCGAGGCGGTCATCAGCCCGAGCTGCGAGGTCGCCACCGCGACCGGAGACGGGATGCGCAGGGCAAGGATCATGAAGGGCACCTGCGCGACGCCACCGCCGATCCCGAAGAAGCTGGCGCCGAACCCGGCCACGGGAGCGATGGCCGCCGTGAGGGGCTCGTTGACCCGGTACTCGTGGACGAGGCCTGTGCGGTCGACGATCCGCCGCTCGCGCCCGCGTGCCGCCGGATCGGGCGTGTCGGGCAGGCGCAGTCCGCTCCAGGCGATGAAGAGTGCGGCGCTGACCAGCACGGCCCCGAACACGATGTCGAAGACCCCGCGGCTGGTCGCCCGGGTGACGAGCGCCCCGGCGACCGAGGCTGGGAGCGCCGTCGCGATGAAGATGGCGCCGGTCCGGAAGTCCTGGAGCCGGTGGCGTCGGTAGCCCACCGTCGCGGAGAAGCCCGTGAGGACGACCGCGGTCAGCGACATGGTCGTGATCGCGGCGGGCTCGGCATCGGGGAACAGGAACAGGAGGATCGGGACGAGCAGGAACCCCCCGCCGACCCCCACCATGGTGCCCAGCGTGCCGACGCCCGCCCCGAGGGCGGCCAGCAGGACGACCTGGGCTGGGCCGAGCTCGGGCAGCACTAGGTCGCGTCGTCCTCGGGGATGATGGCCACGTGCAGCTCCTTGAGCTGCGAGGCCTGAACGGGCGCGGGCGTGCCGAACAGCGGGTCGGTGCCCGCCTGGGTCTTGGGGAAGGCGATGACGTCGCGGATCGACTCCGCGTGGTCGGTGAGCAGCGTCAGCAGGCGGTCGATGCCCGGTGCGATGCCGCCGTGGGGCGGCGCGCCGTACTCGAGGGCCCCGAGGAGCTGGCCGAAGCGCTCCTCCATCTGCTCCTCCGTGTAGCCCAGGAACCGCATCACGCGCTCCTGGCGCGCGCGGTCGTGGATGCGGATGCTGCCGGACGCGAGCTCCATGCCGTTGGCCACGAGGTCGTAGTGGCGCGCGCGGACAGCGGCTGGGTCGGTCTCGATGAGGTCCCAGTGGTCCTCGTGCGGAGAGGTGAACAGGTGGTGGGAGGGGGTCCAGGCCGCTGCCTCCTCGTCCCACTCGAACAGTGGGAAGTCGGTGACGAAGGCGAGGGCGATGAGCGTCGGGTCGGCCAGGCCGAGGCGCTCGCCCATCTCGTTGCGGAGTGCGGCGAGCGCCGTGTTCACGACGGTGGACGGCCCGGCGACGATGAGCATGAGGTCGCCGGGGCCGGCGCCCGTGCGCTCGGCGAGCGCACGCACCTCGTCCAGCCCCAGCGCGCTGGCGATGGGGGAGCGCACGTGCTCCGTGGCGAGCGCGGAGAGCGACGGCGCAGCGGCGTCGATGCCGATGGTCACGAGGCCCTGCGCGCCGCGGCCCTTGGCGAAGGCGATGAGGCCGTCGATCTCCTTGCGCGAGTAGCCGGCGCACCCCGGCGCCGCGAAGCCCTTCACGATGCCCCCGGCCTCGGTTGCGCCGCGCAGGATGCGGACCTCCGACGCCGCGGCGAGGTCGCTCAGGTCGGCGAGCTCGAGCCCGAAGCGCAGGTCCGGCTTGTCGGTGCCGTAGCGGGCCATCACGTCGTCGTAGGCGAGGCGAGGGAAGGGCTTGAGGACGTGGCGGCCCGTGGCCACCTCCTCGACGATGGCCGTGTAGAGCTCCTCGATCAGGCCGCACACGTCGTCCTCGTCGACGAAGCTCATCTCGATGTCGAGCTGCGTGTGCTCGAACTGCCGGTCGCCCCGGAGGTCCTCGTCGCGGAAGCAGCGGGCGATCTGGAAGTAGCGCTCGAAGCCCGCGACCATCAGGAGCTGCTTGAGCTGCTGGGGCGACTGGGGGAGGGCGTAGAAGGTGCCGGCCTGGAGCCGGCTCGGCACCAGGAAGTCGCGCGCGCCCTCCGGCGTGCTCTTGGTGAGGATCGGCGTCTCGATCTCGACGAAGCCGCGGTCGTCGAGGAACCGGCGCATGTACTGGATCACGCGGTGGCGCAGCACGATGTTGTCGTGCATCGACTGCGAGCGCAGGTCCAGATAGCGGTAGCGGAGCCGGAGCAGCTCGTCCACCTGGCCCTGGGTCTCCTGGCTCACGTCGAAGGGCGGCGTCTTGGATTCGTTCAGGACCTCGCTCGCGGCCGCGACGACCTCGATCGCGCCCGTGGCAAGCTCCGTGTTCTCCGTCCCCTCCGGCCGGCGCCGGACGGTGCCCTCGATCCGCACGACCCACTCGGCCCTGAACCGCTGAGCGGTCTCCGTCGCGGCGGGCGCCGCCTCCGGCCCATCCGGCCGGAAGACGACCTGCACGAGTCCCGTGCTGTCGCGCAGGTCGATGAACACGACGCCGCCGTGGTCGCGGCGGCGGTGGACCCAGCCGGCGAGGGTGACGCTCTGGCCGTCGTGCTCGGGCCGGAGGTCGCCGCATGAGATGGACTTCAGCACGGTGCTCCTGGTGGGGGTCCGCCCTGACTAGAAGGACGGACCGTGAGGGAGTGGGAACGTCGGGCCGGGGCGCCGGCTACATCTCGCCGAAGACGTCCGTGCCATCGGCACCGCGCCTGTGGCTACGGTGCAGGGCTTCGTGGAGCCTGGCGAGCGTGCGCACGAGGCCGCTTTCGTCGCCCTCGTCGACGCGGTCGATCAGCTCCTCGGCGCCACGCTGGACGAGCTCCAGCGCCCGACGGACGCCGAGGACGAAGACGGCGAGCCAGATGGACCTCAGCAGCAGGCGGGCGAGACCGAACACGGGTCCTCCTTGGTCACGGGCCACCCGTAACTCTATCGCAACCCCGCGCCCTTTCCAAACGGGCGCGAGCGCTCGCCCAGGCCGCCCCGGCTGTCAAGTCCTTCCGCGTAGAGACGACCCCGTGTTATAAAGGATGGACGCGCCGCATCCGCACGCGGCCAGGCCCGATACGGTGGCTGATAGGGACGAGTGAAAGTCTCCTCCGAACAACGCCCCCCACGCGAAGCGCTCCTCACCGTCGAGCTCGACGCGAGTGACGTCGAGCCCCATCTGGAGCGCGCCTACCGCCAGGCCGTGCGCCGCCTCAACATCCCCGGATTCCGCAGAGGGAAGGCGCCGCGGCGCATCGTCGAGCAGCTCTACGGCCGCGACTACCTCCTCAACGAGGCCCTCGACTCCATGGTCAACGAGGCCACGACGAAGGCCGTCGAGGACGAGAAGCTGGAGCTCGGCGGCATCCCGC
>JADFQE010000056.1 GCA_022561985.1 Chloroflexota bacterium
CGTTGCTAGGGAGCAAGAGGAGCGCCGCGACAACCAGCGCGGACACAACCACGCTGATCGGCAGCCGGGACTTATGGAGAACGGAGGAGTTCACGCCTGTTCCCTAAATGGGTCGCTGATTTCCCTGGGGCTGCTCCCCTGCGGCCATGCCGGGAGACCGTGCTCAGATAGCCTCTGCCCCCCGAGTTGGGGGGAGCGATCAGCCTTAGCTGACTCTACCGGCAGGTGAGGCAGCGCGTCAAGAGAGTCTGCCCCCCGAAACCCAAAGCCATTTTGGGCGCTCGGCGGCGCGGGCGCCACAACGTCATCCGTTGACCGGGCAGTTTCGCAGGGACGGGGCGGGCGGGTTAGCGACTCCGCCGAAGGACCTTCGGACCGGCGGTGCGGGATGCTAGAGGAGGCCGAGGCCGGGTGCGCGCTTCCGCGTTTCCAGACTGACGAAGGTTTCGGTCTGCCGGACGCCTTCGATGGTGCCCACCTTGTGGTGCAGGAAGGCGGCAAGCGCCTCGGAGCTGGCCACGTTAACCCAGACGAAGATGTCGTAGCTGCCGGTGGTGATGGCGACATGCTCGGTCTCCTGGAGGTCCGCGAGCTGCGTCGCGACCGTTTCGACCCGCGCGGGGTCGACCTGGAGGCCGATGAAGGCGGATGTATGGTATCCGAGCTGCGCCGGCTCGGCGATGGCGACGATGCGGATGATGCGCTCGTCGATCAGCTTGGTGAGGCGGCGGCGCACGGTGCCCTCGCTCACGCCCAGGCCTCTGGCCATCTTCGCGTGGGAAGCGCGGCCGTCGCGCTGAAGGATCTCGATGATGGTCCGGTCGAGCTGATCCATGGAGGGGACCCTCACTGACAGGCTCGTCGAAGCGCTACGCCCGTCCCTATGAGCCAACCGTAACGGGGGGCTGTGACTATGTCAAACTTTCGAGGGGGTGGATAACGGATATCGGGGCGCGAAGCGACGGGTTCGGATGGCTTCGCGCTCCAGCGCACCACGAAGCCATCGCCGTGTGCCTGCATCCGGAAGCCATGACGGCCCGCCGCGGCGGAATGATCTACGCGGCGCTACTGCCGCCGCGCATCGTTGCGCGGCTGGAAGATCGACCCGGCGCCGGGCACGTCGGGGGGGATGGAGCGCGAGGAGCTCCCGGGACGGGACCAGGGCTTGCGGGAAAGCAGGCTCAGGACCGAGAGGGCCGCGGCGGCGAGAGCCGCACGCTTCAGGAATCTGCGGCGGCCCGTGGGGTCCATCGCGTCGGATCGTGTGGCCGAGGCCTGAGACATCGCAGCGCTCCCTTGATTCTCTCTCGATGGTACGGGGCCCGGTGAGCCCGTGCCGGTACGTGCTGCCCATTGTCCCCCCCGGCGCGCTTGAGTTCAAGCGCCTGTAGCGCCCATCACGGATCGCGCGGGCGCAAGGCCCCGCCGGAGGGCGTCCGCCGCCGTCACGGAGCCGCTCCACGGCCCGTTCGAGAAATCCGTCACAAAAGCTGTTGACACGCTCAGGTGCGTGGTTTAACGTTGGCTCGCGTTAGGCGGTGGCCTGTTGGGCGCGTTCTCACACCACCGCCGGACCGTCGGCCACCAGACCCCTTCCGCGCCCCCTCCCCACGGCCGCCCGAAGCGAGAACCCTAGCCCAAGTGAGTGCATGAGCGGCGTCGACCCAGCCTATATATCGCAGGCCGACTGGAAGTCCATAAGCCAGCTGCTCGCGCCCATCTGGATGATCCTCGGGTCGGGCCTCGGGCTCGGCTTCTCGATGCTGCTGGCCCACGGGATGCTCCCATCGCTCGCGGCGAGCCGCGACATCCAGGCGGCGACCGCACGGCGGGCACGCCCTCCCCTCTACCTGGCGGGCGCCGTGTTCCTCGCACTCGGGCTCTACAGCGTCACCGTCTTCATCAGCCGCCTGGGGATCATCTCCGACATCTTCTACCAGGGTGCGATCTAAAAGCCGCATGACCACCGACCCGCGATGAACAGCCGCCTCGTCAAGACCGCGATCGCCGTTATGGGCGCGAGCATGCTGCTCGTGTTCGGGCTCGTGGCGTGGTTCCTGTTCTCCGCCTGGTGGAGCAGCCCGCCGCCGATCCTCGGGTTCGGCGATGGGCCGGAGCAGCCCATCGCTTTCCCGCACACGGTCCACGTCTCGGATGCCGGGATCGACTGCCAGTTCTGTCACCGGACGGTATCCACGGACGAGGCCGCCACGATACCGGCCGTCGCCCAGTGCCTCTTCTGTCACGACTTCAACAAGATCGACGGCAGCCTCTCCGAGAGCGGGACCGCTCAGGTGGAGCTCGCCAAGCTGATCGCCGACCTAGGCGAGACGCAGGAGCCGATCAACTGGGCCCGCGTGTACCGGCTGCCGGACCACGTGCAGTTCGTTCACGCGCCGCACATCCAGCAGGGGATCTCCTGCTCGACGTGCCACGGAGACATCGCGAGCATGCAGGTGGTGAAGCAGGTCCGCAACCTCAAGATGCGGGACTGCGTGGACTGCCACAAGGCCAACAACGCACCGACGGACTGCTCCACCTGCCACTATTAGGGTAAGGGTGAGGGGGATGACCGGATGGGTCTGACACGACGACGGTTCCTTCAGTGGGCGGGGGCTACGGGCATCGGTGCCGTGGTCTTCAACGGCTGTCGTGTTCCGGACCACGAGATCCAGGTCCAGAGCCCGGTCCGGCTCCCGGAAGACCTCGTCACCGGCCGCGACAACTACTACGCGACGGTCGCCCAGGGCCCCGCCTCCAGCGAGGGCCTGCTGATCCGCGTGATGGAAGGCCGCGCCAAGAAGGTCGAGGGCAACCCCGACTATCCGATGAACCAGGGCAAGCACGGGCTGCGCGCCGAGGCGCTGCTCCAGGCGGTCTACCACCCCGACCGCATCAAGACGCCACTGCGGCGCGTCGCCAAGGGCGGACCCTTCCGCCGGATCGGCTGGCCCGAGGCCATCGGCGAGCTGGCGAAGATCCTGGGCGACGCCGACGCCTCCCGCGTCGTGCTCGCGACCGCGCCGATCCGCGGGGTGCTCGCGGACGTGACGCAGCGGTTCGCCGACGCGTACGGCGCGCGGCTCGTCGGCTTCGACCCGATCGACCAGACCGTGCTGCGGGCGGCGATCAAGCGTGTGTTCGGCCAGGACGCCCTGCCCGACTTCGACATCGCCCGCACCGGCTACCTGCTGAGCTTCGGCTCCGACTTCCTCAGCACGTGGCTCGACCCGACGCACTTCGCGCGCGGCTACGGTGAGTTCCGCCAGGGCGAGGGCGAGCGCGGCTACCTCGTGCAGGTCGACTCCCGCTTCTCGCCGACCGCGGCCGCGGCCGACCAGTGGGTCTACGTGACGCCCGGCTCGGAAGGGCTGCTCGCCATGTCCATGATCCAAGTCATCGTGAGCGAGGGGCTCGGCGATCGCAGCGCAGCGGATGCGCTCACGGGCGGCGGAGGCGCGAGTGCGCTCGCCGCGTTCGCGCCCGAGGCCGTGGCCGCGCGCATCTTCGGGGGCGGGGCGGACGGGCCCGGGCGCATCCGTCAGATGGCCACTGAGTTCGCGGGCAACGACCACGGCCAATCCCTCGCCATCGGCGGCGGCTCGGCCGGCGCCTATGCCAACGGTTCCTTCAACCTCACCGCCATCTACGCGCTCAACCACCTGGTCGGCGCCGTGAACCCGCCGAACGGCGGCGGGCTCGTCTTCAACCCAGCGAGCGAAGCGGCCCGCGTGAGCGCGGCGCCGCTCCGCGAGTGGAAGCAGATCGTCAACGACATGCGCTCGGGCAAGGTCGACGTGCTCATGGTCCGCGATGCCAACATCGACTACGGGCTCCCGAGCTCGCTCGATGTCCGCGAGGCGCTCGGCGCCGTCAACACCATCGTGAGCTTCTCGAGCTTCCTCGATGAGACCACGGCGCTCGCCGACCTGATCCTGCCCGGCAGCACGCCTCTTGAAGAGTGGGGCACCGACCTCCCGGACCCCGGCCCCGGATACACGACGGTCGCCTTCCAGCAGCCCGCCATCAACCGGTTCGGGGACACGCTTTCCTTCGGCGACGCGCTCCTGCAGACGGGCCGCGAGCTCGGCCTCGGCGATGCGCTGCCCTGGGACACGATGCGCGATGCCGTCCGCGAGACGGCCCGCACGCTGCACGAGACCGGCCGTGGGTCGGTGACGCAGCCGACCTTCGAGGAGTTCTGGAGGCGCGCACTCGAGCGCGGCGGGTGGTGGGACATGGACGCCCGGGCCGGTGCCGCTTCGGCGCCGCCCCAGCTCCCGACGGCGCCCGCGTCTCCCGAGCTTGCCGGCGACGAGCAAAACTACCCCTTCTTCCTCGTCCCGTATGAGGCGCACGGCATCGGCGCCGGCCAGTTCGCCCACCTGCCGTGGGTCCAGTCCGCCCCCGACCCCATCACCACCGTCGCGTGGGCAACATGGGTCGACGTGAACCCAACGACGGCCCGCGAGCTCGACCTCAAGCAGGACGACATCGTGATCGTCGGCTCGCCGACCGGGCACGTCATCCGGGCGGCGGTCTACGTCAACCCGGCGACGCCGCCCCGCGTCGTCTCGGTGCCCTTCGGCGGCGGACACGAGCACTCCACAGGCGTGGCCGCGAAACGCGGGGCGAACGTGCTCGGCATCCTCGAGCCGACGGAGGATACCGAGACCGGCGCACTCGCATGGGCGGGCACCCGCGTGCGGCTGACCAAGACCAGGGACCGCGCCGGGCTGCCGAAGCTTGAGGGCAAGGAGCTGGCCGTTCAGCTCAAGGACCAAGAGATCATCCAAGTGCAGCATGTGCGCCGGTAGACGAGGATAAGAGGACATGGCAACGCAAGCGAAGCCGAGCACCCATGGGGCCGGGGACCGGGACACCCCCAAGTGGGAGATGGTCGTCGACCTGGACCGGTGCACGGGATGCCAGGCATGCGTGATCGCGTGCCAGGCCGAGAACAACATCCCCATCAACGAGGAGTCGGCCTTCCACGAGGCCCGCGTGATCCAGTGGATCCGCATCGAGCGGTACTGGGAGGGCGAGTTCCCGGACGTCAAAGCCCGGTTCCTCCCGCTGCTCTGCCAGCAGTGCGACAACGCGCCGTGCGAGTCGGTGTGCCCGGTCTATGCCACCTACCACAACAACGAAGGGCTGAACGTCCAGGTCTACAACCGGTGCGTGGGCACCCGGTACTGCGGCAACAACTGCCCGTACCATGCACGGCTGTTCAACTACTGGGAGCCGACCTGGCCCGAGGACCTGCGCAACCAGCTCAACCCGGACGTGACCGTGCGCACGCGCGGCGTCATGGAGAAGTGCACCTTCTGCATCCAGCGGATCCGGCGCGCGACCCGCGGCGGCGAGGCGGTGGCCGACGGCGACCTCCAGCCGGCATGCGCCCAGGCCTGCCCGACCTCCGCGCTGGTCTTCGGCAACGCGAACGACGCGGGCGCCAGGGTGTCGAAGCTCAAGAACGACAAGCGGCGCTTCCGCGTGATGGAAGAGCTTGGCACGGACCCCAGCGTGACCTACCTCAAGCAGGTTGACACCGATGGCTGAAGCAGCTCACGAGATGCGGCCGATCCCGACGCACCAAGAAGTGGCCCTGGATGTGCTCGCGCGATTCCAGGACCTCGGCGCCCGCTATTGGGGCTGGGTCACGGTCCTCGGATTCCTGTTCGTGCTCGGTATCGTAGGCTTCGTGATCCGGCTCTCGGCCGGCTTCGACGACCGCTCCATCTGGGGCTATCACGTCGCGACCATGTCCTTCATCGTGACGACGTTCCTCGCCATGCCGATGATCTCGGCGGGCTTGCGCCTCACGAAGGCGAACTGGCGCCGGCCGCTCACGCGGGTGACCGAGAACATGAGCATCACCGGACTCTTGGTCGTGCTCATGCTGCTGCCGGCGCTCGCCGCCCTGCCGCCGCTCGAAGGCCGTCGGAACATCTGGTTCGACTTCCCCCTCGGCGCACCGGGGGTCTGGAACGTCCTGGGCTTCGGGAACCTGGCGCTGATGGGCCTCGCGCTGCTGTGGGTGCTCGCGCTGCCGGACCTGGCGGCCGCGCGTGACCACCTGCCGCCGTCCGCCCGCCAGCGCTTCATCGCCTGGGCCTCGCTCGGATGGGTCGGGCACCTGCGGCAGTGGCGCGTCCTCTATGCGGCCTCCTTGGTCTTCGGCGGCGGGTACCTCATCGCCTATCCCCTGGTGCAGTCGCTGCTGTTTGCCGACTTCCACGCTGGCCTGATGCCCGGCCTGAAGGATGCCATCGGCCCGGCCCGCGCCGTCGTCCACGGCGTCCAGGGCGCGCTTGCGATGACCATCGTGGTCATGTACGTGATGCGCCGCCTCGGCGGGTACGAGCGGTACTTCAGCGTCGAGCAGTTCTGGGCGCTCTCCAAGCCGCTGCTCGCCTTCTCGCTGTTCTGGTTCTACTTCTGGTGGGCGAGCTTCCTGACGTTCTGGTACGGACGGCTGCCGGGGGAGACGGACCTGATCCGCTTCTTGGTGCTGAACTCCTACCTCGGCCCCTTCATCGTCTCGCTGGTGCTGAACTTCATCGTGCCGCTGGTCGCGCTGATCTGGTCGCCGGTGAGGCGGAGCGCGTGGGGGCCCGCGTTCGTGAGCGCAGGCATCCTCGTGGGCACCTTCGTCAACGAGGTCCGCATCTACGTCTCGGCGTTCTCGATCGAGGACCCGACCCTGCACGCGCTGGACGGGATCCCGCCGGGGCAGTGGCCGGAAGCCCCCGACGTGCTCATCGCGATCGGCGGCATCGCTGGGTGCGTGCTGCTCTTCATGCTCGTCAGCAAGATCGTCCCCGTCATCTCGATGTGGGAGGTCGGCGAGGGATTGCGCCTCACCAAGATCCGCCGTTACCTGAACCGCCAAGTCAGGGTCATCGCCAAGTCGCACTAGGCTGGCCCACGGAGTGACATGTACTACCGCCGAACACTGACCGACGCACAGATCAACCGCGAGCTGCTGCACGTGGTCTTCACGACGCCCATGTGGTGGATCGTGCTCGTCGTCTCCCTGGGACTCGTCGTGGCCGTCGCGGTCGCCGCGGTCGGCTACATGTTCAACCAGGGCTTGGGCGTCACGGGGCTGCGCCAGCCGGTGTTCTGGGGTTTCTTCATCACCAACTTCGTGTTCTGGGTCGGCATCAGCCACGCGGGCGTGATGATCTCGGCGATCCTGCGCCTCTCCCAGGCGGAGTGGCGGCGGCCGATGGTGCGCGCGGCGGAGATCATGACGGTCTTCTCCCTGATGGCGGCGCTCACGATGCCGCTGGTCCACGCCGGTCGGGCCTGGCGCATCTTCTACTGGATCTTCCCCTACGACTGGTCCCGCGGCATCTGGCCGGACACCCGGTCGCCGCTGATCTGGGACCCGGTCGCCATCTTCACGTATCTGATATCGAGCTCGCTCTTCGTCTACACCGCGCTCATCCCGGACCTCGCGGTCATCCGCGACCGCTCCAAGGGGACGTGGCGGTACCCGATGTACGCGATCCTCTCGCTCGGTTGGCACGGCAGCCCCCACCAGTGGAAGCTCCAGGGCATCGCGGGCATCCTGCTCTCGGCGCTCATCCTGCCTGTCTTCGTCTCCGTGCACAGCATCGTGTCCTGGGACTTCGGCGTCTCGCTGGTGCCCTCATGGCACGTGACCGTGTTCGCGCCCTATTTCGTCATCGGCGCGGTGCACTCGGGCGTTTCGGCGGTGGTCACCTTGATGGTCATCATGCGGAAGCTCTACCACCTGGAGAACTACATCTGGGAGGAGCACATCGACGCGCTGGCGCGCCTCCTCATCGTGGTCGCCACGGGCTGGTTCTTCCTGTTCTGGCTGGACTTCGTGTTCGCCTTATGGACCAGGGAGGAGCAGGAGATGGTGGTGTGGAACCTGCGCCTGTTCGAGGCGCCGTGGGGCTGGCTGTTCCTCACGTTCTTCATCACCTCCTACGTCATACCGGTCCCGCTCTGGCTGTTCAAACGCGTGCGCCGCAGCTTCACGTGGATGCTCTGGACCAGCCTGCTCGTCAACGTCGGTATGTGGCTCGAACGGTTCCTCATCATCGTGCCCGGCCTCGTGCGGAAGGGCCCGCTGGTGTTCGACTACGGCTCGTACCGCCCCAGCATCATCGAGATCACCATCGTCGTGGGGACCCTCGCACTGGTCCCGTTCCTGCTGCTTCTGTTCAGCAAATTCTTCCCCCTCATCCCCCTGTGGGAGGAGAAGGAAGGCCAGAAACTCATCGATCACATCCAGTTGGGTAACGTGAAAGTGCCCGCGTTGGTGAAGGAGCATTAGCATGGCGAACCGGAAGTTGCTCGGACTGTTCCAAGAGCCACAGCAGGTGGCCGATGCCATGAACGAGCTCAAGGGGAGCGGCATCCCGGCGGAGGACCTCGACATCTACTCCGGGAGCCCGTTCCCGGAGGGGGCCTTCGGTGAGCATGAGCCGCACCACCGGCTGTACATGTTCCCGCTGGTCGGGGCGCTGATCGGGTTCTCCCTCGGCCTGCTCTACACCGCGGGGACGCAGATCGCGTACCCGCTCGTGACCGGCGGCAAGCCGCTGCTCTCCATCCCGCCGATGACGATCATCATGTACGAGAACACCATGCTCGGGGCGATCATCGCCACGGTCTTGGGCGTGCTGTTCGAGTCACGCCTGCCCAAGCGCAGCCTCGGCCTCTACGACGAGCGCATCACCGAGGGGTACATCGGCATCGTGGTCGACGCGCCCGAGGAGAAGGCCGACGAGGCCGAGAAGCTGATGAAGGCCGCGGGCGCAGAAGAAGTGAAGCACGAGTCGTAGCGGACGAGGGAGCAGCGAAACGGTGCAGAGCATCTGGAGCAAGAGGGCAACGCTGGCGGCAGCATTCGTGCTGCTGGCCGTGGTGGCCGCCGCCTGCAAGCCAGGCGACCCGGCGCGGTCCACCGGCGCCTACCCCATCGACATCTTCCAGGAGATGCACTACAACCAGTCGTTCAAGGCGGGGGAGCCGCCTCGTCTGCTCCCGCCGGAGGACTCCTACCCCATCTCGGGCGGTTTCATCCGCGTGGGGTCCAAGGCCGAGTCGGCCGGCCTCACGAGCCCCCATCCGGTGAACGCGCAGACCCTCACGCGGGGCGCGCTCCTCTACCGGCAGAACTGCTCCATGTGCCACGGCCTCACCGCAGGGGGCGACGGGACCGTCGGCGCGAAGTTCGAGGCGTACATCGGCATCAGCCCGCCGGCGTTCGACTCGGCCCGCGTCCAAGACCTAACGCCGGGAGAGGCGTACTCCTCGGTCGGGGCCGGCTTCGGGTTCATGCCCGCCTTCGAGGGGCTGCTCAGCGAGGAGGACCGCTGGGCGCTCATCGCGCTGATCGAGGCGGCGACGGCCGAGCGGAGCGCGGCGCTCGATGCGATCAACGGCCTCGATGAGCCCGAGCGGACGCTGCGTCTCCTCGAGCTGCGGGAGTCGTCCGGCTAAGCGTCGGCGCGGGCGTCCGGCGCCCGGCCAGTGAGATCACGGTGCTCCACATGCCCCATCCGATGTCCCAAGGCAGGCCGTGGCTGCGCGGGGCCCGCTCCGTCGTACTCGCGGGCATGCTCGCGGGGGTGCTCGCAGCGGCGCTCGCCGGCCTCCTCGCGCCCCCCGCCCACGCCCAGGAGTACGAGCCGCTTCCCCCCGAGCTCGAGGCGCGGAAGTGGGCGCTCTACGACAGCATCAGGTGCCCGCAGTGCGCGGGCCAGAACATCGGGCAGTCGGCTGCGCCCATCGCCAAGGCCATGCGTGCGACGGTGGACGAGCGGCTCCGCGCAGGCGAGGGCGACGAGGAGATCATCGCTTTCCTGGTCGGCTCATTCGGCGAAGAGATCCTCGCCTCGCCGCCCAAGCGCGGCGTGGCGCTGCTCGTCTGGCTCATCCCGCCGATCGCGCTCGTCCTGGGCGGCGGCACCGTCGCGTTCGCCATCCGGAGGCTGCGCCGCGGGGGAGGCCAGGACACGGACCCATACGCGGCCCAGGGCCAGGGCCCACTCGCGGCCCCTGGCTCAGCCGGGAACGAGGCCACGGGCGACCTCGCACCGTACTTAGAGATGGTGGACAGGGAGATGGGCGGGGGCGGCCAGGAGCCGTCTTAGACGGGCGTCGGAGGGAAGGAGCGGCATGGCGGAGCTTGGGACGGCGACGATAACGATGGCACTGGCGCTGGCGGCGTACGGCGCCGTCGCGTCCTTCGCGGGGGCGAAGGGGCGGTATGCGGCGCTGGTCCTGAGCGGCCAGCGGGCGAACTACATGGCGACGCTCGCGCTCGGCGTGGCGGTCCTGGCGCTCGTGGCCGCGTTCCTCTCCAACGACTTCGGCATCCGCTACGTGGCGGAGCACTCCAACCTCGCCATGCCGCGGATCTACACCTGGGTCGCCTTCTACGCCGGCAACGAGGGCTCGCTGCTCTTCGTCGCCTTCGCGCTCAGCGGCATGGCCGCGCTGTCGATGGCGATGACGCCGCGCCGGACCGGCACGCAGCGCGCGTATGCCAACGGCGTGCTGATGCTGCTCCTCACCTTCTTCGTCGGCGTCATGCTCCTGCTGGCCAACCCCTTCACGCAGCTCGCGACAGCGCCGGCCGACGGCATCGGGATCAACCCGCTGCTGACGCACCCAGGGATGTTCATGCACCCGCCGCTGCTGATGACCGGGCTCATCGCGATCTCGGTGCCCTTCGCCCTCGGCATGGGCGGGCTGCTCTCGGGGCGCATCGACGACGAGTGGGTGGACGGCGCGCGCGTGTGGGGGCTCGTGGCGTGGGCGCTGCTCGCCGCGGGGCTGCTGCTGGGGGCGTGGTGGGCCTACACGATCCTGGGGTGGGGCGGGTACTGGGCCTGGGACCCGGTGGAGAACGCCGCGTTCATGCCCTGGCTGGCGCTGACCGCCTTCATCCACTCCATCATGGTGCAGAAGCGGCGCGGCATGTTCCGGATGTGGAACATCGCGCTCATCAACATCGCCTTCACCCTCGGCGCCTTCGGCATCTTCATCAACCGCGGGGGGCCCGTGCCCTCCGTCCACTCCTTCGGCGCCTCGTCGCTGGGTTGGGTGTTCCTGATCTTCCTGGGCGTGGTCGCGCTCGCGTCCTTCGGCCTCTTCTTCTATCGCCTGGCCGTCCTCAAGAGCACCCACTCGCTGGAGTCCACCCTCTCGCGCGAGGCGGCGTTCCTGGTCAACAACCTGCTGCTGCTGGGGATCGCCTTCACCACGCTGTGGGGCGTCGTGTTCCCGCTGATCTCCGAGCTCACCACGGGCCGCATCATCACCGTGGGCGAGCCCTTCTTCGACCAGGTCAACGGCCCGATGATGCTGGCACTGATCTTCATGATGGGCGTCGGGCCGCTGCTGCCGTGGCGGACCGCGACCTGGGCGACCGTCCGCCGGGCGCTCGTCGTGCCCGTCGCCATCACCCTCGCCATCACCGCCGCGGTCGCGCTGCTCCTCGAGATCCGCATCGCCGCCGTCTTGGTGGGGACGGCCGTGAGCACGCTGGTCGCCGTCTCCGTGCTGCGTGAGTGGGTGCGCGGGACCATCGCCCGTCACCGGAGCACGGGAGCCGCGTACCCGCTCGCCTTCGCCGCGCTCATCGCCTCGAACCGGCCGCGCTACGGCGGGTACGTCGTGCACCTCGCCATCGTCATGCTCGCCTTCGGCATCATCGGGTCGAGCTTCTACGGCACGACGCGCGATATCTTCATGCGCGTGGGTGAGAGCGCGACCGTGGGCGCCTATACCGTCGAGTTCGCCGCCGTCGAGACGACGATCTTCGCGGACCGGACCGAGCGCCAGGCCGTCCTGAACATCTCGCGCAACGGCGAGCCGCTCACCACCATGCGCGCGTGGAACGGCGTCTACCCCTCGTTCCAGATGGTCTCGACCCGGGCGGCGATCCGCTCGACGCCGGTCGACGACCTCTACGTCATCTTCAGCGAGGTGCAGCCCGACGGTCAGACGGCGGCGTTCCGGCTCCTGGTCAACCCGATGGTGTGGTGGATCTGGTTCGCCGGCCCCTTCGTCATCTTAGGGACGGTGATCGCGCTGTGGCCCACGAGGAGGCGCGCGGTGGCGCACGTCGAGCTCCCCGACCCCCCCAAGCTCGGGGAGCAGGCGGGCGGAGCGCTCGCCAAGGGCGCCTCGTGACCATCCTCATCGTGACGCTGCTCGCCGCGATCTCGGTGGCCGTGCTGGCCTACCCGCTGCTCGTCCGCCGCTCGCCGAGCCCGGATGAGCAGACCGAGGAGCTGGCGGCGGGGCTGCGGAAGGCCCGGGACCGCGTGTACGAGGAGATCCGCGTCCTCCAGCAGGAGTACTTCCTCCAGAGCGTCTCGCGCCCAGAGTACGAGGAGCAGCTCCAGGCGGCGCGCCTCCGCGCCGCCGGCCTGCTCGCCCAGCAGCAGGCGGTGCAGCAGACGCTCGCGTCCATCGAGACGGCCGCCGAGGAGCAGCTGCGCGAGGCCCGAAGCGGCGGGCGCGCGCCGTGAGGCGGGCCATCGTCGTCGCGGCCCTCGCGGCGGCATGGGCCCTCGGACTCTCCGGAGCCGCCGTCGCGCAGGAAGCGGGCGAGGTCGTCCTCAAGGGCACCGTCGTGCACGGCGCGGGCCTCGGCCCAGGCTCGGGCTCAGAGGGGTTCGATCCGACCGAGCTGCTCGTCTCCCTCGATGTGCTCGAGGGCGTGAGCCCGCTCGCCCAGCTCAGCACCCGCCCCGCGGCCGACGGCACCTTCGACTTCTCAGTCGCCCCGGCGCCGACGCGCACCTACTTCCTGAGCGTCGAGTACGAGGGCGCTCGTTATTCGGCGACCCGCAGCGCCGGCGCGCTCGCCGAGCCGGTCACGCTCACGGTGTTCGAGGCCACGGACGATCCCAGCGTGCTGCGCTTCGAGACCTACACGGTGATCGTGACCGGCGCGGTGGCGGACGATGGCTTCGTCGAGGTGCTCGAGCGCGCCGTCATCAGCAACGAGAGCGACACGACCCTGGTGCCCGACTTCAGCGCCGTGGGGGCGGGGATGCTCGGGTTCCTGCGCTTCGGCCTGCCGGCGGGGGCATACAACCTGGACGTGGCCTCCGACCTCATCGGAGGCGAGGTCCTGGAGGTGGACCTCGGCTTCGCCCTGACGACGCCGGTGCCGCCAACGCGCGGCGAGCCCTACGAGTTCGAGTTCATCTACCGGGTGCGCTACGACGGCGATGCCGTGGACCTGAGCCGCACCATGCGTTTCGGGGCGGTCTCCTTCCGGTTCATCGCCCCCGTCGACGTGGCTCGGCCCTTCTCCCCGCGGCTCGACGACCTGGGCGCAGCCGAGCTCGACGGGCGGCTGCTCCGGCTCTATGAAGGGAAGGACATCGCGCCCGGCGAGCGGATCGATCTCACGCTGTCGGGGTTGCCGTCCCCGTCGCTGCGCTCGCGCCTCGCGCGCCAGGCGGGCGACGCCTACCTCCGGTTCGTTGCGCCGGGAGCGGTAATACTCGCGATGGCGGGATTGCTCGGGTTGGCACTGGTCCGCAGCCGGGGCCGCGGGGCCACCCCCGCCGGCGCAAGCGCCCCCGAGCGCCACGCAGCCCTGCTCGCGGAGGCCGGTGCGCTCGAAGACCGCAGGCGCGATGGGCGCGTGAGCGACCGGCGCTACGAGGCCGAGCGCGCGGCGCTCAAGCGCTCGCTGGTCGAGCTGGAGCTCGATCGGCGCCTGGGCCACTGATACTACGTACGCCCATTGCGCCGGACTTCGTTAGCACGTATTCTTTTCGCATGGTCGCAAAACCTCAAGCGTCAGCACCGACGAAGGCCGAGCCGGGCACGGACGTTCCCGCGGTGCGCTGCGTCGGCCTGGCCAAGCGCTTCGGCACCACGGTCGCCGTCCGCGACGTGAGCTTCGAGCTCCCCCGCGGGTCGCTCATGGCGCTCCTCGGGCCGAGCGGCGGCGGCAAGACGACGGTCCTGCGCATGATCGCCGGCTTCGAGTCCCCGGATGCGGGCTCGATCGAGATCGACGGCAGGACGATGGTCAACGGCCGGGGGCCCGTGCCGCCCGAGCGCCGGCGCGTGGGCATGGTGTTCCAGGACTACGCCCTCTTCCCTCATATGTCGGTGCGCGACAACGTGGCCTTCGGCACCCGCAAGGGGCCGGAGCGCGACGAGCGCGTCGGGAGCGTGCTCCGGCTGGTGGGCCTCGAAGCCGTCGGCGAGCGGATGCCGCACCAGCTCTCCGGCGGCCAGCAGCAGCGGGTCGCGCTGGCGCGGGCGCTGGCGCCCGCTCCGGCGGTGGTCCTGCTCGACGAGCCCTTCTCGAACCTGGACGCGGCGCTGCGGGCGAGGGTCCGCGCCGAGGTCCGCGAGATCCTGCGCGCCGCCAACACCGCGGCGGTCTTCGTCACCCACGACCAGGACGAAGCCTTCGGCCTCGCCGACCAGGTGGGCATCATCCTGGACAACACCATCACCCAGATCGGCACGCCAGAGGACGTGTACCTCCACCCGGCCTCCCTCGACGTCGCGCGCTTCTTGGGCGAGGCGAACGTGCTGGACGGCGAGGCTTCTGGGCATTCGGTGGTGTGCGAGCTCGGCACGCTCGCCATCGGCGGCGAGGCCGCCATCCACGGGCCGGTCAAGATCGCGGTGCGGCCCGAGACGCTCCGCCTGCACCCCGATCCCAAGGACGGCCCATCGGTGGCGGCCGAGGTCGTCGGACGCGAGTTCCACGGCATCTACAAGCTGGTGACGCTGCGATTGGGGTCGGGGACGACGCTCTCCGCCGTCATGGGCCTGCACATACCGGCGACGGTCGGCGAGACGGTCCAGGTCGGCGTCAACAGCTTCGTCTCCGCCTTCCCCGCCTAGGGCGCTAGCGGAACGTGCCGTCGACGACCTCAAGCACCTGGCGCAGGTCGCTCAGCGTGAAGTTGCCCTCGATCCCACCGATCCCCGCGAACGGGGCGCCCGCCGCGGCCGCCGCGTCCCTGTCGTAGGGCGAATCGCCGACCACGAGCACGTCCCACGGCTCCACGCCGAGGACCTCGCACGCGCGGTAGACCATGTCCGGCGCCGGCTTCGCCTCCGGGACGTCGCTGCTGCCGACGACGGCGTTCGGGCGCAGCGACGCCGCCTCGAGCATCTGCCGGGCGAGCGCGGACGGCGTGTTGGTGATCACAGCCGTCCCCACGCCCCGGCGATCGAGCGCGTCGAGGACGGCGGCGGCGGCGGGCGCCACCTCGGCCGCGCCCGCATGCTCGGCGAAGTGCGCCGAATAGTAGGCCTCGACGCTCTCGACGGTCTGGCTGGGGAAGAAGCGGTCCACGTCGCCCTGGGTCGGCTGGCCGTAGACCGCGCGGAAGGCCTCGCGGGAGACCGGCGGGTGCCCGAAGTCGCGCGCGGCCGCGTCCACGAGCGACGCCCACGCCTCGAAGCTGTCCATCAGGACGCCGTCCATGTCGAAGAGAACCGCGTTGATCATGAGAAGGGGTTGGCTCCCGCGGTAGGACTCGAACCTACGGCCAACCGGTTAACAGCCGGTCGCTCTACCACTGAGCTACGCGGGAAGGCGTCGCGTCCGCTTGCGCGGGCGCGAGGATTGTACCACGCCGGAGCTGCACGACACCCACGCACCAGGCCGTTGCCTAGGGCACGGGCCAAGCCGCCTTGACCCAGCGCTTCGCCGATTGCTATAGTTGCAACAGGCGTCCAGCCGACGGCGGCGCCATTGCCGTGGGGATATAGCTCAAATGGGAGAGCGCCGCGTTCGCATCGCGGAGGTTGGGGGTTCGAGTCCCCCTATCTCCACCACGGGACCCCCTCTCTCCATTCCGGGACCCCCGCTCTCCACCGACGCTCCCCCGCTCTCCGCATCGGAACCCCCGCTCTCCGCGCTGACGAGGCGCAGCGGGCTGTACGCCGCAAGCTCGAGGTGGCGCTCGTCGTCGTCCCAATACCGGGCGAGGACATCGTCCCCATCCCCGTGGCCCAACAGACGCCGGGCCACATCCTGCGCCTCGCTGATCCGGCCGCCGCTGGCCCGCACGGCCCGGCCGACGGGCGTGGCGAACGAATCACGCAGGTCGTAGGGGATCGCGCCGGGCGCCTCGTCCCAGGCCCCGACGGCCGCGAACAACCGTCGGACCACGTGGTAGATCCCTTGATACCCGAGGGGCTTGTCGTGATGCCGCCCTGAGGTCGCCCGGAAGATGGGCTCG
>JADFQE010000136.1 GCA_022561985.1 Chloroflexota bacterium
TCGCGGCCGCGCCGGCTTGTGCGAGCGCGACGGCCTCGGCGTGCGGTCCGCCGGGGGGCTGCGTGGCGCCCTCGCCGACCGTCACGCCGTCGCGCACGAGCACGGCGCCCACGGGCGGGTTCGGGCTGACGCGGCCGGCGGCCCCGCGCGCAAGCTCGATGGCGCGGGCCATGTGGGCTTCCGAGCTGCTTGTCCTGGATGGCACGAACGGCTCCACTGCGGCGCTGACGACGCTCGGACAGTATATCGTGGGACAGGACCGGGGACGGGTGGGGACTACTTGGGGTCGAAGTCGAGGTGGATGCGGCTCGGCGTCGGCACCTGCTGGCCCTGGTACTTCGAGCCGAGCTCCGCCGAGCCGTAGAGCCGCTCGGCCGGCGTCGTGAGCCGCAGGAAGGAGATCTGCCCGATCTTCATGCGGTGGTACAGCGTGATCGGCAGGTTGGAGACGTTGGAGAGCTCAAGCGTCAGGTTCCCCCGCCATCCCGGGTCGACGTACCCCGCCGTCGAGTGGATCAGCAGGCCGATGCGGCCCAGCGAGCTCTTGCCCTCGAGGCGCGCGACCAGGTCGTCGGGGACCTCGACGTGCTCGAGCGTGATGCCCAGGACGAACTCGCCGGGGTGCAGCATGAACGGGTCGTCGTCGCCCACGGTGATCATCTCGGTCAGGCGGTCGTTGGGCTTCCGCACGTCCACGTAGGGGACGCGGTTGTTTTGGAAGACCAAGATGTTGCGGCCGAGGTGCAGATCGACGCTGGCCGGCTGGACGCACCCCTCGCCGAGCGGCTGGATGACGATGCGGCCCTTGTCTATCTCTTCGCGGATGGTACGGTCGCTCAAGACCATGGCGGCATTCTAGCAGCGTGCAACCGCGCCCACCGGCGGGCCGTATGCATAGGCAGAGGGCTATCATCGGGGCGCCGGCCGATGCGTGAAACCCGATGCGTTACACCTGGGCCAACATCTTCATCCTCGTGCTCGCCGCAGCGTCGCTGGCGACGGGGTTCCTCGCGCTCGTGGCGGGCTCGCCCGATGCGGCGTGGCGCCTCCAAGCGCACCGCATCGTTGGCCTCACGGTGGCGGGCGTGCTGGTCTGGAAGCTGCCGAACGTCGTCCGGCCGCTGATCCGCCGTGCGTGGACGTTCCAGGATTACGTCGCCGTCCTCATCCTCACGCTGGTGCTGGTGACCCTTGGACTGGGCATCGCCTGGGCGCATATCGGTCCTTTCGACTACGCCCGCTCCAGCGGCATCAGCTGGCACATCAACCTGGCCTTGGCCGTCGTCCCGCTGCTGCTGTGGCACACGGTCCGCTACCGCCGGCTGCTGCTGCCGCGCTACTGGGCAGAGCGCCGGTCGGTCCTGCGCATGGCGGGCCTGTTCGTGGTGGGGGTCGTGCTCTGGCGGGCTGGCGCGGCGCTCGACGGCCTCCTGGGCACGCGCGCCTCGCAGCGGCGGTTCACCGGCTCGTACGCGGCCGGAGACTTCACGGGCAACGCCTTTCCCACGACCTCCTGGTTCAACGACCGGCCCGCGCCGATCGACGGGGAGGCGTGGCGGCTCGCGGTCGGCGGCGCGGTCGAGCGGCCGCTCCTGCTCACGCTCGACGATCTCGGGCCGGCCGGGGAGCTGACGGCGACGCTGGACTGCACGGGTGGGTGGCATTCGACGCAGGCGTGGCGCGGCGTCGCGCTCGGAGCGCTGCTCGACCGCGCTCGGCCCGAGGCGGGCGCCGCGAGCGTCAGCGTGGTCTCCGCGACGGGATACTACCGCCGCTTCTCGCTCACCGAGGCGCGCGAGCTGCTGCTGGCGACGCACGTTGGCGGCGAGGCGCTGTCGCACCGGCACGGCGCGCCGCTGCGCCTGGTGGTGCCCGGCAGGCGGGGCTTCGAGTGGGTCAAGTGGGTGACGGCGGTGGAGCTGAACGTGACGGGGAAGTGGCTCCAGCCGCCGCTGCCGCTCCAATGAGTGAGATTCGAACCCGCGGCCCGCTGCTTAGAAGGGACCGCCTCGGAAAGTTCAGAGCGAACGTTCGCGTCTGGTTCGCTCCCCGTCACTGCATCTTAGATCGCGTACTGAGGCCAGCACCGAATAGGGTCTGGAAGGAAATCGAGCAGCTCTCCATCGCGGGGTTCAGCGTGGTAATCGTCTTGAACGGTGATGTTTGTCCGGGGAGGAGTGGGTTGAACTGGATGAGCGCGGTATCGCTCGTGATGAATTCTTCGGCAGGTGTGAACCACTGAGCAACGGCAGTGACGTTTTCTAGGGTGCGGCCTGAGATATTCGTGACCCTGCCCTCAACGTAGGCAAAGCCGAAATCGCCGAACGTCTCTTTGTAGCATCTGAAGCTCTCCAATTCGAGGGCATGATCTGGTGTCGGCGATGGGGTTGGGGTCTGCCATTCGGGCGCGGCGGGCAGGGGCTTGCACGTAGCTGTAGCAGGCGCGCCGTCCAAGGGAGGAGCCGATAGGGCGTTGATGGACAACGACTGGAGTCTCAGGAACCCCGAACCCTGACCAACGGCCCGGAAGGTGTAATCCTCATAAATGCAATGCACCTCCTCGGTGCGGCTCAGTTCATCGACAAACCCATTCACTAGCTGCTTCGCGGTGTCCGCCGTCAGATCCACAGCGGCGAGCAGAATCACTGCACGCGCGTACAGCTCGGGATTAGATGCCCAGCCGTCGGAACCAAGACCCACGATGTTGAGAGTTGCCGGGGGATCCTGAAACACTAGATACATGTAGCCGCCGGCTGCATCGCCTGCGAGCCACCGCACTACCCCATCGGGGTAAGAGGGGTTGCCTTGCAAACTAGGCCAAGGCTCCAAGTCATCACGTACCCAATCTGTGGGCCCAAACTCCGAGTATTGCGCGAGCGTCGAATCAATGTCGGCAGGATTTGTAAGGCGCTCCCTTAGGGCGGCCGACGATGGCCCTAGGTATCGACGGTCCGGTACTGGCGCCGAAGTGGGGGTTGAGGTTGGCACGGGCGTGAGTGTGGAGCTTGGCGAGGGAGTCGCCGTCGGTGTCGGAGTTGCGTTTGGTACGGCGTTGGCAATCGGGGGTGGAGTCGGGGTCGGCAGCGCCTCGACCGTCGCGACCACGGCGGCGTCGATAGTGGCCTGAATGCTGGCATCCGATGGCGCTGAGCCGCCCTCGTCGGTACAACTGGCGAGCAAGAGGGCGGGGCTAGCGAGCAACGCCACGAACCTGGGCCCGAGTTTCAAATTTCGCATTGCCAGTGATCCCATTCCGCCTCTACGGGGGCTTCATTGGAGACGGGCCGCCGACGCGGTTCTCTCGGAACGACAGGAAGCGCTACGTCACGAACGTCGAGCCGAAGACGACCGCCACGATGGCCATGAGCTTGATCAGTATGTTCAGCGACGGCCCGGACGTGTCCTTGAAAGGGTCGCCCACGGTGTCGCCGACGATCGCCGCCTCGTGCTGGGGCGTGCCCTTGCCGCCGTGGGCGCCTGCCTCGATGTACTTCTTGGCGTTCTCCCACGCGCCGCCGGCCGTCGCCCTGGTGATCGC
>JADFQE010000137.1 GCA_022561985.1 Chloroflexota bacterium
CGAGCAGCAACACCGCATGGACGAGTACGTGCGCGCGCTCGCGGCCGAGCCCTTCCGGACGGAGCAGCCGTCGGTCCCGGCGGAGCTGCTGGCCCTGCTCGTCGACCAGCAGCGGGTGGTCCGCGCGACCGACACAGTCGCCTTCGACGCCGAGACCTACGACGGGCTGAGGAAGCGCGTCACGGACCACCTGCGCGAGCACGGCAAGGTGACCGTCGCCGAGGTCCGGGATATGTTCGGAACATCCCGCAAGTACGCGCTCGCGGTGCTGGAGCACCTGGACGAGGAGCACGTGACGCGCCGCGTCGGCGACGAGCGCGTGCTGCTGCAGGGCTAGCGATGGCCCTCGACCTCACCAAGACGGTCGCGCAGCTCGCCGACCTCACGCACGGCATGAGCGGGCAGCGCGACGCCCATGCCGCGGCGCTCGCGGCCGCGCTCGCGCACCTGGCCTCGGCCGACCCCGACGCGGTCGAGGAGCGCCGGCGCTCCGGGCAGATCACCTGGCTCGCGGCGGGCCTGGACGGCGCGCTGGCCGGGCCCATCCCACCCGCGCCGCTGTTGCCGGACCACATGGTGGTGGCGGTCGACGGCTCCCACATCGACGTGGACCGCCACTCCCCGGCGCAGTGCTACCTGGTCAACATCGGCTACGTGAGCCTCCGGTACGGCGAGCTTCCGGACGCCGCGCTCTGGAACACGCCCAAGCTCTTCGCATCCGACGACGACCTCGCGCTCCGGGGGCCGCGGAACCGGGAGCAACCGGTCGAGGGGCCGATCCTCGGCATGCTGCGGGCCGTGATGGAGGTCGAGGCGCTGGGCGACCTCGTCGAGGCGGCGCCCGCCGGGATGCCCGTCCTCGCGCTGCTGGACGGCTCGCTCATCCTGTGGGGGCTCACGGGCAGCGGCTACCCGGACTTCGTCCGCGAGGCGCTGCTCGACGACCGGCTGCTGCCCGCGCTCGAGCGTCTGCGGCGGCTCGGCGAGGGCCGCACGCTCGCCGTCGCCAGCCACGTGAGCCTGCCGCGCAGCACGGACGTGCTCGCCGCGCTGCGCATCGCGCCGGAGGTGTGCCGGTGGGACGCGGTGAACTGCGACCGCAACTGCGGCGCGCTCGGCCGCGGCGAGCGCAACTGCGACGTGGTCGCGGGCGTCACCGACGCGCAGCTCTTCGCCGAAGCGCTCCGCCCCGGCGAGCGCTCGCCGCTCTACCGCACCACGTCCTCGATCGTCGTCTCGAACTACGGCCCGCACCAGGTGCGGTTCTTCTACGTCCACCTGGGCGAGGAGATCGCGCGCATCGAGCTGCCGCAATGGGTCGGCGGCGAGGCGGTGGACCTGGCGCACGCGGCCCTGCTGACGCAGGCGGCGAAGGGCCACGGCTACCCGCTGGCGCTCCAGGAGGCGCACGAGCAGGCGGTGATCAGCACGGGCGACCGCACGCACTTCGCACAGCTCGTGGAGGAGCTGCTGGCAGCCGAGGGGTTGCCGACAACGACCTCGCAGAAGGACCGCAGCAAACGAACAAGGTTCATCTAGGCAGGGCTCAGCCCTGCACCCACAACAGGTAGCACCGTCGGCGCTCGCCCACCGCTGTGATCCAGGGCACGCGATGAATGACGGCGTTGGGCGGGCGCCGGCTTCTCTACCTGTTGTGGGTCAAGGGCAGTGCCCTTGTGGTAGAATCTGGTGCCCTTGCACGGGGCCACTGCCGGTTTCCTGCGAAATGAGATGATGAGTAGCGAGCCTGAATTCGTGCCGGATGGTTCCGTCACGACCCCCAAGGGGTTCGTCGCGGGGTCTGCGTACGCCGGGATCAAGACCTATGCCAAGGACAAGTGGGACCTTGGCATCCTGCTCTCCGAGAAGGCGTGTGCGACCGTTGGCGTGTACACGCAGAACAAGTTCGTGTCGCCGTCCGTGACGCTGAGCAGGCAGAACGTCGATGCGGGTGCGGTGCGCGGGCTCGTCGTCAGCAGCGGCATCGCGAACACCGGCGTCGGCGCGCAGGGCATGGCCGACGCGAAGGAGACCGTCGCGATCGCGGCCGCTCATGCGGGGCTGGAGCCCGGCGAGATGATCATCGGCACCACGGGCGTGATCGGCGTCGAGCTGCCCATGGCGTTGATCCGCTCGGGCATACCGAACATCGAGGTCGGCCGCGATGGGGGCGAGCGGTTCGCCCGCGCCATCCTGACCACGGACCGGGCGCCGAAGTCGGCCGCGGTGCGGTTCGAGCTGGGCGGCAAGACGGTCACCATCGGCGGGTGCGCCAAGGGCTCGGGCATGATCCACCCGAACATGGCCACGATGCTCGTCTACCTGACGACCGACGCGAGCGTGGAGCGCGACGTCCTGTCCGCCGCGCTCACCGACGTCGTCGATGACACGTTCAACATGGTGGACATCGACGGCGACGTCAGCACGAACGACATGGTCGTGCTGTTCGCCAACGGCGAGGCCGGGAACAAGCCGGCCGTGGCGGGCAGCGCCGAAGCGCGGGCGCTGACCGAGGCGCTCGCGGTGCTCTGCCGGTTCCTGTGCGTGGAGCTCATGCGCGACGCCGAGGGCTCGTCCAAGATCTTCACGGTGCGGGTGGAGGGAGCGCGCACCCGCGAGGACGCCCGGCTCGCCGCCCGGGCGGTCGCATCGTCGACGCTCGTCAAGGCGGCGATCCACGGCAGCGACCCCAACTGGGGGCGCGCCATCGCAGCGGTCGGCTACAGCGGGGCGGAGGTCGACGTGGACAAGGTCAGCTTCTTCATCAACGACGTGGCGATCATGGAGGCGGGCACGCCCATCTCCTTCCACCGCGAGGCCGTGATCGCGATCATGAACAACCCCGAGGTGTCGCTGACCGTCAAGCTTGGCATCGGCGACGGCGCCGCCACCGCCTGGGGCTGCGAGCTCACGGAGGAGTACGTGCAGTTCAACAGCGCGTACACCACGTAGGCCGCCCGCACCCGCCCGGATACCCCCCATGCCAGAGACCAACCCCACGACCGTCGTCATCAAGATCGGAGGCAGCACGCTCGCCGGCGAGGACACGTCGCTGGCCGACGTCGTCGCGCTCGCGCACGGCCCCCAGCGCCCGGTGCTCGTGCACGGCGGTGGGCCTGAGATCACGTCGTGGATGAAGCGCCTCGGGCTCCGTCCCGAGTTCGTCCGGGGCTTGCGCGTCACCGACGCCGCGGGCCTCGATGTGGCCTCGGCCGTGCTTGCCGGCCTCATCAACAAGCGGCTCGTGGCCGGGCTGCTGGCCGAGGGCGGCCGCGCGGTGGGGCTGTCGGGCGCGGACGGCGCGATGCTGCGTGGGCGCGTCACGGACGCCGACCTGGGGCTCGTGGCGGGGAGCGTGGAGGTCGACGTGGAGGTGCTGGAGGCGCTGATGGGCTCTGGGTTCATCCCCGTGGTCGCTCCGCTGGCGCTGGATGCGGGCGACGGCGGCCGCCTGCTCAACGTCAACGCCGATACCGTCGCCGGCGCGCTGGCATCCGCGCTGGGCGCCAGCCACCTGGTCTTCCCCACCGACGT
>JADFQE010000057.1 GCA_022561985.1 Chloroflexota bacterium
CTCGATGTGGCCTCGGCCGTGCTTGCCGGCCTCATCAACAAGCGGCTCGTGGCCGGGCTGCTGGCCGAGGGCGGCCGCGCGGCGGGGCTGTCGGGCGCGGACGGCGCGATGCTGCGTGGGCGCGTCACGGACGCCGACCTGGGGCTCGTGGCGGGGAGCGTGGAGGTCGACGTGGAGGTGCTGGAGGCGCTGATGGGCTCTGGGTTCATCCCCGTGGTCGCTCCGCTGGCGCTGGATGCGGGCGACGGCGGCCGCCTGCTCAACGTCAACGCCGATACGGTTGCCGGCGCGCTGGCATCCGCGCTGGGCGCCAGCCACCTGGTCTTCCTCACCGACGTGGACGGCGTGCTGGACGAGGGAAGGCTCCTGAGCCGCGTGCCGGTGGCGAGGGCCGAGGCGCTGATCTCCTCCGGTATCGTCAAGGGCGGCATGATCCCCAAGATGCAGGCGTGCATCGACGCGCGCAGGGCAGGGGTCGAACCGCATATCATCAACGCCACAACACCGCACGCGCTGCTCGCGTGCGTGGACGGCGCGTCCCCAGGGACGACGGTCGTGTAGGCGAGGCGGACGCATGGCGATGGATCCGACCAGCGGTGGCGGGGGAGGCGAGAGCGGCGGAGGGCCGCTTGATGAGGGCGCCTACGCCGCGCGCCCAGCGCGCGTGAGCCTCTACCTGCGGGTGGCGGCCGGGGCGGGATTGCTGCTGGGGCTCTTCATCGCGCTCAGCTTCCTGCGGAGTGCGTATGCCGACTGGCTCTGGTTCTCGCACCTGGAGTTCGCCAGCGTGTTCAGCACGATGCTCTTCACGCGCGTCTGGCTCTACGTCGCGGGGCTCGTGGGGGCCGGCGCGGTGGTCGGATTCTCGTACTGGTGGGCGTACAAGACCTCCTGGGGCCCGACGACGCTCCCCTTCTCGCCGGAGCTGGTGACGTGGGTCCGCCGGGGCATCGTCACGGGGATGGCCGTGGTGGGCGCCATCGTCACGTTCAGCTTCGCGTCGGCGCTGTCCGACCGGTGGCTCATACTGCTGCGCTTCATGAACGCGCAGCCCTTCGGCCTCGACGACCCTCAGTTCGGCAACGACGTCGGCTTCTACGTCTTCACCATGCCGGTGCTGCACACGGTGCAAGGCTGGCTGATGGCGCTCATCATCGTGACCGCTCTGACGACCCTCGGGCTCTATCTGGTGATCTTCAGCGCCCGCGGCCTCAGCCCCATGGTGGCGCCCGCGATACGGACGCAGCTCGCGACCGCCGGTGCGGCCCTGATGATCACGATCGCCTTCGCCCATTTCCTGGACATCTACGAGACGCTCTTCTCGACGTCCGGGGCCGTCACCGGCGCGACCTACGCGGACGTGGCTGCGCGGATGCCCGCCCTGCGGGTGCTCACGGTGATCGCACTCGTCTCCGGCGGCATCATGCTCTTCGCCATCCGCGTCCAGAACCTGCGGCAGTCGATGCGGCTCATCGTCGCGGCGTTCGGGCTCTGGGTGCTCGCCGCGCTGCTCGTGGGCGTCATGTGGCCGGCGCTGGTGCAGCGCTTCGCCGTGGAGCCCTCGGAGCTCGAGCGCGAGCGCCCCTACATCGAGCGCAACATCGAGTGGACGCGCATGGGCTTCGACCTGGACCTCGACCGGGTCTCCGAGCGCCCCTACGACGTCAACGACGAGAACCTCGCCGCGGACATCGCCGCCAACCCGGAGACCATCAACAACATCAGGCTCTGGGACCCCCGCCCGCTGGAGGACGTGTACAACCAGGTCCAGCACCTGCGGCTCTACTACAACTTCCTCGACGTGGACGTGGACCGCTACGTGATCGACGGCGAGTACCGCCAGGTGCTGCTCGGCACGCGCGAGGTCCTGCAGGCCGGCCTCGACGAAACCGCGCAGAACTGGGTCAACCGGCGGCTCGTCTATACGCACGGCTACGGCGTCGTCATGAGCACGGCGACCGACTTCACGCCCACGGGACAGCCGAACTTCGTGATCCGCGACATCCCGACCATCGGCCCGGCCGACGGCGCGTTCGATATCGACGAGCCGCGGATCTACTACGGCGAGGTCTTCGGGCGCAGCGACCGCGAGGTGCGCGCACCGGCGGGCCAGGAGCTGCCGCCGGGGGCCGTGACCGACGACGTGGTCGTGGTCAACACGACGGAGCCGCAGTTCGACCGCCCCGGCAGCGCGTCCGACTCCCTGCCGGTGTTCCTCGAGCGCTACGAGGGGACCGGGGGCGTGGTGCTCTCGAGCTTCTTCCGCCGCGCGCTGTTCGCGTGGGAGCTCGGCGACCTGAACATCCTCATCAGCGGTCAGCTCCGGGACGACAGCCGGGTCCTCTACAGGCGCAACATCCACGAGCGGGTCCGCGAGGTCGCTCCCTTCCTGCTGCTGGACGACGACCCCTACATGGTGGTGGACGAGGGCCGGCTCTTCTGGATACAGGACACCTACCTCACCACCGACCGCATCCCGTATTCACGCCGCCAGACCCTCGAGCTCGAGGACGCGAGCAGGACCGGCTCCTTCAACTACATCCGCAACAGCGTCAAGGTGGTCATCGACGCCTTCAACGGCTCGATGGTCTTCTACACGATCGAGTCGGAAGAGCGCCCCGACCCGCTTCTCGGGGTCTACCGGAGTGCGTTCCCCGACCTGTTCAAGCCGATCTCGGAGATGCCGCCCGGCCTGCGCGAGCACATCCGCTACCCGGAGGAGCTGCTCCGCGCCCAGGCCGACGCGTACATGCTCTACCACATGACCGACGCGAAGGAGTTCTTCCTGAAGGAGGACCAGTGGGAGCTGGCCCAGGAGGTGGTCGGCTTCGAGGGCCGCGAGCGGGAGATCGCGCCGTACTACGTCATCATGAAGCTGCCGGGCGAGGAGACCGCGGAGTTCGTGCTCATCCTGCCCTTCACGCCACGGGACAAGCCGAACCTGGTCGCCTGGATGGCCGCGCGCTCCGACGGCGAGCACTACGGCGAGCTCATCACGTTCGTCTTCCCCAAGGACCGGCTCTTCGAGGGGCCGGGCCAGATCGAGGCGCGCATCGACAACAACACGGTGATCTCCGAGCAGTTCACGCTCTGGGACCAGTCCGGCTCCCGCGTCTTCCGGGGGAACCTGCTGGTCATCCCCATCGGCGAGGCGCTGCTCTACGTCGAGCCGATCTACCTCCAAGCCGACTCCGTGGCGTCGGTCCGGTTCCCGGAGCTCAAGCGCGTGATCCTCGCGACCGCGAGCACGGTGGTCATGGAAAAGACTCTGGACGAAGCGGTGCGCGCCCTGCTCGGCGGCGAGCGGGTCGCGCGCCCGCCGAACGCCGCGGGCGGCGAGCCCGTGGCCGGTGGCATCGCACCGGCGGACCTCGCGCCCATCCTGTCGGAGCTGCGTGCGGCGGTGGAGGCGCTCCAGGGCGGCGCCGAAGCGCTCGGCGGCTCGGTGGAGGCGCTCGACGACCTGATCGGTGGGGGGGCGGAATGACCAGCGCCTGGATGGCACAAGAGGCCCGCTACTACATGCACCTGGTGAACCGCCAGCCGGTGGTCATCGAGCGCGGCGAGGGCGTGCGCGTGTGGGACGTCGACGGCAGGGAGTATCTCGACTTCACCGCAGGGTGGGCCGTCGTGAACCTGGGTCACGCGCACCCCGCGGTGACCCGGGCGATCCAATACCAGGCGGCGACGCTGATCCAGACGTCCAACCAGTTCTACACGCTCCCGCAGCTCGAGCTCGCGGAGGCGCTGGTGGAGAGCTGCGGGCTGGACAAGGTGTTCTTCTGCAACAGCGGTGCGGAGGCGAACGAAGGCGCGGTGAAGCTCGCCAGGAAGTACGGCCGGATGCACCGCGACGGCGCGCAGGAGATCATCACGATGCTCAACTCCTTCCATGGCCGCACGCTGGCCATGGCCGCGGCGACCGGGCAGCCGCGCTACCAGGAGATCTGGAAGCCCCTGATGCCGGGCTTCGTGAACGTGCCCTACGACGACATCGAGGCCGTGAAGCAGGCGACGACCTCGGCGACCTGCGCGGTGATGGTGGAGCCGGTCCAGGGCGAGGGCGGCGTGAACGTGCCGACCGAGGGCTACCTCAAGGGGCTCCGGGAGTGGTGCGACGCCAACGGGTTGCTGCTCATCTTCGACGAGATCCAGACGGGCATGGGCCGCCTCGGCACGCTCTTCGGCCACCAGTCCTTCGACGTGGAGCCGGACGTGATGACGCTGGCCAAGGCGCTGGGGAACGGCGTCCCCATCGGCGCATTCCTGTGCAGGGACACCTGCGACGTGCTGGAGCCGGGGGACCACGGCAGCACCTTCGGTGGCAACGCGCTGGCAACGGCCGCGGCGAATGCGACGGTGCGCTACATGATCGAGCACGACGTGCCGGCCCACGCCAAGCGGGTGGGCGCCTACATGCGCTCGGCGCTGGAGGCGTTCAAGGCCGCGCACTCACCGGCGGTGGTGGACGTGCGGGGGGTCGGTCTTTTGCTGGCCCTTCAGTTCAATGATACGATTGCCGCCAAGGTGGTGGCCGCCTCGAACGAGGAGGGGCTTCTCCTCAATCCGGTACGGCCAGATGCGATCCGCTTCATGCCGCCGCTCATCGTGACGGAGGCGGAGGTGGACGAGGCGATGGCCAAGCTGGACCGCGGCCTCGCCAGGGCGCTCTCCTCCTAGAAGCAGCCCCGGCCGCGACCGAAAGGACCCCGATCCCATGCAAACGATCGTGCTCGCCTACAGCGGCGGCCTGGACACGACCGTGGCCGTGCGCTGGCTCAAGGAGCACTACGACGCGGACGTCGCCACGCTCACCCTCGACCTGGGCGGCCCCGTCGACCTCGAAGGCGTCCGCAAGCGTGCGCTGGCCATCGGCGCCGTGCGGGCCGACGTGCTGGACGCGCGCGAGGAGTTCGTCCGCGACTTCGTCTGGCCCGCGCTCCAGGCCGGTGCGCTGTACGAGGGCGTGTACCCGCTGGCCACGGCGCTCGGCCGTCCGCTCATCGCGAAGCACCTCGTGCGCATCGCCACCGAGGAGGGGGCGTTCGCCATCGCCCACGGCTGCACCGGGAAGGGGAACGACCAGGTGCGGTTCGACGTGAGCGCGGCAGCCCTCGCCCCGGAGATCAAGGTCATCGCACCGGCCCGCGAGTGGGGCATGGGCCGCGAGGAGGAGATCGCCTACGCCCGCGAGCGCGACCTGCCGCTCGATCTCAACAAGCGCAGCCCGTACTCCGTCGACGAGAACCTGTGGGGCCGCAGCGTCGAGGCCGGCGACCTCGAGGACCCGTGGGTCGAGCCGCCCGAGGAGGCGTACTCCTGGACGGTCTCGGTGAACGCGGCTCCGGACGAGGCGCGCTACGTCGAGATCGCGTTCCGCCAGGGCTTGCCGGTGAGCGTGGACGGCGAGGAGCTGGGCGGCGTCGCGCTCATCGAGCTGCTGAACGAGGCGGCGGGCAGCCACGGCGTCGGGCGCATCGACCACGTCGAGAACCGGCTCGTGGGCATCAAGTCCCGCGAGATCTACGAGGCCCCGGCCGCGGTCGTCCTGCACCAGGCCCACCGTGCGCTCGAGCAGCTCTGCCTCACGAAGGACCAGTCGCGCTTCAAGGAGCGCCTCGCGCAGGAGTACGCGGACATCGTCTACAACGGGCTCTGGTTCTCCGGCCACCGCCGCGACCTCGACGCCTACGTCCAGAGCACGCAGCGCCACGTCTCCGGCACCGTGCGCGTGCGGCTGCACAAAGGCATGAGCACGGTCGCCGGCCGCAGCAGCGACGAATCGCTCTACCGCCACGACCTGGCGACCTACGACGCGGGCGACGCCTTCGACCAGGGGGCTGCGCCGGGCTTCATCCACCTCTACGGGCTGCCCACGCGCACCCAGGCCGAGCGCCAGGGCGGCGCCGAAGCCTAGGCCTCCGCGCCGGGCTATCCCACGCTCAAGGAGGCTATGAGATGCGCCACCGTCACGCCCTCGCGCTCGCTGCCACGGTCGGCATGGTCGCGCTGCTCGCTGCTTGCGGACAGCCGGCCCCGACGGCGACCGCGCCGCCGGCTCCCACCCTCTCCCCGGCGGAGCTGGGCGAGCAGCTTTTCGCAGTGAAGGGCTGCGCGGCCTGCCACGGCCTCGACGCCGCGGGGACCGGCATCGCGCCGGCGCTGCCGGGCCACAGCGCCGAGCAGGTGCGGCGCCAGGTCCGCAGTCCGCTGGGCTCGATGCCCGCCTTCGGACCCGGGCAGATCAGCGACCGGGAGCTCGACCTGCTCGTCGCCTACGTCGAGGGCCTCGAAGCCGGGGAGGGGCACTCGGAGCCGATGGCCATCCCGCTCGGCGACGCCATCGCGATGCACCACTGGATGGCGCTGACCGCGCTCGCCTCCGAGCGCGTGGACGAGGCCGCGCATCACGTGGCGCACGCCTCCGAGCTCATCGAGGACGCCGAGCATCAGCGGGCGATGCAGGGTGTGCTGGGCTCCCTCGAAGCCGGGCGGCTCCACGACGCCGCGCACGAGATCGAAGGGATGCTGGCCGGCACCGCGGAGCCGGCCTTGAGCGAGGGCGAGCTCCACCTCCAGCTCGCCCTCGGCGCCGCTCTGGTCGACGATGGCCCGGAAGCCAGCCACCATCTCGATCACTTCATGAGCGAGGCCGACGAGCACGAGCGTGAGGGCGCCCGCGAGGCGCTGGAGCACATCGACGCCGGGGACGAGGGCGCGGCCGCGAGCGCGATCGTCGAGCTGATCGAGGCCACGGAGCACCAGCAACACCGCCACGATTAGGCAGGGCATAGCCCTGCACCCACTCGCTCGCGCCAACCGGCGCGTGTCCACGAGCCCGGCTGGGCGCTCGCCGGGCCGCTATGAACGACGCGGTGTGCTGCGATCAAGGGCACTACCTGTAGTGGGTCAAGGGCTTGCCCTTGTTAGAACACGTCCACCGGGTCGACGTCGATCGTCCAGCCCGGCGGCACGCTCACCTTGTCGAGCAGCAGGCGGGGGTCGGGCGCGCGCACCAGCAGGTGCCAGCGCCAGGCGTTGCGCACGCGGGGCGGGTACGTCGGCGCCGGGCCGACGATGTCGACGCCGCCCATGTCCCACTCGCGGATCACATGACCCAGGACGTTCGCCATCCGGGCCGCCTCGTGCCGGGCGGCGTCGCGGTTCGTGTGCCCGAAGAGCAGCCGGACCAAGCGGGTGAGCGGCGGGTTGGCCTGCGCGCGCCGGTACTCGATCTCCTGGGAGTAGAAGCGGGCGTAGTCCTGCGCCGCCGCTGCCTCGATCGCATAGTGGTCCGGCACGTAGGTCTGGATGACGACGCGCCCCGGCGCCGGCCCGCGGCCAGCGCGGCCGGAGACCTGCGTGAGGAGCTGGAACGTCCGTTCGGGCGCTCGGAAGTCCGGCGTGTGGAGGCCGATGTCGGCGAGCACGATGCCCACGAGCGCGACCGACGGGATGTCCAGCCCCTTCGCGATCATCTGCGTGCCCACGAGGATATCGGCCTCCCTCTCGGTGAACCGGCGGAGGAGCTCCGCGTGCGCGGCGACGCTCGTCGCGGCGTCACGGTCCCACCGGAGCACGCGGACGCCGGGCAGGAGCGCTTCGACCTGCTCGACCAGGCGCTGGGTGCCGAGGCCGAGGAACCGGATGCGGTCGCTGCGGCACCGTGGGCAGACCCGCGGCACGCCGCGGCGCCGGTTGCAGTGGTGGCACACGAGCTGCTCACGGCCCCCCGTGCCATCGGCCGCGGCATGGTGCGTGAACGCGGTGGAGCAGCGCAGACAGCGCATGACGTGGCCGCAGGCGCGGCACTCGACGACGCTGGCGGCGCCACGGCGGTTCAGGAACAGCATCGCCTGCGCGCCCTCGGCGAGGGTCTCTCGCAGCGCGTCCTGGAGCGCGCGGCTGAAGACGCTGCGGTTCCCGGCGCTCAGCTCCTCGCGCATGTCGACGACGTCGACGTCGGCGAGCGCGGTCGGTGCGCCCGAGCGCTCGATGCGCTGGCGCAGGTGCAGGCGCCCGATCGCTCCGCGCTCGGCCTGATACGCCGTGCCCAGGTCGGGCGTCGCGCTGCCGAGCACGACGACGGCGCCGCTCAGCTCCGCACGCTTGCGCGCGACGTCGCGCGCGTGGTACCGGGGCGAGAGCTCGGTCTGCTTGTACGTCCACTCGTGCTCCTCGTCGACGACGATGAGCCCGAGGTCGGGCTGCGGCGCGAACACGGCGCTGCGCGGCCCGATGACGACGCCGCGCTCCCCGTTCCGGACGCGCCACCACTCCTCCCAGTGCTGCGCAGGGGTGAGGCCGCTGTGCAGCACGCCGACCCGTCCGGGGAAGCGGGCCTCGAAGCGGGCGACGGTCTGGGGCGTCAGCGACAGCTCCGGGACGAGGACGATGGCGCGCTTGCCCAGCCCGAGGCAGTGGGCGAGCGCCTGGAGGTACACCTCGGTCTTGCCGCTGCCGGTGACGCCCTCGAGCAGGAACGCCCTGGGCGCGCTCGGTCCAGTGTCTTGGGCGCCCTGGGCGCTCAGGGCGTCCTGGGCGGCGTTGATCGCGCCGAGGGCGTCCGCCTGCTCCCGCGTCGGCAGCAACGGCGTCTCGCCAGCGGCGAGCGGTCGCTCGGCGGGCGCGGCGGCGCTTTCGAGAACGGCCATGCCCTTCGCCGCGAGGCCTGAGACGGCGCTCGGACCGTGATCGCGCCGGGCCTCCGATGCCAGATACGGGGCCGCCCCCGGCTCGGCGAGGCGCCGGGCGAGTGCGGCCTGCTTCGGCGCGCGCACGAGCTTGGCGGCGAAGGCGAGCATCGCCGATGGCTCGGCGCCCGCGCGGACCACGAGCACGTCGCGGCGCGCCGGGCGCGGGGCCGGCTCCTCGGTGCGCTCATCGAGCATGCCCGCCGATGCCAGCGCGCGGACGGCGTTGGGGACCCACGGGCCGAGGCGGTGCGAGAGCGTTGCGACGGCCACCGGCTTCGCTTGGCCCCGCAGGTACGACGCCAAGCGCCGGGCACCGGCCGGAAGGCGCTCCGGCTCGGCGGCCTCCGGGCGCAGGCGGACGACCGGCCGGGCCCGGCCCCGGAACCCCGGCGGCAGCATCGGCGCGATGGCATCGAAGGCCGGCGCCATGTAGTGATGAGCGACCCACTCCGCGAGGGCAAGCTGAGCCGAGGTCAGCAGCGGCTCCGGGTGCACCAGCGCGCGCACGGGCTTGGTGTAGTCGACGCGGCGCTCGCCGGTGAGCCGCAGGACGAGGCCGTGGACGGAGCGCGAGCCGAAGGGCACGCGGACGAGGTGTCCGGTGCGCAGGCCGAGGTGCGGCGGAGCGTCGTAGGTGAAGACGTCGCCGGGGACCGTGGTGCGCGCATCGACCACGATCTCGGCATACGGCAGCATGGCGGGGGAAGGGTCGTTGTCGGTGGCCATCAGCGCTCGGCGGCGAGTATAGCGCGAGGGGCGCACACGGCGGAGGTGGCGGGTGTCGCAAGGGCACAGCCCTTGACCCACATGGGGTAGCGGCGCGGCATGCGGCTATCCGCGGTTGGCATGCCGGGATGCCGTTGCACGACGGGGGTGGCCTTCATGCGTCGTCCAGGGGAGTGCTAGAGGGCGAAGCCCTTTGCCGGGGGCACGGGGGTGTCCCCCGTCGCTGGCTTCGTCGCCCCCTTCCAGGCGAGGAAGGGGGATGGGGGGATGGTCGAAACGGTCGTCGGACGCGGACGCTTCGAGAGCGGGGCGGAGGGCCTTGAGGGCCGGACCAGTGTGGGTCTCCTGCTTACCGCTTGCCGGTCTGCGTGCGCTCTTTGACGCGTGCGGCGCGGCCCGAGAGGCCGCGGAGGTAGTAGAGCTTGGCCCGCCGGACGATGCCCCGGCGCACGACCTCGACGCTCTCGACGTTGGGCGAGTGGACGAAGAAGCTGCGCTCGACGCCGATGCCGGAGGCCACGCGCCGCACCGTGAAGGAGGCCGATGGCCCGCCGGCCCGCCGCCTGATGACGACGCCCTGGAAGCTCTGGAGCCGCCGCCGGTCGCCCTCGCGGATCCAGACGCTCACCTTGATGGTGTCGCCGGGGCGGAACTCGGCGATCTTTTCATTCGTGACGAGGGGAACTACTTCGCGCGCTTCCATAGGTGACCTGCCCGGTTGGGAAGTTGGGGTAACCGTCCGATTATACGGGCGAGGGGCCGCGCCCGGCAATGGCCACGCCGCCGCCGCGTGGCATAGCGTCCCGGCCAGCGCTCAGCCGCCTTCGCCTGAGACCTGCGTTCTGGCGCTGGCGAGTGGGTCCAGGGCGAGGCCCTGGTGCGGGGCTGTGCCCTGCCTACGTGGCGGTGATGCGGTGGATGTGTTCCAGCGAGCCGTCCCACGGATCGGACAGCGGCGGCAGCTCGTCCAGCGGGAGTGCTTCGCACTGGTTGTGGCGCCATGCCATGAGCACGCCGGAGCGGCCGTCGAGGAGCGCTTCCGCCGCGGCCACGCCCATGCGGGTGGCCAGGATGCGGTCGAACCGCGAGGGACTCCCGCCGCGCTGGATGTATCCGAGGACCGTGTACCGGGCGTCGTATGGGTTGGGGGCGTCCTCGACCTGGCGGGCCAGCTCCGTGGCCGACCACGAGGCGCCCTCCGCCAGGACGATGATGAAGTGCCGCTTGCCGTGCTCGCCCCCGAGGCGCATCTGCTTGAAGACCTCGTCGAGCTCCACCGGCCGCTCCGGCGTGATGATCATCTCCGCGCCCGTGGCGATGCCGGACATGATGGCGATATAGCCGGAGTGGCGGCCCATCACCTCCACGATCATCGCCCGCTGGAGGGCGCTGGCCGTCTCGCGGATGCGGTCGATGGCCTCCACGGCGGTATTGATGGCCGTGTCGACGCCGATGCAGATCTCGGTACCGGGGATGTCGTTGTCGATCGAGCCGGGGATGACGACCGTCGGAACGCCGAGCTCCTGGAGCTCGGCCGCCCCCTGGAGGGAGCCGTTGCCGCCGATGACGACGAGCCCTTCGATGCCCTCGCTGCGGAGGTAGTCGACGCACTCGATGCGGCACGCCTCTTCGAAGAACGCCCGGCTGCGGCCGGCGCCGATGATGCACCCACCGCGCTGGATGATGCCCGCGACGCCGCGGCTCGTGAGCTCCTCGATCCGGTGGTCGACGAGCCCGCTGTACCCGTCCCAGACGCCCCAGACGCTGGCCCCGTGGAAGCGTGCGGCGCGGGTAACGGCGCGGATGGCCGCGTTCATGCCGGGCGCGTCGCCGCCGCTTGCGAGCACCGCGATCTTCTTCACGCTGCCTGCTCCCCTCACGGCTCCCGAGCCCGCGCGAGCCTGTATCCAGCGATCCTCTATCCAGCAAGATTGTAGCAGACGCCCTGGCTTCGGATCCGCCCGCGGGGCGGCCGTGGTGCGCTGGAGCATGGCGTGGCACTGTTGACCGGCCGGGGCCGAGACGGTACGATAGGTGCCTCTGGTGGTTCTAGCGGAGTGGCCCCACCCGTTCCCATCCCGAACACGGAAGTGAAACGCTCCAGCGCCGACGATACTTGCGGAGCAGTCCGCTGGGAAAATAGGTCACCGCCAGGGGTTTTTACCGATAGCAGCCCGGGCGCATGCGCCCGGGCTTTTTACTGTCTCCGGAGAACCGCTCCCGACGGAGCGTGGCCCCCGGCTCGCCGCGCTGCGCCTCACTGCATCTCATGGGGTGGGCAAGGCGGGGTGGGCAAGGGGTGCTCAGGCCGATGGTGAGGACGTGAAGCAGGCCGCGCATGCTTTACACGCCGAGCGGGGGGGCCGTACAATTCAAGATACCGGCCATGAGGCCGAAATGTGGGGTCGTTGTGGCTGATGAGACGGGGGCCGAGCGTCCCAAACAGCCCACCATGGCCGAGCTGCTCGAGGAGTCATCTCCTCCCCAGGAGCTCAGGCGTGGTGAGGTGGTTGAGGGCCAGGTTATGCGGGTCGACGCAGATGGCCTGCTGGTCTCGGTGGGCCACAAACTCGAGGGTGTCGTTCCGGTGCGCGAGATGCACACGATCGGCACCGACCCCGCGGCACATTACCAGGTCGGAGATACCGTCCAGGTCTTTGTGATAGACCCGGCCGGCGAGGAGGGCGAGGCGGTCCTCTCTCTGGATCGCGCTCGTGGCGAGGAGGCCTGGGTCATCCTCGAGGAGCTCGCCGAGAAGGGGGGCACCATCATCGGCACGATCACCGGGTACAACCGCGGTGGGGCCGTGGTGGACATCGACGGCGTGCAGGCCTTCGTCCCGCTCTCGCAGACCGTCGTGCCGCCTGGAGAGGACCACGAGACCGCGCTGGCGGCCCGGGTGGGCGAGAAAGTGACCCTCAAGGTCCTCGAGGTGAACCGCCGGCGGAACCGTGCGGTGCTCTCGGAGCGGGCAGCCCTCCGCGAGCAGCGGGAAGGCTTGAAGGACAAGCTGCTGGACGAGCTCACCGAGGGCGAGGTCCGCAGCGGCAAGGTAACGGGCGTTTCGAGCTTCGGAGCGTTCGTCGACCTCGGAGGTGCGGACGGGCTGATCCACATCTCCGAGCTATCGTGGACCCCCGTGGCATCGGTCGAGGATGCCGTGCACGTGGGGGACGAGGTCCAGGTCTACGTGCTCCGCGTGGACAAGGACGCGCGGCGGATCGCTCTCAGCCTGCGGCGCTTGCAGCCGACGCCGTGGGACCTGGCGGCGGGCCGGTTCGAGCTCAACCAGCTCGTCACCGGGACGGTCACCAAGCTGACGGACTTCGGTGCCTTCGCACGCATCGAAGACACCATCGAGGGGTTGATCCACATCTCAGAGTTGACCGAAAGGCACATCCAACACCCGAAGGAAGTGGTCGCGGTTGGCGATACAATGACACTGCGCATCGTCAACATCGACCCGGAGAGGCACCGGCTGGGACTGAGCCTGAAGCAGGCCGAGGACGAAGGACCGAGGGAGTACCGGGACCCGGGGTACGAGCCGGAAGACGAAGGCGGCCTCGCTCCATGACCCGAGTGGCATAGTCTGACCAGGGAGACCGTACCGATGGCCAGCAGATTCGAAAAGTTCTCAGAACGCGCCCGCAGAGTGCTGTCGCTTGCTCAAGAAGAAGCGCAGCGCTTCAACCACAACTACATCGGGACGGAGCACATCCTCTTGGGCCTTGTCCGTGAGACGGACGGGGTTGCAGCCCGCGTGCTCAGCAGTCTGAACGTCGAGCTGTCCAAGGTCCGCTCCGCCGTCGAGTTCATCATCGGCCGCGGAGAGAGGCCGTCGCCCGGCGACATCGGCCTGACGCCGCGCGCCAAGAAGGTCATCGAGCTCGCCGTGGACGAGGCCCGCCGCCTCAGCCACCACTACATCGGCACCGAGCACCTCCTCATCGGCATCATGCGCGAGGGGGAGGGCGTCGCCGCCGGCGTGCTGGAGAGCCTGGGCGTGTCCCTCGACAAGGTCCGCGCGGAGACGACGCGCATCCTGAACCAGAGCGTCTCCCCGGGCGGCCACGGCCAGAGCCGCAGCAGCACCCGCACGCCGACCCTCGACCAGCTTGGGATCGACCTGACGGCCGCCGCCCGCGCGGGCAAGCTGGACCCGGTCATCGGGCGCAGCAAGGAGATCGCGCGGGTCATCCAGATCCTCAGCCGCCGGACGAAGAACAACCCGGTGCTCATCGGCCCTCCCGGCGTCGGCAAGACGGCCATCGTGGAGGCGCTGGCACAGCAGGTCGCCTCCGGCGACGTGCCGCAGAACCTCGCGAACCGCCGCGTCGTCACGCTCGACATGGGCGCGCTCGTGGCGGGCACCAAGTACCGAGGCGAGTTCGAGGAGCGCCTCAAGAAGGTCGTCGAGGAGATCAAGGCTGCCGGCAACTGCATCCTGTTCATCGACGAGATGCACACCATGGTGGGTGCCGGCGCCGCCGAGGGCGCGGTCGACGCGGCCAACATCCTCAAGCCGTCGCTCGCCCGCGGCGAGCTCCAGTGCATCGGCGCGACGACCCTCGACGACTACCGCAAGTACGTCGAGCGCGACCCCGCGCTCGAGCGCCGCTTCCAGCCGGTCCACGTGGACGAGCCGTCCACCGAGGAGACGGTCGAGATCCTCCGCGGCATCAAGGGCCGCTACGAGGAGCACCACAACGTCACCATCGAGGACGAGGCGCTGCAGTCGGCCGCCACGCTGGCGGCGCGGTTCATCGCCGACCGCTACCTCCCGGACAAGGCCATCGACCTGATGGACGAGGCCGGCTCGCGCGTCCGCATCCGGACGAGCGGGACGCCGCTGTCGCTCAAGGAGTCGCAGAAGGTGCTGGAGACCGTCCGCCGCGACAAGGACGAGGCGATCTCCCAGCAGCAGTACGAGTACGCCGCGGAGCTCCGCGACCGCGAGCTCAAGCTTGCCGACAAGCTGCAGCAGCTCCAGGCCGACTGGGAGACCTCCAACGCGAGCGAGCACCCCGTCGTCAACTCCGAGGAGATCGCCGAGGTCGTCAGCATGTGGACGGGCATCCCCGTCACGCGGCTGGCAACCGAGGAGACGGAGCGCCTCCTGCACATGGAGGAGCACCTCCACCACCGCATCATCGGCCAGGAGGAGGCTGTCGTCAGCATCTCCAAGGCCGTCCGCCGCGCCCGGGCGGGGCTCAAGGACCCGCGCCGGCCCATCGGCAGCTTCCTGTTCCTCGGCCCCACGGGCGTGGGGAAGACGGAGCTCGTCCGCGCGCTGGCCGAATTCATGTTCGGCTCCGACGAGGCGATGATCCGCCTCGACATGTCGGAGTTCATGGAGCGCCACACCGTCGCGCGCCTCGTCGGCGCACCTCCCGGCTACGTCGGCTACGACGAGGGCGGGCAGCTCACCGACGCCGTCCGGCGCCGGAACTACACGTGCATCCTGTTCGACGAGATCGAGAAGGCGCACCCCGACGTGTTCAACATCCTCCTCCAGATCTTCGACGACGGTCACCTGACCGACGCCAAGGGCCGGAAGGTGGACTTCCGCAACACGATCATCGTGATGACGAGCAACATCGGCTCCGACGTGATCAGGCGCGACACGAACCTCGGCTTCGTCGTCCAGACGGACCAGCAGAAGCTCGAGGAGAACGCCTACAGCAAGATGAAGGAGAAGGTCGAGGCGGAGGTCAAGAAGTTCTTCCGCCCCGAGTTCCTCAACCGGATCGACGGGTCCATCGTCTTCCATGCGCTGAACAAGGACCACATCATCGACATCGTGGACCTGATGCTCAACGAGGTGCGCAAGCCGCTGCTCGAGAAGGGCCTCAGCCTCGAGGTCACCGACGCCGCCAAGCGCTGGCTGGCGGACAAGGGGTTCGACCCCGAGTACGGGGCGCGTCCGCTGCGCCGCATGATCGAGCGCAAGATCGAGGACCCCCTCTCGGACGACGTCCTGGGCTCCAAGTTCCAGCCGGGCGACACGATCACCGTCGACGCCAGCCCGGACGAGGACGCCGAAGAGCTCATCATCGGCACGCGGGAGCCGGCTCCCGCCGGCTAGGTCCCCGCATCCAACCGAGATCCTGAGAAGGGGCGCACCACGGTGCGCCCCTTCTGCGTCCGCCGCCTCTTGCGCCATCGCACCAACTTCGGCAGGATGCGTCTCGTGGCGATCCAGCAGAAGACTCCGAGGGCTCCCAAGGCACCCAAGGCCAAGGTCTCGTTCCTGTGCCAGGACTGCGGGCACTCCAGCCCCAAGTGGGACGGCCGCTGCCCGGCGTGCGGCGCCTGGGGGACCTACGTCGAGTTCACCGAGCCGGGCCGTGCGGCGCGCTCTCTCCGTCCGGCGGGCGTGGCGCTCCCGGCGGGCGTGGCGCTCCCGGCGGGCATGGCGCTCCCGGCGGAGCCGGCGCCCATCGGCGAGCAGACGGCGATCGACGGCCAGCGGCTGCGCCTCGGCATGCCCGAGGTCGACCGCCTCCTGGGCGGCGGCATCGTGGCCGGGTCGGTGCTGCTGCTCGCGGGCGACCCCGGCATCGGCAAGTCAACGCTGCTGCTCCAGATCGCGGCCGGCGTCGCCGGCTCGGGGCGCACGGTGCTCTACGTCTCCGGCGAGGAGTCGGGCGCGCAGGTGCGGATCCGCGCGCAGCGCCTCGGCGTCGAGGAAAGCGGCGTCCTCTTCGCGGCCGAGA
>JADFQE010000138.1 GCA_022561985.1 Chloroflexota bacterium
CGTCGCGCACCCCAGCGAGCACACCGTGTACTGGCTCGGCCGCGGGGCGGCGCTTTCCATGAACGCCGCCCCGCTCGAGGTCGGCACGCGGCTGCACGACGAGCTGCTCGCGCGCAAGCGGTCCGTCGTCCTCACGAGCGCGACCATGGCGGTGCGCGGCACCTTCGCCCACGTGCGCGAGCGCCTCGGCATCGAGGACGCCGCCGAGCTCTGCCTGGGCTCGCCCTTCGACTACGAGAAGGCCGCGCTCCTGGCGCTGCCCAGCGACGTCCCGGAGCCCAACGCGCCCGGCTACGCCGAGGCCGTCGCGCACGTCATCGCCGAGCTTGCCCGGGCCGCGGGCGGGCGCACCATGGCGCTGTTCACCTCGCACGCCGCCATCCGCGCGGCCTCCTCGCGGCTGCGCGGCGCCGGGGGCGGGCTGCGCTCGGCCAACATCGGCGTGCTGGCGCAGGGGATCGACGGGACGCCGCAGCAGCTCATGGCCCGGTTCCAGCGGGAGCCGCGGGCGGTGCTGCTGGGGACATCGAGCTTCTGGGAGGGCGTTGATATCACCAACGAGGCGCTGAAGGTGCTGGTGCTGGCGCGCCTCCCGTTCAACGTGCCGACCGAGCCGGTGTTCGCCGCGCGCTCCGAGGGCTACGAGCAGCCCTTCATGCAGTACGCGGTGCCCCAGGCGGTGCTCCGCTTCCGTCAGGGCTTCGGCCGCCTCATCAGGAGCAAGGGCGACCACGGCGCGGTCGTCGTCCTCGACTCCCGCATCACGTCGAAGCCCTACGGCGCGTCGTTCCTCGCCTCGATCCCTCCGGCGACCACGCTGCGCGCGCCCATGGCCGAGGTCGTCGCCGCGGTGCGCGACTGGCTCGCGGGACGGGAGCGAGCATGAGCGAAGGCCTGAGCGAGACATTCGTCCTGCCCTTCGTGCTGCCATTCGATGGGCCGCTGGACCTGCCCTCCACCCTCGCCAGCGGCCAGTGCTTCCGGTGGCGCGTCGACGATTCGGGCGCGTGGACGGGCGTGGTCGGCCGCGACATCGTGCGCCTCGCCCGGACGCCCGACGGCGTGGCCATCGAGAGCGCGCCGACGCCGCCCGCCGAGCTCGCGGAGCACATGGTGGCCTACCTGCGCCTCGACGACGACCTGCCCGCGATCCAGGAGCGGATCGGGGCTGACGAGCGCATGCGGGAGGGCATCGACCGCTATCCCGGCCTGCGCCTCCTGCGCCAGGAGCCCTGGGAGACCCTCGCCGCCTTCATCCTGTCCTCGACCTCGAACATACCGCGCATCGCCCGCACCGTGGAGCTGATCGCCGACACCTTCGGCGAGCGGCTGACCCTCGGCGGCACGACGCGCAACACGTTCCCGACGCCCGAAGCGCTCGCCGAAGCCGGCGAGGAGCGGCTGCGTGCGCTGGGCTGCGGCTTCCGGGCGCCGTATCTCGCGCAGGCCGCCGCGGCCGTCGCCGACGGCACGCTGCCGCTCGATGAGCTGCGCGGCGCCCGCTACGCCGACGTCCTCGCCGCGCTGACGGCGCTCCACGGGGTCGGCGACAAGATCGCCGACTGCGCCATGCTGTTCTCGCTGGAGCGTCTGGAGGCCTTCCCGGCCGACCGCTGGGTGCGCCGGGTGCTGGTGGACTGGTACGGGCTGCCGCCCAACGTCAGCTACGAGGGCACGCGGACCTGGGCGCAGGAGCGCTTCGGCTCCGACGCCGGCTACGCCAACCAGTACCTGTTCTGGAACGTGCGGCAGGCGAGCCGCAAGCGCGTCGCGTAACCTGCGGCCAAATGAACGAGGCGCGGCGAGGTCTCGACGGCCGTGTAAGCGACGAAGCTCGATGAGGCAGTACCGGCAGATGAGTTCAGGAACCCCAGTTGTGATCCGGCATGCCGATGTGGTGCAGTTTCAGGCTGCGGCTCACGACTTCCTGATGACTGCCGAGGCTGAGAACAACCTCATCCTCGGCATCATCGACGGGTTGCTCGCAGGCCGCGACGTGACCCCCGATGGCTCCGGGAGCAGCGAGCAGCCGCTGCTGGTCACCGTCGGGATGCAACCGGTGGAGCTGGTCGCGGTGCGCACGCCCCCCCACAAGCTTCAAATATCGCGGGGCACCCGTAGGGCCGCGGAGGAGCTCGCCAGGTTCCTCGCCACTGAGAAACTTCCTGGTACCGGGGGCGAGGCCGGAACAGTAGGCGTGTTCGTTGAGGCTTGGCGTAGAGTAACCCGGCAATCGGTCCACGAAGGCATGAGGCTGCTGATCTACCAGCTACGGACTGTGCTAGCTCCCATCAGCGTTCCAGGAAAGTCCCGAGAGGCGACCCTGGAGGACGCCAATCTGCTCGCGGGCTGGCACGACTCCTTCTTCGCCGAGATATTCCCGGAGCGTTCATTCGCTTCGAGCCAGCGAGTGATCGAGGGTTTGGTGCGGACTCACGGCATATTCGTGTGGGAGCATGGGCAGGTGGTGTCGATGGCGGCCCGCGTGGCAGTCACGCCCAACGGCGAACGGATCGGGCTGGTGTACACGCCTCCGGAGTTCAGACAGAACGGCTACGCGGGCGCTTGCGTGGCTGCGCTCAGTCAAACGGTTCTCGACACGGGCCGGTCCTCTTGCTTCTTGTTCACCGACCGGGCGAATCCAACATCCAATTCCATCTACCAGCGGATCGGTTACGAGCCGGTCTCAGAGTTCGATGACTACTGGTTCACGCGCGACGACTGACCTACGATTATGTCGTGCGGGAGCCTGGCGAAGCTGAGATTCATGGAGAACGTTTGTGGGTGAGATCGACTTCGCGGGCAAGGTGGCGGTCGTGACGGGCGCGAGCCGGGGCATCGGGCGCGTGATCGCGCTCGGGCTGGCGCGGCGCGGCGCGGCGGTGGTCGGGGCCGCACGACGGCTCGACTTCTCGCCGGGGGTGGGCGGCACGCTCGAGGAGACCTTCGCGATGATCGAGGCGGCGGGCGGTGCCGGGCTCGCCGTGCCCGGCAGCATCACCGACGCAGCGGGCGTGCGGTCGCTCCTCGCCCAGGCCCAAGACGCCTTCGGGCGCATCGACATCCTCGTGAACAACGCAGGCATGCACCCCGGCGTCTCGGTGACCAAGATGACCGACGGCCAGTGGAACGACATGATCGCGGTGAACCTGACCGCGCCTTTCCTCCTGATGCGCGAGGTCGTGCCCATCATGAAGGCGCAGGGCTCCGGCAACATACTGAACGTGTCCTCGGGGGCCGGCTCGCGGAGCCCGCGCGCCGACAACACCGGATACGGGGCGACCAAGGCGGCGCTCGACCGCATGTCCTTCAACCTCGCCCACGAGCTCAAGGACGACGGCATCGCCGTCAACGCGTGGCTGCCCGGCGTGCTCGCGACCGACATGAACGCGGGCCGTCAGCCCGGGGAGCCCGTGGGTCTGGCCGAGGAGTCC
>JADFQE010000058.1 GCA_022561985.1 Chloroflexota bacterium
TCCCCCGTATTTGGCTTTACCACCCCCTTCCTGGCGAGGAAGGGGGCCGGGGGGATGGTCGAAACGGCCGCTCGCAGGCGACGCTTCGGAGGCTTTCAGGCAAAGCCGCTCCGCTCAGAGTGGCAGGCAGGCACAGGGCGGGCGGCCCGGTGCGCCGTGCTATGGTGGCGCCGCCCGGCCGCTGGTGCGCCCCTCGCGCCGTAGGCGCCTCTAGGAGCAACGCCACTTGTCCGAACCACCCCCCCGTGTGCTGAGCGCTTCCAACGCGCCCATCTTCTTCTCGTTCTTCACCTGGGGGTTCGGCACCGGCGCGCAGAACCTCGGCAGGCCGCTGTTCGCCCTCGCGGTCACCGGGAACGTGTTCCTCGTCGGCGTGCTGATCGCCGTCAACGCCATCCCCCGGTTCTTCACCGGCCCACTGACCGGCTACCTGACGGACCGCCTCGGCCGCAAGCCGCTCATCATGCTGGGCCCCGCCATCCGAGGCGCCACGAACTTCGGCCAGGTCTTCGCCGACGACTACGTCACCTTCTTGGTCCTCGAGGTCATCGGACAGATCGGCGTCGCGATGTGGGCGACCAGCTCGAACGTCCTGCTGTCCGACGTCACGACCACGGCGAACCGGGGCCGCGTGCTGGCCCTGCGCCAGATGTCCATGCGCCTGGGCTTCGTGGCCGGACCGCTGGTCGGCGGCGTCCTGGCAGCCGTCTACGGCCTGCCCGCCCTCTTCCTGCTCAACGGCATCTCCAAGGTCGTCATCGTGCTGACGGTGCTCTTCCTGGTGAAGGAGACGCGGCCCCGGGCAGCGTCAACCCCGGCCCTAGCGGCCCCGTCCGGCGAGCCGCGTCCGCGACGCGCGTTCAGCCTGCGGCCCTTCCGTGACCGGGCGTTCGTGGCGCTCGCCTTCGCCTCCGCCGGTGGGGCCGTGGCGCAGGCGGGAGTCATGCAGACGCTGATCCCGGCGCACGCGCGCCTCAGCATCGGCGCCGACGAAACGGCGGTGGGCTTCCTCATCAGCCTCGCGGCCCTCGCCGCATTCCTGGCGGCCTTCCCCAACGGCATCATCATGGACCGCTTCGGACGGAAGGTATCGCTGGTCCCGGCGCTCGCGCTCCTCGGCGCCGCGTCCTTCCTGCTGGGTATCGGCGATGCCTACGTCGTGCTCGCCCTGGTCGTCGTCGTCCAGGGCGTGGGCGGATCGATGGCCATGACCGGCACGCACGCCTACGCCATGGACCTCGCGCCCGCCGACGGCCGGGGGGCGTTCCTCGGCATGGTGATGGCGGCGCAGTCCGTGGGCGCGATCGCTGGTCCGGCGATCGCGGGCGCGCTGTACGAGTTCGTCTCGCCGCTATCCGCGTTCGTCGCCATCGGCGTGCTGCTCGTGACGAGCGCGGTGCTCATGGCGGCCCTCGGCCGCGAGACGGCGGGGCCGCGCCGCGTCGTCGTCGAGGGGGAGCTGGCTGAGTAGGGGAAAGAACCGGCCGCGAGCCACTCGGGCTCGTCACAGCGCCCCGGTCGTGGTTCGGGATGGGGAGTGCAGAGGGGCAAAGCCCCTCTGCCGGGGGGACGGGGGTGTCCCCCGTTCCTGGCTTTATCACCCCCTTCCTGGCGAGGAAGGGGGACGGGGGGATGGTCGAAAGGGTTGCGGGGTGCCAGCGCCGCTGTGCCGTTCCCCCGGCCCTGTAGAATCGAGCCGCAAGGAGGTTTCCATGGCCAGCGCTTTCGACCCCAACCGCGTGATCCTCACCGGCGAGAACCCGTTCATCCGCCTCGGCGATGGGCGTCTGAGCAACGGCGACGAGGGAGCCGACCCGACGACGACCGCGAGCTTCTGGCGCATCGTCTTCAGCGGCGCAGGCCCCGGTCACGTGCTCTTCCTCAAAAGCGAGCTCACCGACAACGACTGGTGGATCTTCTCCGACAACATCGCCCTCACCCGTTGGCTGCAGTCCACCGTGCAGGGGATGCTGAACGGGGCGCTCTCCGACACGACGATCCCCGTCACCGACGCCGACTTCGCCCACTCCGGCGACGTGCGCTCCTTCTGGACGGAGCGCGTCACCTCCGACGACGACGACATCACGCTCACCTGGTACGACATCGGCGAGCCGCACCTGCGGCACACCATGCCGTTCGATGCGCCCGACCGCCCCTACGGCGTGTGCAGCATCCTCGTGCCGTGTGCGGGCGCGCGCCTCACCGTGAACGGCGAGCATGCCGAGGGCGCGCCCTCGCCGGGCGATTGGGAGGGCGTGCCGTTCAGCAGCGCCGCGCTCGCCTTCTCCGAGTCGTGGACGGAGCGCGCGTGAGCGGCGTCGCCTACACGCTCGTCGACGACCCGAAAGCGCTCGATGCGGCGATGCGCGACATCGCGGCCGCACCGCGTATCGGCGTCGACACCGAGGCCGACAGCCGCCACCACTATCCGGAGAAGGTCTGCCTGATCCAGGTGGCGACCGAGCGGCGCGCCTACGTCATCGACCCGCTGGCCATCGACGGCCTCTCGGCCCTCGGCCGGGTGCTCGGCGACCCGCGCGTCGAGAAGGTGCTGCACGGCGCCGACTACGACCTGCGCGGCCTCGACCGCGACTTCGGCTTCGGGGTCAAGCCGCTGTACGACACCAACGTCGCCGCGCGGCTCGCCGGCCTCGAGCGCTTCGGCCTCGCCGCGCTCATGGAGGACCTGCTCGGCATCGTCATACCGAAGCAGGCCGCCCTCCAGAAGTCGGACTGGTCGCGCCGGCCGCTCAGCCGCGAAGCCCTCTCGTACGGGGCCGAGGACGTCGTGCACCTGGGCGCGCTCCGCGACAGCCTCGACGAGCGGCTGCGCGCCCTCGGCCGTCAGGAGTGGGCCGCCGAGGAGTGCGAGCGTCTGTCCGAGGTCCGCTACGCGGCCCCCGACCCGGAGACGGCGTTCCTGTCGGTCAAGGGCGCGGGGCGGCTCGACGGACCTGCGCTCGCGGTCCTGCGGACGCTTTCCGAGATGCGCGAAGCCGAGGCCCGCCGCCGCAACCTCCCCCTGGCCTACGTCCTCTCGGCCGAGGCGATGGTGCACCTCGCGGCGCACCCGGATGCCGCCCTCGCGGTCGTGCCGGGCATCGGCGCGGCCACCGTCCGCCGCCTCGGCGACGCGATCCGCCGTGCCGTCCGCGCCGGCCAGCAGGCGCCGCCGTACGCGCGCCCGAAGCCGGAGGTGCCGCCGCTGCCGCGTCTGACGTCGGCCGAGAGCAAGCGCCTCGCGCGGCTGAAGGCGTGGCGCCAGGCCCACGGCAAGCGACTCGCGCTGGACCCGGCGCTGCTGTGGCCGGTGCGCTCGCTGGACCGCCTCGCCCGCGCGCCGGGCACGCTCGATGCGGAGACGCGCTCGTCCGACGTGCGCCGCTGGCAGGCGGCCGAATTCGGCGCTTCGCTGCGGGAGGCGCTGAGCGGGTAGGGGCGACACGCCCGGCCCACGAGCGCTCTGCTATCCTGCCCGCGCTCGCCGTAGGAGGAGCCGCCCATGACCAGCGCCAACCCCGCTCCCGCCGCCGTCGGCGCGCCGACGCCCCGCGTCGATGGCGTCGCCAAGACGACCGGCGCCGCCGAGTACACGGCCGACGTCAAGATCTCCGGCATCCTCGCGGGCCGGACGCTGCGCAGTCCCCTGCCGCGCGCCAGGATCGTGCGCATCGACGTCGCAAAGGCGGCGGCGCTCCCCGGCGTGCACGCCGTCGTCACGGGCGCCGACCTGGCGCCGGGGGCGCGGCATGGGCGCGCCATCATCGACGTGCCGGTGCTCGCCCAGGGCGAGGTCCTCTTCGTCGGCCAGCAGGTCGCGGCCGTCGCAGCGGACGACGAGGAGATCGCGAGCCGCGCCGTCGAGCTCATCGACATCGAGTACGAGGAGCGCCCGCCGGTGCTGGACGCCGAGGAGGCGATGGGCCCGGACGCGCCGCTGGTGCGCCCGGACATGATGGAGTTCAAGGGCTTCCCGAAGGAGATCGCCGAGCCCTCGAACGTCTTCGGCAGGTGGGAGTACGGCCGCGGCGATGTCGAGGCCGGGTTCGCCGAGGCCGAGGTCATCGTCGAGAACACCTTCACCACGGGGCGGCAGCACCAGGCGTACATGGAGCCGCACTCCTGCGTCGTCCGCGCGGGCCCCGGCGGCCGCATCGAGGTGTGGGCCCCGAACAAGTCGCCGCACCCCGGCAAGAAGATGCTCGCCGCAGCGGTTGGCCTGGAGGCCGAGCAGGTGCTCTTCCACCCCGTCACCATCGGCGGCGACTTCGGCGGCAAGGGCTCGGCCATGGACACGCCCATCGCCTGGGCGCTCGCGGAGCGCTCGGGCCGCCCCGTGCGCATGGTCTTCGACTACGCGGAGGAGCTGACGGCCGCGAACCCACGCCACGCCTCGGTCATCCACATCCGCACCGGCGTCAAGCGCGACGGCACGCTGGTGGCGAACGAGGCCACGGTGATCTTCGACAGCGGGGCCTCGGGCGGCTTCAAGCCGGCGGGCGGTCACCTGCCGGGCGCCTCGAACGCGGCAGGCACGCCGTATCGCATCCCCTACACGCACGTCGTCGAATACCAGGTGTACACGAACAACGTGCCCTGCGGCTTCATGCGCGGGCCGGGCCAGCCGCAGGCGATGTTCGCCTTCGAGTCGCAGATGGACTGCATCGCCGCTGAGCTCGGGATGGACCCGGCCGATCTGCGCGCGAAGAACATCGTGCGCCAGGGCGACGAGAACGCGCTGGGGGTCGTCTTCGAGGACGTGAAGGGCGCCGAGACCCTGGAGGCGGCGCTCGATGCGTCGGGGTACCGCTCACCCAAGCCGGCGCCGCACGGGAGCGTCGTCTACGGCCGGGGCATCGCCTTCGGGGAGCGCGTGCAGGGCGGCGGCGAGACGCACGCGTCGGTCACCCTCGGGCCCGACGGCTCGGTCGTCCTCCACACCTCGATCTTCGAGCAGGGGTCGGGCTCGTACACGGTGATCCAGCAGATCGTCGCCCAGGAGCTCGGCCTGGCGCCCGAGCGCGTCTCCGTCCGCGTGTGGGACACCGACACCGCGCCGTATGACTCCGGCATCGGCGGGGCGCGCGTGACGCGCATGGCGAGCCAGGCCGTCTACGCCGCCGTCCACGCCGCCCGCGGCGAGGTGCTCAAGCTCGCGGCCGACCTCCTCGGCTGGCCCGAGGACCGCCTGGAGATGGCGGGGGAGCACGTCACGCGGACCGACGACGGCTCCTCGGTCGCCTGGGCCGAGATCGTCGGACGAACCGGGGCGCCGGTGGTGGGCTTGGGCGACGTGGCGGACAACGCCCGGATCGCCATCACGTCCTTCACCGCGCAGGTGGCCGAGGTGTCCGTGGACACCGAGTCCGGCGAGGTGACGCTGCTCCGGTTCACCACGGCCCACGACACCGGGACCGTGCTCAACCCCATCGGGCACCAGGGGCAGGTCGCCGGAGGCGTCGTCCAGGGCATCGGCTACGGGCTGATCGAAGACCTCGTGAGCGAGGGCGGCCGTATCACCACGGCGTCGCTGGCCGACTACCGGATCCCGACCGCTGCCGACGTCCCGGAGCTCACGACGGTGCTGCTCAAGGCCGAGGCCGGCGTCGGCCCCTACGGCGTCAAGGGCATCGGCGAGCAGTCCAACTCCCAGCCCGCGCCCGCGATAGCGAACGCCGTGGCCGACGCCACCGGCGTTCGCGTCCGCAGCCTGCCGGTGACGGCGGAGAAGGTGCGCGAGGGGTTGCGAGCGTCGTAGGGGTGCCGCTATCCCGTGAGGTGTGCCCGCTCGGTTGTCCCCCGCCCGGGTCGCTCTACGCGCGGACGCCGACCGGCTCGATGTCGACGGGCAGTGGAAACTTGGAGCCCCCAGCGACCTCGTCGTCGGGCCACTGGTCGCGCGGGAGCTCGTAGAAGACCTCGATCTCATTCCCGTCGGGGTCGGTCAGGTAGACGCCGAACGAGTGGCCGTGGTCTCCGTAGCCGACGATGTTGGTCCGGTGTGCCACCGCGTGACGATGGAAGTCCTCGAGCTCCTTGAGGGTGGCTAGCTGCCACGCGAAGTGGTAAAGGCCGACGCGGCCGGACTCGGGCCCCGGCGCATCGGCACCGAGTTGCATGATCCCAAGCTCGTGGGAGCGCTCGCCCGCGCCCGGTGAGTTGAAGAAGGCCATCCACTTGTAGTTGGACAGGAGCTCCAGGCCGAGCACGTCTCGGTAGAACGCGATGGACCGGTCGATGTCGCGCACGCGGATCACCAGGTGCGCGAGTCCGTTGAGCTTGGGTGCGGGCATGAGGTGCCTCCTCCAAGAGGTCTGCTACCTCGACCATCATACAAGAGCACGCCGCTCATCCCGGGCCGCGTTGCGACGGAGCGCGCCCATTGGTTAGACTCGAAGCGTAGACGTTGCAGCCATACCCGGAGGCAGAACATGGACGACCGGATGCGAGAGCGGATCGAGGCGGCGCTCAAGGGCGTCGACGCTCAGTACGTCGAGGTGCGCGTCGAGGAGAGCAGCTCCAGCACGATCCGCTACCGCGGGCGCGACCTCGAGGAGATCGGCCGGGGCAGCGGCCTCGGCGGCAACGTCCGGGCGCTTGCGGGCGGCGGCTGGGGCTTCGCCTCCTTCAACGACCTGAGCGACCTCGATGCCAAGGTGCGCCTCGCCGTGGCCCACGCCCGGGCCGTCGGCGGCGAGCGCGTCGAGCTCTCCGAGGTGCCGCCGGTCGTCGATACCGTCCCGCCGGTGCTCGGCAAGGACCCCCGCGCCGTCTCCCTGGCCGACAAGAAGGCAGTGCTGGACCAGTACGTGGACATCATGATGTCCACCCCCGGCGTGCAGAGCAGCAGCGTCGGGTACACCGACGGCCGGCGCCACGTCGTCTTCGCCAACAGCGAGGGCTCCTACGTCGACCAGGAGCGCGTGGACGTCAACCTGCGTATCTCCGCCACGGCGCGCGACGGCACCGAGGTGCAGCAGTCCGGGATCAGCCTCGGCAGCCTGGGCGACTTCGCCTTCGTCGAGGGTCTGGGCGACCGGGCGCACGAGGTCGCCGAGAAGGCGGTCGCGCTGCTCAAGGCGCCGCAGGTGAAGGGCGGCGAGTACACGGTCGTCCTCGACCCGATCCTCGCCGGCGTCTTCATCCACGAGGCCTTCGGGCACCTCTCGGAGGCCGACCAGATCTACACCGAGCCGCGCCTCCAGGAGGTGATGAAGCCCGGCCGCCGCTTCGGTGGCGCGCACCTCAACGTCAAGGACGGCGCGACGATCCCGCGGCCCACGCTCCGTGGCTCCTACCTCTACGACGACGAGGGCGTGAAGGGAGGGGAGACCGACCTGATCCGCGAGGGCGTGCTGGTCGGGCGGCTGCACTCGCGCGAGACCGCCGCCAAGCTCGGCGAGCGGCCCACGGGCAACGCGCGCGCGATCAACTACCGCTTCGCGCCCATCGTGCGCATGACCAACACCTTCATCGTGCCGGGCGAGTCCACCGTGGACGACCTCTTCGCGGGGATCGAGGACGGGCTCTACGTCAAGAACTGGTACGGCGGCATGACCAGCATGGAGATGTTCACCTTCTCCGCCGGCGAGGCCTACCGCATCCGCAACGGCCGGGTGGAGGAGCTCTGCCGGCCGGTGATGCTCTCCGGCAACGTGTTCACGACGCTGGAGAACATCGACGGCATCGCCAACGACCTGGACATGAACGAGGGCGGCGGCTGCGGCAAGGCCGGCCAGAGCCCGCTGCCTGTCTCCAACGGGAGCCCCCATATTCGCATCCAGCGTTGCCTGATCGGGGGGGCGTAGCCATCGTTACCGGAACCAGCCTCAGCGCAACGGCCGAACAGGTCTTGGAGCGGGCGCGCCGGGAGGCGGACGAGGTTGAGGTCTTCTTCGTCTCCTCGGAGAGCACGCCCGTGGGCTTCGAGGCCAACGCCCTCAAAGAGGTCGACTCCTCCGAGTCGGCGGCGCTCGCGGTCCGCATCGTGAAGGACGGCCGCGTCGGCTTCAGCTCCACGTCGGACATGAGCGACGTCGACGGCGTGGTCGAGGCGGCGCTCGAGACGGCGCCCTTCGGCGCCAAGGCCGCCTTCGAGTTCCCCGGCGCCGGCGCCTACCCCGACGTGAGCGTGTACGACGCCGCCGTCGAGGGCGTGAGCCTGGAGGAGATGACGTCGCTCGGCCAGCGGGTCGTCGACGAGCTGCGCGCCTACTCCAACGAGGTGCAGGTCGAGGGCGGCGTGTCGCGCTCCAGCTCGACCATCGCGCTCATCAACAGCCGCGGCGGCCGGTTCTCCTACCGCCGCTCCGGCTTCCAGGTGGGGTTCCAGGGAACCGTCATCCACGGCGACGACATGCTCTTCACCTCCGAGTCGCTCTCCAGCGTCAGCCCCATCGGCGACCCCTCGGAGATCGTCGCGTCCATCATCCGGCAGCTCGGGTGGGCGAAGGACATCGCCGCCGTCGAGACGAAGACCATGCCGGTGGTCCTGATGGCGACCGCGGTTTCGAGCGTGCTGCTCGGCCCGCTGCTCGCTGGCTTGAACGGCAAGACCGTCCAGCAGGGCACCTCGCCCCTGGGCGAGCGTCTGGGCGAGCGGATCGTCGACCGGCGCTTCAGCCTGATCGACGACGCGACGCTCTCGGACATACCGGGCAGCCGCATGAGCGACGACGAGGGCATACCGAGCCGGCGGCTCCCGCTCATCGACGCGGGCGTCGCGTCGAGCTTCTTCTACGACCTTCAGACGGCGGGGCTTGCCGGCACCCGGAGCACCGGCAGCGGCGAGCGCAGCATCGGCTCGCTCCCCGGGCCGGGGCCCGGCGTGCTGCTCGTGGGGGAGGGCGATACCACGCTTGAGGCCATGATCGAGGGCATGGGCGACGGGCTCGTGGTGGAGCGGCTGTTGGGAGCCGGCCAGAGCAACGTGCTGGGGGGCGACTTCAACGCGAACGTGCTCCTGGGGTACAGGGTCGAGGGGGGGCGGATCACCGGCCGGGTCAAGAACGCGATGATCTCGGGCAACGCATACACCGCGCTCAACGACCTCGCGTCCATCGGCAGCGAGGGGCGCTGGGTGCGCGGCGGGCTCTACGTGCCGCCCATCGCGCTGGCCGCCGTCTCCGTGAGCGCGAAGGGCTAGCCGTGGCGCTCTCGTCCTGCATCGACGCGCTCGCCGACGGCGAAACGGAGCTCGCGGCCTCGGACCTGACGCAGCTCAGCGGCCTGCTCGAAGGCGAGCGGGAAGAGCTGCGGAGCCGCTGGGCCGACATCAGCCCGCTCCGGCGCCGCGAGGTCCTCATCATGCTGATCGAGCTGGCGGACGGCAACAGCGACCTCGACTTCGAGGCCGTCTACGACACCGCGCTCGCCGACCCCGACGCGGGGGTGCGCGAGCAGGCCGTGGCCGGTCTCTGGGAGTCCGAGGACCGGCGGACGATACCGAAGCTGACCAGCCTCCTGCGCGACGACCCCGACGACCACGTCCGGGCCGCCGCCGCGCTCGGGCTCGGGCACTTCGCGGTCCTCGCGGTCACGGACAAGCTCGTGGAGCGCGACGTCACCCTCGTCTACCGCTCTCTCATGCAGCCCCTCGGCGACCCCGACGAAGCGATGGCCGTCCGCCGCCGGGCCCTGGAGGCCGTCGGCGCCTTCGCGACGGAGGAGGTCGCGGGGTTCATACGGTGGGGTTTCGGGAGCGATGAGCCGAAGCTCCGTCAGAGCGCGCTGAACGCCATGGGCCGCAGCGGCGATCCAAGCTGGCTCCCGACGATCTACGACGAGATGGGCAGCGGCGACCCCGCCATGCGCTACGAGGCAGCGAACGCCGCGCGCGAGATCGGCGAGACGGAGTCGGTCTCCCATCTCGCGGACATGGTCGAGGACCCAGACGTCGAGGTCGCGCTCGCGGCCATCCTGGCCGTGGGCTCGATCGGCGGCGCGAGAGCCAAGAAGCTCCTGCGGGCCATCGCCGCCGACGACGAGGACGAGGCGGTCCGCGAGGCGGCGGCCACGGCCCTGCGCCTCACCGAGACGGACGAGGTGGACCTCTCGCGCTTCGAGCCCAGTGGCCGGCTCGGCTTGAGCGGATGACCACCAAGGGCCGCACCACCACCGCCGTGTCCTCGGGCGGCGTCGTCTACCGCGTCCGCGACGGGGGGGTCGAGCTGGTGCTGTGCGGACGCAGCAACGGCCTCTGGGCGCTGCCCAAGGGCACGCCGGACCCCGGCGAGACGCTGGAGCAGACGGCGCTCCGCGAGGTGCGCGAGGAGACCGGTCTCGAGGTCGAGATCGAGGGTTCTCTCGGGCACATCGAGTACTGGTTCACGCTCCCCAACGAGCGCGTCCACAAGCGCGTCCACTTCTACCTGATGGCCCCCCGCGGCGGCTCCCTCGACGACCACGACCCCGAGTTCGACGTCGTCGAATGGTTCCCGGCCACCGCGGTGGCCGCGGCGCTCACGTACCCGACCGAGGCCGGGGTGGCCGCCCGCGCCCTCGAAGCCCTCGCCCAGCGGAGCGGCGCCCATGAGTGACGCGCCCATGAGTGGCGAGGCCGTCCGCGGACGCAAGGTCGTTCTGCGCGGAAAGAGGATCGAGGACGCCGAGGACGACTACCGCTGGCGGACCGACCCGGAGCTCGTGGAGCTGGACGCCGCGGTGGTGCTGCGTCAGCCCTACGACGCCTTCCGCCGGGACGCCGAGCACGAGCTGGGGTCGGACCTCCCGTGGATGCGCCGCTTCGCGGTGGACACGCTCGACGGCCTCCACATCGGCAACTGCATGGTGTACGACATCGACACGGTGAACGGGCAGTGCGAGGTCGGCATCTTGGTGGGCGACCGCCGGTACTGGAACGGGGGCTACGGCCGCGAGGCGATGCTCCTGCTCATGGAGCAGTGCTTCAAGATGCCCGCCATCGACCGGCTGTACCTGCACACCCTGGCGTGGAACGCCAGGGCGCGCCGCGCCTTCGCCGGCTGCGGCTTCCACGAGGAGGGCCCCGACCGCCGTGGGGGACACGACTTCATCCTCATGGACATCACGCGCGCGGAGTGGGAGCCGGTGCGGGAGGCGCAGCTCGGCCAGGGGGCCGACGCCGCGCCCGAGCGTGGGCGGACGGGCTGAGGGCGCTGCGCGGCGCCACCCGCACCACCGGCGGGCCAGGCGCTGGAAGATCGGGCTACGGAAACGATTGACAGAGGCCGAGCGCAGGGAGTAACGTGCGCCTCGCTACGGTTTCTGCATTGCCAGAAAGGTGGCATGAGTAGGTGATCCACGACGGTTAACGGTTCTGCTGGACCTCTCCAGTCCACTCAGCCGTGGAACCGCCCATCAAGCCCTTCCGATACGGAAGGGCTTTTTCTTGGCCTCGCGCCGTCGAGGCCGATTGTCGCCGCCCATGCCTGTCTCCTATACTTGAACCTCGGCGGCCGGGCCGTCACCTAGCGCAGGAGTGTAGCTCAGCTTGGTAGAGCAACGGTCTCCAAAACCGTCGGCCGGGGGTTCGAATCCCTCCACTCCTGCCAGCTTCTACCGCACCGTGCAGTCGTCGACGATGCCCTGCCCTGCTCACCGGGACAGGCCGGACCCCCCTAGGACGAGAGTGGAACAGCGACCTTGAGCGGGCGGGCGATAAGAGCGGCATCGAGCCCCCGCAGCGCGTCGGCCGTGCCGTGCGCCGGCCGAGGCATGCGCCCATGAGCGTCGCCGAGCCGTTGGCGAGCGCCGAGCCGAGCGGGCTGCGCCGGCGCGCCCTCTGGGTCATCTCGCTGGTCTCGGCGCTCTATGGCGTCCAGCTCGGCATGCTGCTGCCCCTGGTGCCGCTGTACGTGCTGTCGCTCGAGTACAACTACGCATGGCTCGGCGCCGTGATCGCGGCCCAGGGCGCGTTCCAGCTCCTGCTGCGGTTCTTCGGCGGCGCGCTCTCCGACCGCTTCGGCGAGCGCATCGTGCTGAGAGTCGGGCTCGTGGCGCTGCTGGTGAGCGCCCTCGTGTTCGTCCAGGCGGAGTCGGTGTGGGCGCTCATCGGCGCGCAGCTCTTCATCGGCGCCGCGCGGGCCGTCTACAACCCGGCTGCGCAGTCCTATGCGACGCGCATCAGCGAGACGGACCAGGCGCGGGTCATCGGGCGCTACCGCGCGGCCGAGGCCATCGGCCAGGGCGCCGGGCCGCTGCTCGGCGGCGTGCTCGCAGCGGTGGCGGGCTTCCCGGTCGCCTTCATGGTGGTGGCCGCCGGAAGCGTGGCGGCGCTGGCGGCATCGCTGATGCTGCCGGAGCTCCCGCGCCGGAGGGCCACCACCATGCTCGAGGTGGCCCGCGCGATCCCCGGCGTCGTCCGGTCGAAGCCGCTCCTGCTGGCGGGGATCTGCGCCTTCGGTCTCTCGGCCTCGGTCGCCGTGTTCTTCTCCGTGGGCATCGCCTTCTTCCGGGTCACGGGCATCGAGGCGGCGGTCATCGGCCTGGCCGTGACGGTGTTCACCGCCGCCTCCGCCATCGCGAGCTTCGGCTTCGCCCGGATCTTGGGGGTGCTCGGCCAGCGCCTGACCTTCGCGGTTGGCGTGGGCGGCGTGGGCGCCATGTGGCTGTTCATCGCGGTGGCCGGCGGCTCGCTCGTCGTGCTCCTGCCGGCGATGGTGCTCGGCGGCGTGGCGGCGGCGCTCGCGAACAACCTGCGCACGCTGCTCAGCGCGGAGCACAGCGCGCCGGAGCAGCGTGGACTCGCGGTGGCGCTCGTCGGGTCGTACTGGGCCCTGGCGCAGCTCGTGGGGCCGGCGGTCCTGGGGGTCGTCGCGGCGCTGGCCGGCCTGCCCACGGCCCTCGTGGTGGGCGGCGGCTTCGCGCTCGCGGTGGGGGTCGCGGCGCCGCTGCTCTTCCGGCTGCTCCTGCCGGAGGGGCGCCCGAGCACCGCGCCCACCGCGGCCGCGCTGTAGGGCGTCCCGCTCTCGCCTACGCCGGAGCGGCGGCCGCCGTCACCCCGGCGAGCTGCGGCAGGAACCGCTTCGCGTTCTCGCCCAGCAGCATGATCTTCGCGCTCTCCGGGATCGCCTTCCCGGCGACGATGGGCACGCCGTTCGGCCACGGACTGCCGTTGTGCGGGTAGTCGGTCGAGAAGAGCCAGGGGTGCTCGCCGAGGGTCTCGATGGCGTAGCCGATGTGCTCCTCGTCGGCCTCGATCGAGCAGAAGAAGTTCCCGTCCGCCACGATCTCCGACGCCGAGCGTGCAAGCTTCGGCGCCGCCGCCGAGCCGGGCTTGTACCCGTCGTCCAGCTTCTCCACCAGGTAGGGCATCCAGCCGCTGAAGCTCTCGAACAGCCCGATGCGCAGGCGCGGGAACATATCGAAGACGCCGCCGCCGATGAGCGCGGCCGCGGCGTACTGCCCGCCGATGGCGTGGTAGAGCCCGTTGGGCGCATCGGTCCAGGGCGTGAACGGCGGCCGGTTCGCCCCCGAGTGGACCCACAGCGGCAGGTCAAGCTCCTGGGAGGCCGCGTACAGGGGATGGATGTCGGGGTTGTCGAGCATGCTCCCGTCGGGGCAGGACCGCGGGATCGACATCCCCGCGAAGTACGGGTCGTTCTTCGCCCAGTACCGGAGCTGGTCGATGGTCTCCGCTATGTCCCGGAAGGCCGATGCCCCGAGCCACCAGAGCCGCCCGCCCGCCTCGGCACAGTACTCGTGCATGAACCGGTGGTACGCGCGGTGCAGCGCGGCCTCGAAGCCCGCGTCGCGGAGCGCGCAGAAGCTGTCGGCCGAGCTGGGGAACATGACGCTGATGTCGACGGCGGCCGTCTCCATGTCCCGGAGCCGGATAGCCGGGTCCCAGTTGCAGGCGGGGTCGATCTCGACGCCGGTGCTGGTGGAGCTCCGGCTGCCCCCATCCCCGGCCGCCGCCCCATCCCCGGCCGCCTCAAGCGCTGCGGCCGCGTCGAAGGCCTCGTAGACGCCGAGCGGGCGCGTGGGCAGCTTGGGCCAGAGGAACGCGTCGAAGCCGCGGTCGCCGGTCCTGCGCTTGAGCGCGGCCGAGGCCTCGCTGAACCGGGCGTACGTCTCGCGGTACGCCGGGTCCATGTGCTCCTTGTACGTGCGGTCGAGGTCCCAGTACTGGCGTATGTGGGAGTCCATGTCGACGACCAGGTGTCCGTTGTAGCCCATCGCTCCCCTCCCGTGCCCCGCATCCCACGCCGCGTGTATCCGGCGCGTCGCCACGATACCCCAACGCCCGGCCCTGCGCACGCCGCAGGCGTTGGCGGCGGCGGCCTGCGCGACGTAGAATGCCTGCGGTGCCTCCGCGCACCGTCCCCCTCCCCGTGCCGAGGTGGTGGAATAGGTAGACACGCTGTCTTGAGGGGGCAGTGGGAGCGATCCCGTAAGAGTTCAAATCTCTTCCTCGGCACCACCAGGGCGCAGCCCTGGACCCACAAAAAGGGCGCACGCGCAGGACTGCTAACCCCTTCACCATGGGCATCGACGCCCTCACCCTCAACGCCAGCGCTAAGGCGGACGTCCCCAGCTCTCGCGAGGAGTGGGACGCCTGGGTCAGCGCGACCGCGACCCGCAACTTCGTCCTCGGCAACCCGCTGATCGACTGGCTCGCGCGCCACGGCGCCGCCGCCGGGTTCGACCGCGACGACGCCTCGTCCGACCACGACCCGCGCACCGACTTCACGTCGTTCATCATGCGCAAGGGCATCGAGTTCGAGGCCGCGATCGCCGCGCACCTCGCCACGCTGCGCCCGCTCATCAAGCTTTCGGCGACTCCCGGAGAGGTCAGGGACCTCGCCGTGGCCGAGCGCACCTTCGCGGCGATGGCCGGCGGCGCGCCCATCATCCACCAGGGCGTGCTGCGCGATGCCGCGACCCGCACCTACGGCGCCCCCGACTTCCTCGTGCGCTCCGACGTCCTGAGCGAGCTGTTCCCCGGCGCGATCGACGACGACGAAGCCGCCCGCCCGGCGCCGGGGCTCGGGGGCGAGCGCTGGCACTACGTGGTCGTCGACGCCAAGTTCACGACGGTGCACCTGCTCGCCGGCGGCGGGGTCGGGAACTCCGGGTCGGCCCCCGCGTTCAAGGCGCAGCTCTTCATCTACAACCGCGCGCTCGGGCGCCTCCAGGGCTACGAGCCGCGGGAGGCCTTCCTGCTCGGCCGCGGGATCGAGCACACGGTCCAAGGGCAGACGCACCGCTCATCGAGCGCCATGGAGGAGCTTGGACCCGTTTCCATGGACGACGACGCGCTCGGGATGCGGGTCGCGGCTGCGTGCGACTGGGTCCGGCGCGTCCGGACGGAGGGCGCGCGCTGGTCCGCGCTGCCGCTGCCGTCGGTGCACGAGCTGTGGCCGAACATGTCCGAGACCGCCGACTTCCCCTGGCACGACGCCAAGGCCAAGATCGCCCACGACCTCTCCGAGCTCACGCTCCTGTGGCAGGTGGGCCCGGACAAGCGGGACGCGGCGCACCGCGCCGGCATCACGAGCTGGCGCGACGAGCGCCTGAGCCCAGCTGCCGTCGGCATCGCCGGGGGCTCCCGCGGCCCGGTCCTCCAGGCGCTGCTCGATGCCAACC
>JADFQE010000059.1 GCA_022561985.1 Chloroflexota bacterium
GTGGCAATGAAGCAGGGCGTCGGGGAGGAGGCGTACAAGAGACGCATCAGCTCGACCAAGTCCATGACCGGGCACCTGCTCGGCGGCGCCGGCGGCATCGAGGCGGCCATCGCCGCGCTCGCGGTCGCCAAGGGCGTCGTCCCGCCGACCATCAACCTCGAGACGCCCGACCCCGACTGCGACCTGGACTACACGGCGCACCACGCGCAGCGCGGCGTCGTGGCCGCGGCGATGAGCAACAACCTGGGCTTCGGCGGGCACAACGCGTCGCTCATCTTCAAGCGCATCACGCAGTAGCCACCGCATGCGCTAACCGCGCAAAGACGCGCTCCGCCTCCCTTGCCGCTTCGCGCGCCGTCCCGCTAGATTGCGCCGCAGCAGACCGCTCGTCCTCCTGGGCAACCGACGCTTGGTACACCAAACCGACACTCCCACCCTGAACGGCCAGATCCGCCGCTGGCAGGTCGCGCCCCGCACGCCGGAGGCCGACGCCCGCGCGCTCGGGCCGCTGCCGCCGCTCGTGGCGCACCTGCTCTATCGCCGCGGCCTGCGCGAGCCCACCGAGACGGCGGACTTCCTGAACGCGGCCGACGCCCTCTTCGAGGACCCCGCGACCCTGCCCGACGTCGGCCCGGCGACCGAGCGCATCGCCGCCGCCAAGCGCAGCGGGGAGACGGTCGCCGTCTACGGCGACTTCGACGCGGACGGCGTCACCGGTACCGCGCTGCTGGTCAAGGCGCTGCGGCGCTACGGGCTGGAGGTGCGCGCCTACATCCCGCACCGGGTCACCGAGGGCCACGGCCTCAACGACGGCGCCATCGACCGCCTCGCGGATGCGGGCGTGCGTCTCATCGTCACCGTCGACTGCGGCGTGTCCGACGTGGAGCAGGTCGCCCACGCGCGCGACCGGGGCGTCGACGTCATCGTCACGGACCACCACCTGCTCTCGGCGGGCCTCCCCGGCGCGGTCGCCGTCATCAACCCGCACACCGCGCACTCGGTCTACGGCTTCGACCACCTCACGGGCGTCGGGATGGTGCTGAAGCTCGCTCAGGCGCTGCTGGAGCCGGAGCACGGCGCCGCGTGGTCACACGACCTGATGGAGCTCGCCGCCATCGGCACGATCACGGACATGGCGCCGCTCCTCGGCGAGAACCGCTACATCGTGAGCCACGGTCTGGAGCACCTGAGCCGGACGTCGTCCCTCGGACTCCAGGCCCTGATGGCCGCCGCGCGCGTGGACCCGGCGCACGTCACCGCCGAGAGCATCGGCTTCGGCATCGGCCCGCGCCTCAACGCCGCCGGCCGCCTCGACCACGCCGACCTGGCCTACGAGCTGCTGGTCACCGACGACCGCGCGCGCGCCGCCGAGCTGGTCGCCGAGCTCGATGGATTCAACACCCAGCGCCGCAGCCTGACCCAGGAGACGCTGGAGCGCTGCCACGAGCTGCTCCCCGGCGCGCCGGGCCCCGTCATCGTGGTCGGGGACGCTGCGTTCAACCCCGGCGTCGTCGGCCTCGTGGCCGGGCGGCTCGCGGAGGAGTTCGGCGCACCGGCCGTCGTCTACGGCCTCGACGGCGACCGCGTGATGGCAAGCTGCCGGGGCGCGCCCAACTTCCACTGGGCGAACGCGCTCGCCGCCTGCGACGACCTCCTCATCCGGTACGGCGGTCACGCGCAGGCGGCCGGGTTCACGTGCGAGGCCGCGGTGCTGCCGGAGCTCACCGAGCGCCTCAGCGCCATCGCCGTCGAGCAGCTTGGCGACGCGCCACGGAGCACGGACTCCACCGTCGACGCCGAGGTCGCCCTGCCGGACCTGATGGGCGACACGCTGCGCGGGCTCCGGCAGATGGAGCCCTTCGGCATCGGCAACCCGCCTCCGCTCTTCCTGACGCGCGGCATCGCCGTCGAGCGCGCCTCCACGATGGGCGCCGACGGTGCCCACTTCCGGCTGACGCTCAAAGCCGGGGGCGCGACGTGGGACGCGGTCGCCTTCCGGCAAAGCTGGCTCACCGGCACCACCGCGGTCGACCTCGTGTATTCGCTGGGCGTCGACCACTGGAACGGCCAGCCACGACTGCGCCTGACCGTCCAGGACTACGCGCCGTCGGCCCAGCCGCGCCTCTCGCTGTAGGCAGGGCGCAGGCAGGGCACAGCCCTGCACCCACTCGCCAGCGCAGAGCGCGGTCTCAAGCGTAGGCGGCTGCGCGCTGGCCGAACTGTCATCCTGAGCGAAGGGTCTCGTCCCAGGCCTCGGTATTCGAGCAGCGCGTGGCTTCGAGATTCTTCGCTTCGCTCAGGATGACAGCGAGTGCAGACTGGCTCACGCCACGCGCGCCAACCGCCGCCACTCGCGCCACGCGTAGTACGCCACCCCCACGAGCACGGCGAGCGCGATCCACTGCGCCTGCTGAAGCCCCAGCAGGCTCGGGTCGATGCGCGCGAAGCCGATGACAAAGCGTCCGGCCGCCCAGGCACCGATGGCGGCGGCGAAGGCCGCGCCCTCGGGCAGCACCCCGCGCGCCAAGCGGCCCAGCCGCTGTGTGAGGCGGCCCAGCCGCCCGGTGCGCAGCGCCCACAGCAAGCCCAGCACGCCCAGGTCCCAGAGCCCCTCGTAGAGCGCAACGGGGTGAACGGCGGCGCCGTCGGCGTAGGCGGCAGCGTCGGGGTGCGCGTACTCGATGCCCCACGGCAGCGAGGTCGCGGCCGCCGGGCGCTCGCCCACGAGAAGGTCGCCGAGCCGCCCGAGCGCCAGTCCCCAGAGGCCGGCGACGGCCGCACCGTCGGCGAAGCGGCCAAGGGCGATCCCGCGCCGCCGCGCGTGCCACAGCCCCCCGGCGGACGCGCCGAGCACGCCACCCCACAGCGACAGCCCGCCGCTCCAGAGGTAGAGGACGCTCAGGGGCGCGTCCGCGTAGAGGGTGGCATAGTCGACGACGTGGAGGAGGCGCGCCCCGAGCAGCCCCCAGAGCACCGAGCGCAGGGCGACGGCGTAGACGGCGCTCCGGGGAGCAGGGATCCGAGCCGCGCCACGCAGCAGCAGGCCGACGGTCAGCGCGATGCCCGCCAGCGTGAGCAGCGAGACCCAGGTGAGGGCGGCGGAGCCGAAGACGTGGGGGTCGAAGGCGAGCGTCATCTGGTTGGCCCCTGAGAGCGGGAGGTCGCGGACCGCGGGGATCGGCCGTCCAAACGGCTGCCGCGGGTCCACGCTTGCCTCCTAGAATAGCCTGAGGCGAGCGCCCCGATGACTTCTTCGCACGACAGACCCCGCGACCAGGCACTCGATGCCTTCCTGAGCCACCTGCGCGCCGAGCGCGGCCTCTCGCCCAACACGGTGTCGGCGTACCGGGGCGACCTCGACCAGCTCGCGGGCTTCATGCACGATGGCCCCAACGGCGGGGGCAACTGGTCCCGCGTGAGCCCCGACGACCTCGACGACTACGCCGCCTGGCTGCGGAAGCAGGCCTACGCCGAGTCGTCCGTCGGCCGGAAGCTCGCGGCCGTCCGGTCCTTCTTCCGGTTCCTGGTGGAGGACGCGGTCGTTGAGACGACGCCCGCCGAGCACCTTCGCCCCCGCCGGGTGGGCCGCCCGCTGCCCGATATCCTCAGCGAGGATGAGGTCGTGGTGCTGCTGGAGGCCGCCGGAGCCGTGGCGGGCCCGGAGGGCGCCCGCGACCGCGCCATGATCGAGCTGACCTACGCCGCCGGGCTGCGGGTGTCGGAGGTGGTGGGCCCGCAGGGGCTCGACCTCGCCGGCCTCAGCCTGGACGGCGCGTGGGTGCGCGTGCTCGGCAAGGGGGACAAGGAACGGCTCGTGCCGCTCTACCCCGGCATCGTCGAGCGGCTGCGTGCGTACATCCGCGACGCCCGGCCGGCACTCGTCGCGCGGGCGAAGCGCGGGCGTGGCGGGACGGCGGCGCTCTTCCCGAACGCGCGCGGGCGGCCCATGACACGGCAGGGATACTGGGGGGTGCTCCGGCGCTGCGCGGTGCGGGCGGGCATCACGACCCACCTGAGTCCGCACACGCTGCGGCACAGCTTCGCGACGCACCTGCTCCGTGGCGGTGCGCCGCTCCGCCACGTGCAGGAGCTGCTGGGCCATGCTAGCATCTCGACCACTCAGATCTACACGCACCTGAGCGACACGCAGGTGCGCGAGGCATACGCCGGGGCGCATCCCCGGGCGTGAACGGGACGGGCGTGAAGATCGCGTTGGGCAGTGACGACTCAACCCCCCTCACCGACCTCGTCGCCGGGGAGCTGGCGCGGCGCGGACACGACGTCGTGCGCGCTGGCGCGCTCGTCGATGGCGGCGATCCGCGGTGGCCGGCGGTCGGCAAGCGCGTCGGTGCGATGGTCGCTTCGGGTGAGTGCGAGCAGGGCGTCCTCTTCTGTTCCACGGGCACTGGGGTTAGTATGGCCGCCAACAAAGTGCGAGGCGTCCGCGCAGCCCTGTGCCGAGACGCCGAGACCGCGGACGGCGCACGCCGGTGGAACGACGCCAACGTCCTGGTGATGAGCCTCCAGTCCACTTCTCTGGACGAGGCCCGCAAGATCCTGGACGCATGGTTCTCCGCCCCGCCAGGCGACGCGGAGGACGCAGAGATGATCCGCATGCTAGACCAGGGCACAGCCCTGGACCCACGAGAGGGACGCACGCGATAGACCGACAGACGTAGGCCCCTAGTCCATGCCCACCAAGGCGGCCGCAGCAGCGCGTGCCGCTTCAGTCCGGAGCCGGAGCGAGAGCGTAGGCGCACAGTCAGGCCTTCAGTCCGGAGCCGGAGCGAAGCGTAGGCGCACAGTCAAGCCCAGGCGCACAGTCAGGAGCGAGCGATGCCAGTCGTCACCATCACCGGACTGATCGGAAGCGGGACGGCGGAGATCGGGCCCGCGGTCGCGCGGAGCCTCGGCGTCGACTATGTGGACCGCATGATCCTGGCCCAGGCCGCGAAGAAGATAGGCACCACCGTGGCTGCGGTGGCGGAGCGCACCGAGCGTTCGCCCTCGCTCGGTGACCGCGTGGCAGGCTTCATGCGCAACGTCCTGGAGCGCTCGGCCATGGCGGGCGGGGGCGCCGATCCTTACTTCGGCGGGGGGTTGGACGCGCTGCTGGTGCGCGAGTACCGTGACCTGCCGCTGGAGGGTGAGATCTCGGACGACTCGTTGAGCGACGCGCACCTCGCCGAGGTCACGCGCGCAGTCATCAACGAGCTTGCTGCCTCCGGCGCGATCGTGATCGCGGGGCGCGGCGCCAACGTCATCCTCGCCGACCAGCCCGGCGTGCTCCACATAGGCCTCGTCTCGGCGCTCGAGAAGCGCATCGAGCGCATCGTGGAGCGGGAGAAGCTCGACCGCACCGCCGCCGAGCGGTTCGTAGCCGAGAACGATAAGGCCAGAAACGCCTATTTCAAGCGCTTCTTCCAGGTCAAACCCAACGACCCGAGCCACTATCATGTGATGGTCAACACCGACTGGCTCGAGATAGACGAGACGGCCGAGCTGATCGTGCTCGCCGCCTCGAAGCTCACAGGGCCCTAGGAGAGTCACCGCTCGATGCCGAACAAGAAGGGAAGCAAGATCGCCGCGAGCAAAGCCCGCGCCCAGGCCAATGCCAAGAAGAAGGCCCACCAGGGTGGGCCGGTGCTCGCAGCCGCGGCCTACACGCCGCCACCTCCGAAGGACGAAGAGGCCGCCGGAGAGATGGGCGGTGCTGCCGGCGAAGCCGCGCCCGAGGCCGCCGCGGGAGCGGCGAGCGATGCGGGGTCCGTGGCCACCGCCGCTCCGCCCGTGGCCGCACCAGCCCGCGCACCGCGTGGGGTGCGGCGCGAGCGAGCGCACCAGGCACCGTCCGTGCCGAGCGTGAGCCTGCGGCGCGAGGTGGGACTCATCGGCGGGCTGACCGTCGTGGTCGGCGCCATCCTCGTGGGCCTCAGGCTCTTCACCGACCTCGGCGCCTAGGCCCGGGGGCTGTGGGCCCTGGCCGCTAGGATCGTTTCGCCATGAGCACCCCAACGCACCGCGGCCGTCGCAGCGCCGATTTCGCCGGCCGGCTGGCGGCGCTGCCGACCCGCCCCGGCGTCTATCTGATGAAGGGCGCGGGGGACGAGATCCTCTACGTCGGCAAGGCGGCGAGCCTCCGCAGCCGGGTGCGCTCCTACTTCGGGACGCCAGCGGGCAAGGAGCCACGCATCCAGGTCATGGTGACCCGGATCGCCGACTTCGAGTACATCGTGACCGAGTCAGTGCAGGAGGCGCTGCTGCTCGAGAACCTCCTCATCAAGCAGCACCAGCCCTTCTTCAACGCGCGTCTCAAGGACGACAAGACCTACCCCTACATCAAGATCGACCTGCGCGAGGAGTTCCCGCAGGTGTATTTCACGCGGCGCGTGCTGGCCGACGGCGCCCGCTACTTCGGCCCCTTCGCCAGCGCCGGGGCCGTGCGCAAGACCATGGACCTCCTGAAGAAGCTCTTCCCGTACCGCTCGTGCACCAAGGTGATCACGGGCACCGACGAGCGGCCGTGCCTGGAGTACTTCATCCACCGGTGCGTCGGCCCCTGCATCGGCGCCGTCGACCGCGAGGAGTACGGCGAGGTCGTCCAGCAGGTCCTCCAGTTCCTGGAGGGCGACTCCGAGCGCGTGACGAAGGGGTTGGCGGAGCGCATGGCCGTGGCCTCGGACGAGCTCAAGTTCGAGCGCGCGGCCGTCCTGCGCGACCAGCTCCGCGCCATCGAGTCGGTCAGCCAGTCGCAGCGCGTCGTCTCCGCGCGCGGCGAGGACGCCGACGTCATCGCGCTCGCGCACGACCAGGGCGAGGTCTGGGTGGAGCTGTTCAAGGTGCGCCGCGGCAAGCTGATCGGCCGCGACCACTTCCTGATGGACGGCGGGGACGCCCACGACGAGCCGGGGCTGATGGAGCAGTTCGTGCAGCAGTTCTACGACACGGTGCCCGACGTGCCGCCGACGCTGCTGCTGCAGCACCCCATCGAGGACGTGGCCGTCCTTGAGGAGTGGCTCTCGCACAAGCGCGGGAAGCCTGTGTCCATCGTCCACCCCCGCCGCGGCGACAAGCGCCGGCTGGTGCAGATGGCATCGCAGAACGCCATCGAGGGCCTGAACCAGCGGCGGCTCAAGTGGCTGTCCGAGTCCGACAAGGTGCTCCAGGCCCTCGCCGAGCTCCAGGAGGCCCTGAGCCTGCCGGAGCTTCCCAACCGCATCGAGTGCTACGACATCTCAAACATCGGGGGCACGAGCACCGTCGGCAGCATGGTCGTCTTCGAGGAGGGCCGGCCGAAGCCCGCGCACTACCGCCGCTTCCAGATCCGAAACGTCGAGGGGGCCGACGACTACGCGTCGATGCAGGAGATGCTGCGCCGCCGGTTCCGCCGCCTCGGCGAGGTGCTCGCCACACGGGCGTCCGCTGCCGCCGGACAGGATGGACCGCCGGAGCCCATCGACGGGGTCCCCTCCCTCGTTGAATCAGCAGATGGCGAGGCTGCGAGCAGCGCCCCCGCTCCTCGGTACCGCTCCCGCCGCTACGCGCGCACCGGCGCCATGGCGACCGAGGAGGCCGCGGCCGGCGGGCGGCAGAAGACCCAGGAGTCCTTCGGGCTCGTGCCGGGGCTCGTCGTCATCGACGGCGGCCGTGGGCATCTCAATGCGGTGCAGCAGGTGTTCCTGGAGCTCGGCATCACCGACGTCCCGCTCTGCTCGATCGCCAAGGCGGAGGAGGAGATATTCCTGCCGCACTCAGCGGAGCCCGTGGTGCTGCCGCGCGGCTCCCAGGGCCTCTACCTGGTGCAGCGCGTCCGCGACGAGGCGCACCGGTTCGCCATCACGTACCACCGGCAACGCCGGTCGAAGGCCGCGACGCGCTCGGTCCTGGACGAGGTGCCAGGGATCGGCCCGAAGCGCCGCCGCGAGCTGCTGCGCCGCTTCGGGAGCGTCGCGGGCATCCGCGAGGCCTCGCACGACGAGCTCGCGGCCGTGCCGGGCATGTCGGCGGCCTCGGCGCGCAAGCTCGCCGAGCACCTGGGCGGGAATGCGGGAGCTAGCCTGACGAAGGACTCGTGACCGGCCGCAGAGCGTCTCGGAACCGCTCGCCCAGGTCCAGGTGGTCCTGCACGGTCTTGAGACCCTGACTCCGCGTGTTGAGGAAGACGCAGCGCGCCCCCAGATCCCGCCACCCCTCCGCCGTCGCGAGCCAGTCGCCCGGCCCGCCCTCGAGCGGGTTCATGACCCGCGGCGCGATGAGCACGTCGTCGATGCTCCTCCCGGCGGCCTCGGCCGATCGCGCGATCTTCTCGATCATCGGACCGAGGTCAGCACCCCCGGACGGCACCCAGCCGTCGGCGACGCGGCCCGCACGCTCCAGCACGGCGTCGGCGCTGCCGCCGATCCAGATGGGGATCGGCTGCTGCAGCGGGCGCGGGTTGATGGCGACGTCGCTCAGGTCGTGGTACTTCCCGTGGAACGTCACGGCCGGCTGGGTCCAGAGCGCGCGGAGGACCTCGATCTGCTCGTCGAGCCGGCGTCCGCGGTCGTGGAAGTTCTCGCGCTGCGCCTCGTACTCGAGCTCGCTGTTGCCGACGCCGACGCCGAGGATGAGCCGGCCGCCGCTCAGGATGTCCACCTCCGCGGCCTGCTTGGCGACCAGCGCCGTCTGGCGCTGCGGCAGCACGAGCACGCCGGTGGTCAGCATGATGCGGGAGGTGACCGCGGCGAGGTAGCCCATCGTCACGAAGGGCTCGTGGTAGGGCGTGGCCGCGGTGTTGCCGCGGATCCTCGGGTACGTGACGGGGTTGCCGCCGACGATGTGGTCGGAGAACAGGACGTAGTCGTAGCCCATGTCCTCGGCCGCTTGGGTCCAATCGCGGATCGCGATCGGGTCGTTGCCGATCTCCGTGGTCGGGAACACGATGCCGAGCTGCATGGCTCTCCCCCGCGCTTGGGCGATGTGGCGATGGGGACATGCTACCGCTAACGCTGCGCCCCTACGCGAGCCCATCACTAGCAGATGCCCCTTTTATGGGTCCAGGGCTGCGCCCTGGTGCTAGGCTTCACGCATGATCCCGCTGCACGATCCCGACCTGCGGCTGCACACGAAGCCGTACGTCGTCTACGCGCTCGTGGCGCTCAACGTGCTCGTGTTCCTGTACATGCTCTCGTTGGCAGCGCTCGAAGAGACGGCCTTCGTCCTGCGCTTCGGCCTGATCCCCCATGAGCTGACCGGTGGAACGCCCTTCACGACCGTGAGGCTCCTGACCACGCAAGGCCCGCGGTTGGTCGACATCACCTCGCCCGTGCCCACGTGGATGACCGTCTTCACGTCGATGTTCCTCCACGGCGGGTTCATGCACCTGGCGGGCAACATGCTGTTCCTGTGGGTGTTCGGCGACAATATCGAGAACCGGCTCGGCCGCACGCGCTTCATCGCGTTCTACCTGGGCGCCGGCGCCGCGGCCGCGCTCGCTCAGGTCGCCGTCAACGCCGACTCCCAGATCCCGATGATCGGCGCGAGCGGCGCGGTCGCGGGGGTCCTCGGCGCCTACCTGGTCCTCTACCCGAGCAGCCGGATCAACACGCTGCTCCTCTTCGGGTTCTTCATCTTCCACCGCCGCATCCGCGCGCTGTATCTCATCGGCTTCTGGGCCGGCTACCAGGTGTTCCTCGGCCTCGGCTCACTCGCGGCGCCGGATGCCGGAGGCGTCGCGTACTTCGCCCACCTGGGCGGCCTCGCGGCGGGCCTCGCGCTGGGCAGCTTCTCGCGGCTGCGCGCCGGGTGGCACGTCACCCCACGCCAGTACCGGCCCAGGGAGTAGCTGGGGCGCCGTCTGCTTAGACGTCGAGCTGGTCGGTGGTGCCGAACTCCAGGTCGGCCGCCGTCACGATGGAGCTCGCTTCGGGGCCCGGGAGGTCGTCGAAGTCGTCCTCGGACCCCGCCAGCTCGAGCTTGAGCGTCGTCAGCAGACCGATGGCCACGTCGATGTACTCGGCGCTGAGCGGCACGGACAGCCGCCGGCCGCCTGCCGACAGCTCGATGGTCGTCGCCGCATCGGCCGGCGCTGGGGGTGCGACTGCTGCCACGGCGCTACCGGCGCGCTCCCGTCCTGCTACAACATTCTGCGTCTGACCAGAATGTTCTGTTTTTTCTCCTAATTCCATTCGGCCGAGCACGCGGACCGCATCGGTCAGGTGCTTCTGGATCAGCGGCGCCCGGCGCACGATCTCGTCCCGCGTTGCCTTCGTGAGCTCTTCGAGGCCCACCAGCAGGCTCATGTCGTCCGGAACCTCGCCCTCGAAGCGGACGTAGAGCTGCCGGAGCAGCTCCACGCGCTGGAAGGCCTCTCCGCGCGCTGCCCGGCCCTCCTCGTTGCTTGCGGGGTGCAGGACGCGCTGGGCGAGCGGGGTGATGCGGAGCTCGCCACGGCCCTCGATGAAGCCGAAGTCCCGGAGCGCCGCGACCTTGGCGAACAGCGTGCCGCTGCCCTCGGCCATGCCCAGCTCCCAGGCGAGTCCCTTGACGCTCACGACGCCCTTGAACTTCGCGAGGATGCGCCCCGCGATCTCCACTGCGTCTCCGAAACGGATATCCGGATAGTTATAGGGGCCTAGCTTCGCCATGTGCTCCCTCTCCCCTGACAGGATCAGCCGCCGAGCCCTACGCCAGTGCTGCGACGGTGCAGCAAATCTACTGCTCGGGCAGAGCATTGTCAAGCAACATTCTGTTTTATGTGCTAGCTATCTTAGGAGTTACATAAGCGGAATCCCTAAACCTCCTAAAGTCCTGCTCCTCTCCTCCCTCCACGCTCCCACGCATATCGGGTCACGCAGAGCAACCCCCTACACGCCTCTCGTCCAGCCCCCAGCGCGCTCAACCCTCGGCGTGGACGCTGCCCCCCGCTCAGGCGTAGCATTGCGCCCGGCGCTACGTACAAGGCCGGGCTGATCCCGGCCGCTGCATCCGGCGCGTCCCTCCGGCGGCCGGCACACCGGCCGGGATCCAGAGCTCCCCGGATGCTGCGCGGGCCGCCGCAGGAGGCCCAAGCAGGCGCGGACCGGGGCATTCGCCCGGTGGCAGGCGTCCCCTGCGCCAGAACGCGCCGCGGCCGGGCACCGGGACGTGGATACCAGGCGAGGCTTTTCTATCTCGCAGTCACCTGGCGCACAGATGCTGATAGAACGCAAAAGGAGATTTCGCCATGCTTGAAGTAGGCGCGAGAGCCCCTGATTTCACGGCGACGACCGACACAGGCGAGCAGATCAGCCTCAGCTCGCTGCGCGGCAAGAAAGTCGTCCTCTACTTCTACCCGCGCGACAACACCCCTGGGTGCACCCAGGAGGCCTGCGACTTCCGCGACCGCGAAGAGGCGCTCGCGGCCAAGGGCGCCGTCGTCCTCGGCGTGAGCACCGACAGCGCGGCCTCCCACGAGAAATTCAAGGCGAAGCACGCCCTGCCCTTCACGCTGCTCGCGGACCCCGAGAAGGAGCTGGTGAGCGCCTACGGCGTCTATCAGGAGAAGAAGCAGTACGGCCGCAGCTTCATGGGCGTCGTGCGCACCACCTTCGTCATCGACGCAGACGGCGTGATCGCCAACGTCTTCGAGAAGGTGAAGGTGAAGGGTCACGCGGACGCCGTCCTCGACTCTCTCTAGCGCCGGCGCTGCGCTGCTCGCCGCCGCAGCAGCCGCAGCCGTCGTGGCGGGCTGCGCGGCGCCGGGGCCCGGGATCCCCGAGATCGTGGTGGGGACCGCGTCGAGCCTCGAGCCGGCGCTGCGCGCCTTCGCCGACTCCTTCGAGGAGGAGGAGAACGTGCGCATCACGCTCCTGCCCGGGGCCTCGGGGGTGATCGCGCGGCAGATCGAGGAGGGAGCGCCCATCGACGTCTTCGCGTCCGCCGACCCCGCCTACACGCAGCGCCTCGCCGACGGCGGCTTCGTGGAGCCGGCCAGCGTGCGCTCCTTCGGCGAGGGCCGCCTGGTCGTGGTCTCCACCTTCTCCGTCCGTGGAGGTGGGGACTGGACCTCGCCGCTGCGCAGCAGCGAGAAGCTACGCTACGTCGCCATCGCCAACCCACGCACGGCGCCCTACGGCGCCGCCGCACGCGATGCGCTCACGAGCGCGGGCCTCTGGGACGCGCTGGCGCCCAAGATCGTCTATGGGGAGAGCGTGGCGCAGGTCCTCCAGTTCGTGCGGACGGGCAACGCGGACGTCGGTCTCGTCGCGCGGTCGCTGGTGGACGCGGGGTTGGCCGAGGGCCTCCACGTCGCCGACGTCGACCCGAGCGCGTATCGTCCGATCGCCGAGACCGCCGCGGTCGTGAGCGCGAGCGAGCACCCCCTGCTCGCCCAGCGGTTCGTCGACGCGCTGGCGAGCGAGCCGGGACCGGCCGCGCCCGTGCCGAGCTAGGGAAAGCGAGGGAGAGGGCCATGGACTGGGACGCACTGAGGCTGAGCCTCCAGGTGGGGCTGACCGCCACCGCCTTCTCGGTGGTCGTCGGCGTGCCCCTCGCCTGGTGGATCGCCAGGCTGCGCCCCGGATGGCGCGAGACGGCATCCGCGCTGGTGCTCGTGCCGATGGTGCTCCCGCCAACGGTGCTCGGCTACTACCTGCTCCAGGCCGTGGGCCGCCGGAGCTTCATCGGCTCGGCCCTCGAGGACGCCTTCGGCTTCTCCTTCGTCTTCGACTGGACCGGCGCGGTGCTGGCCGCCTTCGTGGTCTCGCTGCCCTTCCTCGTGCGCACGGTGCAGGCGGGCTTCGAGTCCGTCGACCGCGCCTACGAGGAGGCGGCGCGCACGCTGGGGCGCGGCGAGCTGTCCATCTTCATGACCGTGGCCGTCCCGCTGGCGTGGCGCTCGGTGCTCGCCGGGGTCGCGCTGGCCTTCGGGCGCGCCGTCGGCGAGTTCGGCGCGACGCTCATGATCGCGGGCAACGTGCCGGGGCGCACGCGCACCATGTCCATCGCGATCTACGAGGCCGTCCAGACGGGCCGCGCGAGCGAGGCGCAGATCCTGGCGCTGACGCTCACGCTCGCGACGCTGGGGCTGCTGATCGCGGTCGGCCTGGCCGCGCGAAAGGGCGTGCCGTCGTGGCGCTAGAGGTCGCGTTCCGGGCGCACGCCGGCAGCTTCGTCCTCGATGTGGCCTTCGCCACGGACGGCGGCACGACGGCGATCCTCGGCCCCTCCGGCGCCGGCAAGACGCTCACGCTACGGGCCATCGCCGGCCTGCTGCGGCCGGACGGCGGCCGCATCGCGGTGAACGGGCGCACGCTCTTCGATGGGGACGCGGGCATCGACGTCCCGGCCCGGAAGCGCCGCGTGGGGTTGGTCTTCCAGGAGTACGCCCTGTTCCCGCACCTGAGCGTCGCGGACAATCTGGCCTACGGGCTGCGCGGGCGGCCGCGGGACGAGGCCGATCGCGCCGTGCGGGCCATGGTCGCCATGCTCGGCCTCGATGGCCTGGAGACGCGCCGCCCCGCCGAGCTCTCCGGCGGCGAGCGCCAGCGGGTCGCCGTCGGGCGCGCGCTCGCGCCGTCGCCGGACCTGCTGCTGCTGGACGAGCCCTTCTCCGCGCTGGATGCCCCGACCCGCGAGGCGCTGGTCGCCGACTTCGCCTCCCTGCGCTCGCGGCTCCAGATGCCGGCGGTGCTCGTGACGCACGACGTGGCGGAGGCCTACGCGCTGGCCGACCACCTGCTGGTGCTCGACGGCGGCCGCGTCCTCCAGTCCGGCGAGCGCGACGCCGTCTTCCACGCACCGTCCTCGCCCGCGGCCGCCCGGCTCCTCGGCGTCCGCAACCTGCTGCCGGGCGTCGTCGTCTCGGTCGCGGGCGGCACGACGCTCATCGACGCCGGCGGCCTGAGCGCGACCGTGCGCCTCGCGGACGCAGCGGTGGGCACGCAGGTGACCCTTGGCGTGCGCGCCCAAGACGTCATCGCCCTACCCGCGCCGGACAGAGGCGATGGCGCCGGCACCGCGACGCTCGAGCGCGAGGTGGACGCGGGCATCCGCCGCACGCTGGCCCTCCGCCTCCCCGGCGGCGCCGAGATCCAGGCGGAGCTCGACCGCGACCTCTCCCGCAAGCTGGGCCGCACGCTCCCCCAGCGGTGGCACGTGCAGGTCGCCGACGACACCGCCATGGCCTGGCAAGGGCACAGCCCTTGACCCACTCGCCAGCGCAGACCGCCCGTGTCGACGAACGCTGATGGGCGCTGGCCGGTCGATGGATACACGCGGCGGGGCCATCCACGCCAGGGGCAACGGCACACAGTCGGACTCAAACGATGCGCTAGCGAAGCAGCGGCTCCAACTGCGCTTCGGCGGAACGAGGCGGCTGCGGCTCTAGCTCCACGCCGAAAGCCCTGAACTGCCGGACAGCAGGCAGGACGAGCGCGCCCGCCACGACGGCCAATGCGGCGACGTAGTACTGCCAGGGCAGCGTAGGACTGTCCAGGGACGGGAACAGCAGATAGACGATTGGGAGCACGACGAGCAGAGCAAGGGAACCGAGGAGCGCGATGCCGAGGACACTGCGCAGGGCCGAGCCTTGCGTCCAAGCCTGCCATACGTCGGGCCGAATAGGCTCAGCGGTGAGCTTGTCCAACGCACGCCGCGCCGGCTCGAAGGTGGGATGCTCGTCCAATATCCGCGCGAGCTCCATCTTCGCGCGGTCGCGACGCCCGTCCCGTTGGCACGCCACAGCATAGTTGTAGCGCGGGTCGAGCTCGTCTGGCGCCCGCTCTACCGCACGCGAAAACTCGGTGGCGGCATCAGCAGGGTGGCCAAGCGCCAACAGACACACTCCGAGCCCATTCCGTGCGTGGGGGCGCTCGCCATCGATGCCAAGAGCCCGCCGGAACGACTTGACGGCCCGCTGGAGATGCCACTCATGGAACCATCCAAGCAGGTACAACGCTTCGCCCATGTTCGCGTAAGGGATGGCAGCGGTAGCGCCGATCCTTTCGAAGGCCCGAATCGCCTTCTCGTAACTCCCGATGGCCTGCCGATATCGCCTCAGGTCCCCCAGCGCTACGCCTCGGTTGTTGAGCGTGTCAGGGTCGTCGGGGCGCAGCTCCAGCGAGCGGTCGTGGGCCACCAGCGCTTCCTCGTAGCGGCCAGTACCACGCAAGGCCACGCCTCGATTGGTCAGCGTAGTAGGGTCGTCGGCACGCAACCCCAACGAGCGGTCGTAGGCCGCCAGCCCTTCGCCATAGCGGCCCAGGTCAATCAAGGCGTTGCCCCGGTTGTTCAGAATGGCATGGTCGTCGGGGCGCAGCTCCAGCGACTGATCGTAGGCCGCCAGCGCGCCGACGAAGTCGCCCGCCTTGAAGAGGCGGTTGCCCTCCTCGAACGCCTCTTGGACGCGGTCCTCGTCGTTGTTCGTCACCGGTGGCCTTTCATGCGGCGGTAGTCGTTGCGACGCTCATGGTAGCCGCTCCGCACCCGTTCGGCACCCGGCGCATCTGACTGCACGAGGCGGCGCGA